>NZ_CVTV01000039.1:0-2013 GCF_900004865.1 Pseudomonas sp. 37 R 15 | reverse complement strand
GAAATGCCGGGCGCCGTCCGGATCGATGCGTTGCACCAGTCGCGCCCGGTCATCGTGGACATACACTTCCTGGCTGCCATCGGCGTTGTGCACGCTGACGCTGCCGTCATCGCCCCATGCATAGCGCGTGTCCATCTGCGCAAAACTGGCCCAGTGCCGGACACAGCGCGCGGCTTTACCAGACCTTTCCCACGCCCAAAAGAAACTCGCCCCACCGGCCAATTGCCGCTCAAGAATGACGTGCTGTTCGTCGTACCGATAAACCTCGCGCTCACCGACGGCATTGGTCGCCGACACCAGTCGTCCGGCGTCGTCATAGGCGTAGGAAACGATGTTCTGCTCGGTCACCCACACGAAGGGTTCGTGGCCTTGGGCGCGATGGATCTGGTAGTCCACCGCCACAATCCGACCCAACTCGTAGCGCAAGAGCAAAGAACGCCCCGCACCGTTATCCAGTCGCTCAATACGCCCCAACCGATCCCGGAAAATGCGCAATCGGTTGTCATACGCATCGCTGATCGCCGTCAGCACGCCGTCGCAGAAGTGATAAAACCGAGAAGACTGGGCCAGCACCAACTCGCCAGGAACCGAGCCCAAATAAATCGCCGCTTCCGCCAGGCTGTTGGTAATTGCCGGACGAGCAGCCGTCGGCAAGGGCAGGGTGGTGGAGCGATTCTCATGGTCGGTCCACACCACCGAATCGCCAGAAACCGCAAGCCGTTGAGCCAGCGCATGACTCCAGCCAAACCCCAGCCCGCAATCCACCTCCACCGCGCTGGTGCGGTACAAGCGCGTCCACTCGAACGGCAAGATGCCATCGAGCGTACCGTCGGTGAGGGTCAGCAGTTCCTCGCCAGTGACCATCGACACCGGGCAACCGTTCGTAACGGTTTTATGCGCAGAAGCCGCTGCATCGCCCTTCGGATTCGACGCCACGGCAGGCACATCATCCACCGACTCCTGGCGCACCAACGCCGTACGCTGCGTCTTGCTGCGCACCATCGGCACCGGGTTCGAAACCAGATGCTCGCCAGCCTGCAACGGCGCCACCGGCACCGCCTTGACCGGCGTCGCCGCACTGCCCAGCAGCAACGGCTTTGCCGTCTCCACATGCGGCCCCAACCCAGGCCCAGGCACCTGCCTGGCCAGCAACTCCAGTAACGCCCGCGCCCGGCCGGATTTAATAGAACTCAACACCTGAGCCCCCAACCGAAGCTGCACCCCCATCCCCCGCGTAGCCCATAGCAGCAGCAGGTTGATCAAGACTTCGCCGGTGATCTCACCCAACAGTTCGTACATCTCGGGCGGCGGCAGCAGGCGTATCCAGCTGACCATCGCCGACAAATAGATAAACAACAGCGGCTCATCACTGAGCACCAGCAAGCCCTGGGCGAGTGTGTCCTTGCCCAGTTTCAGCAGTTCATCGAGTTCGGCTTGGGAGAGGTACTGCAGCAGCTTCTCGCTGTTGGACTTGAGGTTCGCCAACAGGTCGTACAGCTCGGTGATGTTGTCCCACAGGTTGTAAAACGCCTGGCCAATCCCGCTTGCAAAGGCCGCGCCCTGTTTCGCGCTGCGCTTGAAGGGTAGGGCTTTGGCAAAGTCTGCCCATTGAGGCTCGAAGCGCTCGTGCCATTGCTTGCGCAGGTCCGCTTCCAGCCCGGCAATCACCGACTGGTAGGACGCATACAGCGCCTTGACGTGATCTTTGGAGACATTGGGGTAGAAAGTGACTCGGTACTGCTGGTCGCGAGTACATTCGGGCACTTCAAGCATGCCGCTGGGGCCGATGGTGCGGTGCAGCGGCGCGCCAATGGGCGTGCCGTCCTGGGCGATGGCTTGCAGCGTCACCGGCGTGTTGCCGATGGGGACGAAGCGGGTGCTCTCGAACAGGTGCACCAGGGTCAGCCCACCCTGGGCCTTGCATTGAGCGACTGTGCGACTGGGCGTGTCGGAAGAGATCGGCGCCACCAGTGCGACGTCATCCCCGACCTTGAACACCTGCTCGACTTCCAG
>NZ_CVTV01000038.1:0-5529 GCF_900004865.1 Pseudomonas sp. 37 R 15 | reverse complement strand
TGAACTGGCCTAATGATTTTGGACACTTCAATCGGGCGCTATGATAGCGCCCAAATCTGAGGTGTTTGGTTATGCGTAAATCTTATTCGAGTGAGTTCAAGCTCAAGGCTGCCAGCATGGTGTTGGATGAAGGTCAGCCGGTTACCGAGGTGTGTGCCACCCTGGATATCGGCCCCACAGCCCTGCGCCGCTGGGTCGATCAAGTGCAAAAAGAACGCTTGGGCTCGACCCCGGTAGGGGCCAAGGCGATTACTGCTGATCAACGAGAAATCCAGAGGCTCAAAGCTCTGCTCAGAGAGAAAGACCTGGATATCGAAATTCTAAAAAAGGCCAGTGCTCTCCTGCTTTTGGACGCCAAAGATCATTCACGTTGATCGATGAGCTGGACGAGCAGTACGGCGTTAAAAGGTGTTGCCAGGCGTTTGGGGTCAACCGCAGTAGCTTCTACGCCTGGCGCCAGCGCCAAGGCAGAGCAAATCCTGAGAGGGATAAGCTCAAAGCCGCGCTGGTCAGGCACCACAAGGCGTCCAGAGAGTCGGCCGGTGCACGTACGTTGTCCAAGGAGCTACAAGCCAAAGGGCATCGTATCGGGCGTTATATGGCTCGCAGTTTGATGCGCGAAGCTGGCATCGCCAGCCGTCAGCGCAGGCGCCATAAGTACAGGTCGCCGGGCGTGGAGGCCTTGGTGGCGCCGCACGTGCTCAAGCGAAAATTTGATGTGACGGCGGTTAATCAGGTGTGGTGTGGCGACGTGACATATATCAAGGTCGGCAAGCGGTGGATGTACTTCGCCGCCGTTCTGGATTTGTACGCTCGCAGGATCGTGGGCTGGTCGTTCTCGATGATTTCTGATGCCAACCTGACCTGCGAAGCGCTACGCATGGCGGTTGAGCTACGCGGCCATCCCCAGGATGTGTTGTTTCATTCTGACCAAGGTTGTCAGTACACCAGTCATAAATTCCGAAACGAGCTGCTGAAACAGGGGTTTAGGCAGAGTATGAGCCGTAAAGGCGAATGCTGGGACAACGCCCCGATGGAGCGTTTCTTTGGCAGCTTGAAATCAGAGTGGGTGCCTGAAACGGGCTACAAACTGGAACATGAGGCCCGAGCAGACGTGCAGCGCTATGTCTCGCGCTACAACATCAGCAGGCCTCATAGCTACAACGACTACCGGTCGCCGGTCGTGAAGGAAAGGTTGGCGGCGTGAACCTTAATCAGTGTCCAAGATTACTTGACCAGTTCAAGCCCCCTCCCACAAGGGGTCTTCATGGTTTGCAAAATCCCGTAAAAAAGCCCCACCCGGTCTGTACCGAATGGGGCTCTGTCCCACCTACTCCGCCTTACGCGACGTTCATGGTCTTGTGCGTCTCAATCAACTGCGCAACCACCCCCGGATCGGCCAGGGTGGAGATATCCCCCAACCCGTCATACTCGGCCGTGGCAATCTTGCGCAGAATCCGTCGCATGATTTTCCCCGAACGCGTCTTCGGCAAGCCCGGCGCCCACTGGATCACGTCCGGCGAAGCAATCGGGCCGATCTCTTTACGCACCCAGTTCTTCAACTCCAGGCGCAGCTGCTCGCTGGGCTCTTCGCCGCCGATCAAGGTGACATAGACATAAATGCCCTGCCCCTTGATGTCATGCGGCACACCCACCACCGCCGCTTCCGCGACTTTCGGGTGGGCGACCATGGCGCTTTCGATCTCGGCGGTGCCCATGCGGTGGCCGGACACATTGAGTACGTCGTCCACACGCCCGGTGATCCAGTAGTAACCGTCCTCGTCACGTCGCGCACCGTCACCGGTGAAGTACATGCCCCGGAAGGTCTTGAAGTAGGTATCGACGAAACGGTCATGGTCGCCGTACAGCGTACGCGCCTGGCCCGGCCACGAATCGAGGATCACCAGGTTGCCTTCGGCCGCGCCTTCGATCAGGTTGCCCAGGTTGTCCACCAGTGCCGGTACCACGCCAAAGAACGGACGCGCCGCCGAACCCGGCTTGAGCGCATGGGCGCCCGGCAACGGGCTCATCATGTTGCCGCCGGTTTCAGTCTGCCACCAGGTGTCGACAATCGGGCAACGGGATTGGCCGACGTTCTTGTAGTACCAGTCCCAGGCTTCCGGGTTGATCGGTTCGCCCACCGAACCCAGCAGGCGCAGGCTGCTGCCGTCGGCGCCTTCGCAGGCGGCGGTGCCCGACGCCATCATCGCGCGGATCGCGGTCGGCGCGGTGTAGAGGACGTTGACCTTGTGCTTGTCGACGATCTTCGCCACCCGCGTGATATCCGGGTAGTTCGGCACGCCCTCGAACAGCAGCGTGGTCGCGCCATTAGCCAGCGGGCCGTAGACGATATAGGTGTGGCCGGTGACCCAGCCGACATCGGCGGTGCACCAGTAGATTTCACCCGGGCGGTAGTCGAACACACGCTCATGGGTCAGGGCTGCATATAACAGATAGCCGCCGGTGGTGTGCTGCACGCCCTTGGGCTTGCCGGTGGAGCCGGAGGTGTAGAGGATGAACAGCGCTTCTTCGGCGCCCATCTCTTTGGGCGCGCACACGGTGCCCGCCACTTTCATCAGGTCTTCGTACCAGATGTCGCGATGCTGGTTCCACTTGATCGCGCCATTGGTGCGCTTGCACACGATGACCTTCTGGACGCTGCTGGTTTCCGGATTGGTCAGCGCGTCATCGACGTTGGCCTTGAGCGGAATCTTCTTACCGGCGCGGATGCCTTCGTCAGCAGTGATAACGACTTTCGACTTACAGTCGATGATGCGACCGGCCAGGGCTTCCGGCGAGAAACCACCGAACACCACCGAATGAATCGCCCCGATGCGGGTACAGGCCAGCATGGCCACCACGGCTTCGGGGATCATCGGCATATAGATAGTCACCACGTCACCGCGGTGCACATCCTGGCCGCGCAGGGCGTTGGCAAACTTGCAGACTTGTTCATGCAGTTCGCGGTAGGTGATGTTACGGCTCTCGGCAGGGTCATCGCCCTCCCAGATGATCGCGATCTGGTCGCCACGCTCGGTGAGGTGGCGGTCCAGGCAGTTGTAGGAAACGTTCAGGGTGCCATCGGCAAACCACTTGATGTCGACATGGTGATCGTCGAACGAAGTCTGCTTCACCGTGGTGAAAGGCTTGATCCAGTCGAGACGCTTGGCTTGCTCGCGCCAGAAACCATCGGGATTGACCACCGACTGCTGGTACATCGCCTTGTAGGTCGCCTCGTCGGTCAGCGTATTGGCTGCTACTTCGGGACGAACGGGGTACAGGGAAGCCGCACTCATCTTTCTTACCTCGGTGACAATAGTTGTTGTTGTATGGCCCCTGTTGTAGCCGGGGTAGGCCTATAGAACCATTCGACGATGGTAGTAACAAGACCCTACAAATTGCCCAGCTATGCCGGTATTCCGCTCTGGCCCGCGTCCTGCAGCGCTTCGCAGGCTGCTGAAAAAACCTTCATCGAGGGATTGTTACAAAAACCGTCAAAAGTGTTTATCAAAACCACGGGTATATGAATATAACCCGGGCGCCTAGAATCAACTCCGCCAACCAAGGCACCGTGATTAACACCGTAACAGCCCCCACGAAGGCAACGTTAATCCGAACTTCCCAACTTTCAAGTTACACACGCGGCTCACAAGGGCCTCGTGACCCCTTTCGCCCTGAAGAAGGTAAATAGAGAAATGAAAGCTTTAGTAGTTTTGGCCCTCAGCAGCTTGTGCGCCACCGCCGCCCTGGCCGACGAGGCCCCGACCGAGCTGGCTGGCGCGAATGCGCCGATTGTTGAGGACTACACCTACAGCACTCACCTGGACGTCGCCAAAGTATTGTCCATGAGTGATATTGCGCAAGTGTGTGAAGTGGTACCGGTGAAGATGGAATATGAAGACTCGCAAGGTCAGCGTCATATTCTTAATTATCATGTGATGGGCAATGGTTGTTCTAACGGATAATCGGTTTTCAAGTTGAATGCTTAATTGCCGCAAGAAATCGCTCTTGCGGCCAAGGCCCGACCGCTGAAACACCACGATCAAAATGTGGGAGAGGGCTTGCTCCCGATAGCGTTAGCCGCCACACCCACCTTATAAAGCCCTGCCTGCGTCCCCCCTACCAAAACCCTCACACCGCCCGTCAAAAAAATCCAATCCCGGCAAAGCCTCGCAAACACACGCTTTGGCCGTAAACCAGGCTAATTTGGCGCCTCCAAGTGACCATCCGCCACAACACAAACCCGAATTTTTCCCTATAATGCGCGGGTAAATCGGGCCTGCAATATCCCTTTACACAGGGATTAAGAGCCAGACCTGAGGCCTCCGCTGGAGCCTGCACCTGTCGCTCCGCACCTCAAGCCTCACGCAGTACCCGTTACGCAATTTCCGTTTATTTGCCTGCGCGAGCTGCTGCAACAAACGATTCCTTAAGATCCACCGCGGCCTCAGGGCCGTGTGAACACCCCACCATCCGGTTTCACACGGGCACCTTTGAGCCCTCACGCAGGAGACGACACGTCATGCTGAGCTGGGACGAATTCGACAAAGAAGAAGAAGGCGAAGTAGCCACCAAGGGCGCCAACGCCGGCCACGCCACCGAAGCCAACATGGACCGCCTCGACGGTGCCGGCGCTGCCGCCGCCATCGAAGCGCGCGCCGTCACCGCCAATGACTCCGCTGCCATCGCGCGCGCCAAGGCCGAACTGGACAAACTCGACGTCGCCGAAGGCCTCGCCGAACTCGAAGGCGCCTCCGCCCGCGTCGCCGTCGACGAAAAGCGCATGATCAACTGCCGCGCCGACCTCAACCAACTCGTGCCCTTCAAGTACGACTGGGCCTGGCAAAAGTATCTCGACGGCTGCGCCAACCACTGGATGCCGCAAGAGGTCAACATGACCGCCGACATCGCCCTGTGGAAAAACCCCGAAGGCCTGACCGACGACGAACGTCGCATCGTCATGCGCAACCTCGGCTTCTTCTCCACCGCCGACTCCCTGGTCGCCAACAACCTGGTGCTGGCCGTGTACCGCCTGATCACCAACCCCGAGTGCCGCCAGTACATCCTGCGCCAGGCCTTCGAAGAAGCGATCCACACCCACGCCTACCAGTACTGCATCGAATCGTTGGCCATGGATGAAGGCGAGATCTTCAACATGTACCACGAGATTCCATCGGTCGCGAAAAAAGCCGCCTGGGGCCTGAAGTACACCCGTTCGATCTCCGATCCGAAGTTCGAAACCGGCACCGTCGACACCGACAAAGAATTGCTGCGCAACCTGGTCGCCTACTACTGCGTCCTGGAAGGCATCTTCTTCTACTGCGGCTTCACCCAGATCCTGTCCATGGGCCGCCGCAACAAAATGACCGGCGTCGCCGAGCAGTTCCAGTACATCCTGCGCGATGAATCGATGCACCTGAACTTCGGTATCGACGTGATCAACCAGATCAAAATCGAAAACCCGCACTTGTGGGATGCCGAGATGAAGGAAGAAGCAACGCAGATGATCCTGCAGGGGACGCAGCTGGA
>NZ_CVTV01000011.1:0-98691 GCF_900004865.1 Pseudomonas sp. 37 R 15 | reverse complement strand
TGAACTGGTCAAGTAATCTTGGACACTGATTAAGGTTCACGCCGCCAACCTTTCCTTCACGACCGGCGACCGGTAGTCGTTGTAGCTATGAGGCCTGCTGATGTTGTAGCGCGAGACATAGCGCTGCACGTCTGCTCGGGCCTCATGTTCCAGTTTGTAGCCCGTTTCAGGCACCCACTCTGATTTCAAGCTGCCAAAGAAACGCTCCATCGGGGCGTTGTCCCAGCATTCGCCTTTACGGCTCATACTCTGCCTAAACCCCTGTTTCAGCAGCTCGTTTCGGAATTTATGACTGGTGTACTGACAACCTTGGTCAGAATGAAACAACACATCCTGGGGATGGCCGCGTAGCTCAACCGCCATGCGTAGCGCTTCGCAGGTCAGGTTGGCATCAGAAATCATCGAGAACGACCAGCCCACGATCCTGCGAGCGTACAAATCCAGAACGGCGGCGAAGTACATCCACCGCTTGCCGACCTTGATATATGTCACGTCGCCACACCACACCTGATTAACCGCCGTCACATCAAATTTTCGCTTGAGCACGTGCGGCGCCACCAAGGCCTCCACGCCCGGCGACCTGTACTTATGGCGCCTGCGCTGACGGCTGGCGATGCCAGCTTCGCGCATCAAACTGCGAGCCATATAACGCCCGATACGATGCCCTTTGGCTTGTAGCTCCTTGGACAACGTACGTGCACCGGCCGACTCTCTGGACGCCTTGTGGTGCCTGACCAGCGCGGCTTTGAGCTTATCCCTCTCAGGATTTGCTCTGCCTTGGCGCTGGCGCCAGGCGTAGAAGCTACTGCGGTTGACCCCAAACGCCTGGCAACACCTTTTAACGCCGTACTGCTCGTCCAGCTCATCGATCAACGTGAATGATCTTTGGCGTCCAAAAGCAGGAGAGCACTGGCCTTTTTTAGAATTTCGATATCCAGGTCTTTCTCTCTGAGCAGAGCTTTGAGCCTCTGGATTTCTCGTTGATCAGCAGTAATCGCCTTGGCCCCTACCGGGGTCGAGCCCAAGCGTTCTTTTTGCACTTGATCGACCCAGCGGCGCAGGGCTGTGGGGCCGATATCCAGGGTGGCACACACCTCGGTAACCGGCTGACCTTCATCCAACACCATGCTGGCAGCCTTGAGCTTGAACTCACTCGAATAAGATTTACGCATAACCAAACACCTCAGATTTGGGCGCTATCATAGCGCCCGATTGAAGTGTCCAAAATCATTAGGCCAGTTCAAGCTCCCTCCCACATAAAAGCGAAGCGGGGCCCCATGCATGGACAAATATCCTTACAATCGCGCTTTGTAAGCTGCCTGAGCAAGGATTCTGCAATGCACGCCGCCAACCCCCGCAAGGGTTACATCCTGGGCCTGAGCGCCTATGTCATCTGGGGCCTGTTCCCACTGTATTTCAAAGCCATTGCCAGTGTCCCCGCCGCCGAGATCATCGTGCATCGCGTGCTGTGGTCGGCGCTGTTCGGTGGCTTGCTGTTGATGGTGTGGAAACACCCGGGCTGGTTTCGCGAGCTGCGCGACAACCCCAGGCGCCTGGCGATCCTGGCCCTCAGCGGTTCGTTGATCGCGGCCAACTGGCTGACGTATGTATGGTCGGTCAACACCGGGCGCATGCTGGAAGCGAGCCTGGGTTACTACATCAACCCGCTGGTCAACGTACTGCTGGGGATGCTGCTGCTCGGCGAACGCCTGCGCCGCCTGCAATGGGTAGCCGTGGTTCTGGCGGCGGTCGGTGTGGCGCAACAGGTGTGGCAAGTCGGCAGTTTGCCGTGGGTATCGCTGGTACTGGCGCTGACGTTTGGCTTCTACGGGCTGATCCGCAAACAGGCGCCGGTAAAAGCCCTGCCGGGGCTGGTGGTGGAAACCTGGATGCTGGTCCCGATTGCCATCGCCTGGTTGCTGTTCAACCCGACGGCCCACAGCGCACAGCTGGAATTCTGGAGCACCTCCGAGGCCTGGTGGCTGGTGGCCGCAGGCCCGGTGACGCTGATCCCGCTGGTCTGTTTCAACGCCGCCGCGCGGCATCTGCCCTACACGGCACTGGGCTTTCTGCAGTACGTAGCGCCCACCCTGGTGCTACTGGAAGCCGTGCTGCTGTTCGGCGAACACCTGGCGCCCAGCACGCTGACCGCCTTCGCCTTTATCTGGGCGGGCCTGGTGGTGTACAGCGTGGATATCTGGCTGAGCGTGCGCAAACGCTGATCAAAAAACGCTCAAAGCCCTGCAAGCCATAGCCGGCCTGGCTTGCAGACATTCACCCCAAGGTTATCCACAACCTGGTCCCCGCCATTTGTGCACAAGCCATTGAAACTGCTCGTTTTTTACTCAGCTGGCGAAGAGGCCCGGCCAGCGGGGCCTGGCGTCGAGTCTCTACAGGTTATCCACAGGCCCATGCAAGATTTCCATGCATAACCTCATGGGGGTCATTCATCGTTGCGCAGTTCTACCATCAAATCGTCTGCCAGGGTTTCAAGGGACGCCTGCAACGTCTCCAGGGATAAGCTAGACGGCACCTGCAACAAGGCCTCGGCGTTGAACAGCGGATCGCCGCTCATCGGGGCCGGGCGCACATCGGTGCTCAAGCGCTCCAGGTTGACGCCCTGCCTGCTCAACAGCGCAGTGATCTCCCGCACGATGCCCGCGCGATCATTGCCCACCAGGGTCATCACGATCGGTTTGGAAGCCGATGCCTGGCCGGAACTGCCCTCGCCCACCAGTACGCGAATGCCGTGGGTGGATAAGTCCTCCAGCGCCCCCACCAGTTCCTGACGGTTCTCTGCGGGAACGCTGACGCGCAGGATCCCGGCAAACTGCCCAGCCATATGGGCCATGCGGCTCTCCAGCCAGTTGCCACCGTGGGCAGCGATGTTGTGCGCGATGCGTTCAACCAGGCCGGGTTTGTCGGCGGCGATAATTGTGAGTACAAGATGATCCATGGCGAAGTACCTCGGGTGCGATTCCTGTAGGAGCGAGCTTGCTCGCGAAGGTCGTCAACAATAACGCGAAAAAACTGACACCAGCGGTGCTCTCAGGTTTTTCGCGAGCTAGCTCGCTCCTACAAGGTGGACGCGCGGTAGCTCGAAAACAAATCGTGTACCATTTTTATATTTATCTGGAACAATCCAATAGTTTTTTGAGAACATCTGATTCTCCGCTGTGACCGTACGACCAAAGTGGGTCGCTAAACGACGTATTTAGTCTAATTTTCACAACCGCAAGTCATCATGTAGTATGCCCAACCGTGCACTACATAATGAAAATCTGAAAAAGCGCATAAGCTCCGCAGAGTGAGGCAAGCAATGACTGAACACGTTCAAGTCGGTGGCCTGCAGGTCGCCAAAGTCCTGTTCGACTTCGTGAACAACGAAGCCATTCCCGGTACCGGCATCACTGCCGACCAGTTCTGGGCCGGCGCCGACAAGGTTATTCACGACCTGGCGCCGAAGAACAAAGCCCTGCTCGCCAAACGCGACGATTTCCAGGCGCGCATCGATACCTGGCACCAGACCCATGCCGGCCAGGCCCACGACCCGGTGGCCTACAAAGCCTTCCTGCAAGACATCGGATACCTGCTGCCAGAAGCCGCAGACTTCCAGGCTTCGACCCAAAACGTCGACGACGAAATCGCACGCATGGCCGGCCCTCAATTGGTGGTGCCGGTGATGAACGCCCGCTTCGCCCTCAATGCTTCCAATGCACGTTGGGGTTCGCTGTATGACGCGCTGTATGGCACCGATGCCATCAGCGAAGCCGACGGCGCGCAAAAGGGCAAGGGCTACAACAAAGTGCGCGGCGACAAGGTCATCGCCTTCGCCCGCGCCTTCCTCGATGAAGCCGCGCCGCTCAGCGCCGGCAGCCACGTCGACTCCACCGGCTACAAGATCGTCGACGACAAGCTGATCGTCAGCCTCAAGGGCGGCAGCAACAGCGGCCTGCGTGACGACGCGCAGTTGATCGGGTTCCAGGGCCCTGCGGCCGAGCCGATTGCGATCCTGTTCAAGCACAACGGCCTGCATTTCGAGCTCCAGATCGACGCCGGCACCCCGGTCGGCCAGACCGACGCCGCCGGCGTCAAAGACGTGCTGATGGAAGCTGCGCTGACCACCATCATGGACTGCGAAGACTCCGTCGCCGCCGTGGATGCCGACGACAAAGTGGTGATCTACCGCAACTGGCTCGGCCTGATGAAGGGCGACCTGGCCGAAGAAGTGGCCAAGGGCGGCAAGACCTTTACCCGCACCATGAACCCTGATCGCGTCTACACCGGCGTGGATGGCAACGACGTCACCCTGCACGGCCGCTCGCTGTTGTTCGTGCGCAACGTTGGCCACTTGATGACCATCGACGCGATCCTCGATAAAGACGGCAACGAAGTGCCGGAAGGCATCCTCGACGGCCTGCTCACCAGCCTGGCGGCGATCCACAGCCTCAACGGCAACAGCTCGCGCAAGAACAGCCGCACAGGTTCCGTGTACATCGTCAAACCGAAGATGCATGGCCCCGAAGAAGCGGCGTTCACCAACGAGCTGTTCGGCCGCATCGAAGACGTGCTGAACCTTGCGCGTAATACGCTGAAAGTCGGGATCATGGACGAGGAGCGCCGCACCACGGTCAACCTCAAGGCCTGCATCAAGGCGGCCAGCGAGCGCGTGGTGTTCATCAACACCGGCTTCCTCGACCGCACCGGCGACGAAATCCACACCTCCATGGAAGCCGGCGCCATGGTGCGCAAGGCCGCGATGAAATCCGAGAAGTGGATCGGCGCCTACGAAAACTGGAACGTCGATATTGGCTTGAGCACTGGCCTGCAAGGGCGTGCACAGATCGGTAAAGGCATGTGGGCGATGCCCGACCTGATGGCCGCGATGCTCGAACAGAAAATCGCTCACCCACTGGCCGGTGCCAACACGGCCTGGGTACCGTCGCCAACGGCGGCTGCACTGCATGCATTGCACTACCACAAAGTCGATGTATTCGCCCGCCAGGCCGAGTTGGCCAAGCGCGAGCGTGCCTCGGTGGATGACATCCTGACGATTCCTCTGGCGCAACATACCAATTGGTCCGAAGAAGAGATCCGCAACGAACTGGACAACAATGCCCAGGGCATTCTTGGCTACGTGGTGCGCTGGATCGACCAGGGCGTCGGTTGTTCGAAAGTGCCGGACATCAACGATGTGGGCCTGATGGAAGACCGCGCCACCCTGCGCATCTCCAGCCAGCACATCGCCAACTGGTTGCGCCACGGCATCGTCAATGAAGCCCAGGTCATGGAAAGCCTCAAGCGCATGGCGCCGGTGGTGGACCGCCAGAATGCCGGGGACGCGCTGTACCGCCCGCTGGCGCCGGATTTCGACAGCAACATCGCATTCCAGGCGGCGGTGGAGTTGGTGATTGAAGGAACCAGACAGCCCAACGGTTACACCGAGCCGGTGTTGCACCGCCGGCGTCGGGAGTTCAAGGCTAAAAATGGCCTGTGAATGAAAAAAGCCCTGATCGCCAGATCAGGGCTTTTTATTTGCGGGTGGGGTGGCTGGACTGGCGCTATCGGGGGCAAGCCCCCTCCCACACTTTGATTTGTGAGCACATTCAAATGTGGGAGGGGGCTTGCCCCCGATCAGGCCATCACACTCACCACAAAAATCAGGAAACCATCCCCAACTCGCGCTTCACCAGCTTCGCCAACTTAACGCTATCAATCGGCTTGAGCAGAAAGTCCACCACGCTCAAATGCATCGCATCAATCACATCCGGCGCTTCGGCGTCACCCGACATGATGATGATCGGCAACGCCGCACGGGTCGATTCGCGCACCTGGCGGATCAGCTGCAAACCGTTGCTCGGCGCCATGCGCAAATCGGTGATCAGCAAACCAATGGAACTGTGCGACTTCAACAACTCCCACGCGCGCTCCCCGTTGTCAGCCGTCATGCAGCGAATGCCGTCCAGCCCGAGGATTTCCGCCAGCAGTTCACGCGCATCCTTGTCGTCGTCCACGATCAACACGCGTTGTGGCGGTAAATCAGGCTCCAGCATCACGGCGCTCAGCGCCTCGCGCTCGGCATCACTCAAAATATCGTGGTCGGACATACGTTTCTCAGCAATTCTTATCAATCTCCCAGCACTCGTCAGACATCTGCGGAGGGGCGAACAATGTGCACTTCGTCGGAAAGTTTGCCTAGTGGGCGTTCCACGGGTTTTGGACGATAGTCATGTAAGGCTTTTCCCTAGTTGTGCGCAGGGGTCACCGACCTAGACTTACGTCCAATGGGCACCCGCCGTGCAGAAGTCGACCATGCAGCACGATAACGACAAAAAAACTGCGGTCACTGTTATGAGTAAAGCTGATGCTTTCACGCAGGCGGGTAAAACCGCCGTGTTGCAGAACATCCACGGCACCCTGCAATTCCTGCAGCGCTTCCCACCGTTCAACCAGATGGAAAATGCGCACCTGGCGTTTCTGGTGGAGCAGTGCCAACTGCGTTTCTATGGCCCCGGCGACAGCATCCTCAAGCCGTCGGGCGGGCCGGTCGAGCATTTTTATATCGTCAAGCAGGGTCGCGTGGTCGGCGAGCGGCCGGACTCGACAGACCCCACCTTCGAGATCACCACCGGCGAATGCTTCCCCCTCGCCGCCCTGCTCGGTGAACGCGCCACCCGCACCGAGCACAAAGCCTGCGAAGACACCTTTTGCCTGCAACTGAACAAGATGGCGTTCATCAAGCTGTTCGCCCTTTCCAGCCCGTTTCGTGATTTCGCCTTGCGCGGTGTCAGCAGCCTGCTCGACCAGGTCAACCAGCAGGTGCAGCAAAAAGCCGTGGAAACCCTCGGCACCCAATACTCGTTGAACACTCGCCTGGGTGAACTGGCGATGCGCCACCCGGTCATGTGCAGCCCGGACACTGCGCTGCGCGAAGCGGTGCGGCTGATGCATGAGCAGCAGGTCGGCAGCATTGTGATTGTCGATGAGCACAAGGCGCCGCTGGGCATCTTCACCCTGCGTGACCTGCGCCAGGTGGTGGCCGACGGCACCGTTGATTTCAGTCAAGGCATCGCCGCCCATATGACCCAGGCGCCGTTCTTCCTGAGCCCGGACCACAGCGCGTTCGACGCGGCGATCGCCATGACCGAGCGGCATATCGCCCATGTGTGCCTGGTGCAGGACCAGCGCCTGTGCGGCGTGGTCTCGGAGCGCGACCTGTTTTCCCTGCAACGCGTCGACCTGGTGCACCTGGCGCGTACCATCCGCAACGCATCCCGTGTGGAACAACTGGTGGCGATCCGCGGCGAGATCGGCCAGCTGGTCGAACGCATGCTGGCCCACGGCGCGTCGTCTACGCAGATCACCCACATCATTACCTTGCTTAACGATCACACCGTGTGCCGGGTCATCGAGTTGACCCTGGCGGAAAAAGGCGACCCTGGCGTGCCCTTCAGTTGGCTGTGCTTTGGCAGCGAAGGCCGCCGCGAACAGACGCTGTACACCGACCAGGACAACGGCATCCTGTTCGAGGCCCGAGACGCGGTGGAAGCCGCCGAGATTCGCGAGCGCCTGCTGCCCCTGGCGCAGCAGATCAACCAGAGCCTGGCGCTGTGCGGTTTCAGCCTGTGCCAGGGCAATATCATGGCCGGCAACCCGGAACTGTGCCTGTCACGGGCCGAATGGGCCCGACGGTTTGCCGCCTTCATTCGCGACGCCACGCCGGAGAACCTGCTGGGTTCGAGCATCTATTTCGACCTGCGCGTGGTGTGGGGCGATGAGCAGGGTTGCGCACAACTGCGCCAGGGCATTCTGGATCAGGTGGCGGACAACCGGCTGTTCCAACGCATGCTGGCCGAGAACGCCTTGCGCCAACGCCCACCCGTAGGGCGCTTTCGCGAGTTTGTGCTGACGCGCAAAAGCGGCGAAAAGGCCACCCTGGATCTCAAGGTGCAGGGCCTTACGCCGTTCGTGGACGGTGCGCGCCTGTTGGCCCTGGCCCATGGCATCCACGCCAACAACACCCTGGAGCGGCTGCGCCAGTTGGTCGCCAGACAGGTGATCGAACCACTGGACGGGGCGGCGTACGAAGAGGCTTACCACTTCATTCAACAAACCCGCATGCAGCAGCATCAGGTACAGACCCGGGAAAACCTGCCGTACTCCAACCGCGTCGATCCTGACAGCCTCAATCACCTGGACCGGCGCATCCTGCGCGAATCCCTGCGTCAGGCCCAGCGCCTGCAAAGCAGCCTGACCTTGCGGTATCAGCTGTGAGCCTGTTCAGCTGGCTGCGCGCGAAAAAACCGCGGCTCAATGCGGCGCAGCAGCAGCGCCTGGGCCAACTGACCGCGCCCGCCGCACTGGGCGATGCGCCCTTGCGCAGCCAGCGCTGGGTGGTGGTCGACCTGGAAACCAGCGGCCTGCACCTCAACCGTGACCAGGTGCTGTCCATCGGCGCCGTGGTCATCGAGGACGGTGCGGTGGACTTCTCGCAAATGTTCGAACGCACCCTGCAACGCACCGCCGGCAAACTCAGCCCCAGCGTGCTGATCCACGGCCTCGGCCCCAGCGCAATCGCGGCCGGCAGCGACCCGGTGGATGCGCTGCTGGATTTCATGGCGTTCGTGGGCGACAGCCCGCTGCTGGCCTTCCATGCGCCGTTCGATCAACACATGCTGAGCCGGGCGCTCAAGGAAAGCCTGGGTTATCGCCTGGGCCATCCCTTTCTCGATGTGGCCGATATCGCCCCGCTGTTGTGCCCTGAGGCGAACATCCGTGAGGCCGGTCTGGATGAATGGATCAACCATTTCGGGTTGCAGGTGGGCGAGCGCCATCACGCCAGTGCCGATGCACTGGCCACGGCGGAGCTGATGCTGATCCTGTTCAGCCGCGCACGCCAGCAACACATCGACACGCCCCACGCGCTGCACGCGCGCTTGAGCCAATGGCGGCGGCGTAAACAGGCGCCATCGTTTTAGTGGCGCTGCCCGACAGACGCCAATTGCGCCCACCACACACCTCTGAGACAATCGCGAATAATTCTCGTTAGTTTAAACTTTATTCGGTGATGCCTTGTCGTCGGCCCAGACCCCACACAGTGAGCTTGTTGGCGCGTTGTATCGCGACCATCGTGGCTGGCTGCTGGCCTGGCTACGGCGCAACGTGGCTTGCCCGAGCCGCGCCGAAGACCTGAGCCAGGACACCTTCATGCGCCTGCTGGGCCGTGACGGCCTGCGCGAACCTCGCGAGCCACGCGCCTTTCTGGTCGCGATTGCCAAGGGTTTGCTGTTCGACTACTTCCGCCGCGCCGCCCTGGAACAGGCCTACCTCACCGAATTGATGCTGATCCCGGAAAGCGAACACCCATCGCCTGAAGCGCAGCAACTGATCCTCGAAGACCTCAAGGCCATCGACCGTCTGCTCGGCAAACTGTCGAGCAAAGCCCGCGCCGCCTTCCTCTATAACCGCCTCGACGGCCTGGGCCATGCAGACATCGCCCAGCGCCTGGGTGTGTCGGTGCCGCGCGTGCGCCAGTATCTCGCCCAGGGCATTCGCCAGTGCTACATCGCGCTGTATGGCGAGCCATCGTGAGCCTGATCAGCGCCAAGCCGGTGTCGGCCCGTGTGCTGGACGCCGCGATTGCCTGGCAACTGTCCCTCGATTCCGGCGACGGCAGCGTGGTGGAACAGGAAGAATTCGCCAAGTGGCTGGCCAGCGACGAAGAACACGCCCGCGCCTGGCGCCAGCTGGGCATGCTCGACCAACGTTTCAGCGCAGCTTCCGGCCCTGCGCGGGCTGCATTGTTGCAATCGCGCGATACTGCGCACCAGCGCATGCGCAAACTGGGCCGTGGCCTGGCGAGCATCGCGCTGGTGTGTGGCCTGGCATTGTTTGCCGGCGAGCGCTATGTGCCCATCCACTATTGGCTGGCCGATCAACGCACCGCCACCGGCGAGCAGCGCACCCTTGAGCTGGCGGACGGCACCCGGATCAACCTCAATACCCACACGGCCATTGACGTGCGTTTCGACGATAAACGCCGCTTGATTGTGTTGCAGGAGGGCGAAATCCTGGTCGAGACCGGCCATAACGATCCGCGCCCGTTCTCTGTACAAACCGGCGACGGCAACCTGCGGGCGCTGGGTACGCGGTTCATCGTGAGGCGCGAGGACGACGCCACGCGCCTGAGCGTGCTGCAATCGGCGGTGGCCGCCCAGCCTGAAGCATTGCCTCAGGAACAGATTTTCAAGGCCGGCGAGCAAGTGCTGATGCGCAGCGACGGCCTTGGTGCGCCGCTTGCCGTTCCGCCGGCCAGCGACGCCTGGACCCGCGGCATGCTGGTGGTCGACAACGCCCGCCTGGGCGATGTGGTGGCTGAGCTCGGCCGTTATCGCAGCGGCCATCTGGGTGTGGACGACAGCGTGGCCGACCTGCGCATCACCGGCAGCTTCCCGCTGCACGACACCACCCTGGCGCTCAATGCGCTGTTGCCGACCTTGCCGGTGCAGATCGAGCAGCACACGCCGTGGTGGGTGACCGTCAAGGGTAGGCCTTAGGTTCTGCGGCATCTGAAGACCGTTATCGGGGGCAAGCCTCCTCCCACACTTTAATTTGTGAACGCGGTCCATTGTGGGAGGGGGCTTGCCCCCGATGAGGCCCACAAAAACACCACCCAAAAATATTTTCACCCCGCCCTATCACTTTCCGATTCTCGTCCGGCACCTAGGCAATTGAGAAATATTTCCATTCAGGAGCCGCCCATGTCCCGCACGCTAGACACTCTGTTGCGCCCCAGCCTGTTAGCCGTGGCCATTGCCCTCGGTGCCCCGCTGATCAGCCCCACGCTGATCGCCGCCGAACAGTCCACCAGCGTGCGCGCCTACAACCTGCCGGCCGCGCCACTGGCCGCCACCCTGAACCAGATTGCCAGCCAGGGCGGTCTCGCGCTCACCCTCAACCCGACGCTCGCCGCCGGCAAGACCTCGGCACCGGTCAAAGGCCAGTTCGATGCCCAGGGCGCGTTGCGCGAAGCCTTGCGCGGGACCGGGCTGCAGTTGGAGCAGAGCAGCGCCGGGACATTTACCCTGGTGGCGATTGCGGACGGCGTGGTGGCGTTACCGCAGACCAGTATTATCGGTCAAAGCAATTACGAGAGCGCCTGGGGGCCCGTGGAAGGCTACCTGGCCAAGCGCACTGCCGCCGGCACCAAGACCGACACGGCCCTGGTCGAGGCGCCGCGCTCGATCTCGGTGGCGACCCGCGAGCAAATGCAGGATCGCAACGTGCAGAACCTCGACGACGCGGTCAAATACATGCCCGGCATTGTGTCCGCCAGCTACGGCAGCGACACCCGCTACGACTGGATGCGCGTGCGTGGCTTCGAACCCACCCAATTCCTCGACGGCCTGCCCCTGCCCCGTGGCGTGTACGCCAACCCGAAAGCCGAAACCTGGAACCTCGACCGCCTCGCCCTGCTGCGTGGCCCGGCTTCCTCGGTTTACGGCCAGACCCCGCCGGGCGGCCTGCTGGACATGGTCAGTCGCCGCCCCAGCGCCGAACAGAGCAGCGCCATCCAGGTGCAATACGGCAGCGACAACTACCGTCAGATCAACTTCGCCAGCACCGGCAAGATCGATGACGAAGGCCAGTTCCTGTACGGCCTCAGCGGCGTGGTGCGCGATGCCGGCACCCAGGTCGATCACATCGACAACAAGCGCTACAACATCGCGCCAAGCCTGACGTGGAATATCGACACCGACACCAAGCTGACGCTGCTGTCGCAGTTCACGCGTGACGATACTGGCGCCACCAGTCAGTTCCTGCCGATCGTGGGCACCAAGATCAAATCGCCATTGGGCGACGTATCACATCACAAGAACCTGGGCGATCCAGATTACGAGTTCTACGACCGCACTTACTACGCGCTGGGCTATGCCTTCGAGCATCGCTTCAACGATACCTGGCAGTTCAAGCAGAACCTGCGTTACACCAAGTCGGAGTTGTCGTTCCAGCAACTGACCGTGGGTTCCTATGCCTTCGCTCCAGTGGATGCAGCGGGCAACATGGATCGCCTCTCGACCAACGTCGACGAGAACATCGGACAGTTCGCGGTGGATAACAACTTCCAGGCCGACTTCGCCACCGGTGATGTCACCCACACCCTGTTGCTGGGTCTGGACCACCAGCGGACCGACACCTCGTACCTGTCGATCTTCGGGGGGGCCGGGCGCGTCAATATCTTCAACCCGGTCAATACCACGCAGGTAGTGCGCCCGGCGCGCTCCGATGCGTTCTACGACTACAACCAGAAAACCGTGCAGACCGGCCTCTACGTGCAAGACCAGATGGCCCTCAACAACTGGCGCCTGACCCTCGGTGGTCGTGAAGACTGGGTGCACCAGGGCACCACGTACTTCAACAAACAAGACGCGACCAACACCGACCGCAACAAAAACTTCAGCGGCAACGCGGCAGTCAGCTATGTGTTCGATTCGGGCTTTGTGCCATACCTGTCCTACGCCGAATCCTTCCAGCCAGCAAGCAACGCCAGCGCCGACCCGGTCAAGTCGTATAAGCCCACCGAAGGTAAGCAATGGGAACTGGGAATCAAGTATCAGCCACCGGGCTCCAATACCTTGCTGAGTGCGGCGATCTATAGCCTCACGCAGAAAAACGTACTGGTCACCAGCACCGGAACGAGCGGCACCCCGATCACCGACCAGACCGGCGAAGTGAAGGTCAAGGGCCTGGAGCTGGAAGCCATCTCTGACGTCACCGAAAACCTCAAGGTGATCGCGGCGTACACCCTGGCCAAATCCGAAGTGCAAAAAGGCGACTTCAAGGGCAACCGCCTGCAACTGATGCCCAACCAGCAGGCTTCGCTCTGGACCGACTACACCTGGCACACCGGCGTACTCGACGGCTTCGGTATCGGCTTCGGCGCCCGCTACACCGGCAATACCTATGGCGACCAGGGCAACACCTGGCTGGGTAAGGCCAACGCCTACACCGTGTTCGACGGTGCGGTGCATTACGACCTGGGCCGCCTCGACAACAGCCTCAAAGGTGCATCGGTCAAACTCAACGCTACCAACCTGTTCAACAAGGACTACATTTCCACCTGTGACGGTTCCTACTGCTACTTCGGCGACCAACGCAGCGTTGTCGCCAGCGCCACCTACCAGTGGTAATCGGCTGAGTTAACGACCAGGCCGTCCACAGGGGCGGCTTTGGTGTGTCTGAAGGCTAGAAAATGAAAAGCAAAACCATCCGCCGCTGGTCCTTCGTCCACACCTGGACCAGCCTGATCTGCACCGTTTTCCTGCTGCTGCTCGCCCTCACCGGCCTGCCGCTGGTGTTTCACCACGAGATCGATCATCTGCTGGGCAACGAACCCGAGCTCAAGCAGGTGCCCGCCGAGACGCCACAGCTCAACCTGGAGCAACTGGTGGCCAAGGCCCAGGCCCATCGCCCCGGCGAGGCCATGCAGTACCTGGCCTGGGACGAGGACGACAAAAACGGTGTGATCGCGATCATGGCCGCCACGGCCGGTACCGAGCCGAATGCGTCGCATACCTTCATGCTCGATGCGCGTACCGGCGAAACGGTGGAGATGCCTTCAGCCAATGGCGGGCTCACCCTGTTCCTGTTGCGCCTGCATGTGGACATGTTCGCCGGGCTGCCAGGCAAACTGCTGCTTGCGTTCATGGGATTGCTGTTCGTGCTGGCGCTTGTATCAGGGACGGTGCTGTACCTGCCGTTCATGCGCCGCTTGAAGTTCGCCACCGTGCGCCAGGACAAATCCACCCGCCTGCGCTGGCTCGACCTGCATAACCTGATCGGCGTGGTCACCCTGACCTGGGCGCTGGTGGTGGGCGTGACCGGTGTGATCAGCGCCTGTGCCGACCTGATCATTGCCGCCTGGCGCCAGGACAGCCTCAGCGCCCTGATCGAACCCTACAAAGACGCCCCGCCGCTGACCCAACGCGCGCCGGCAAGCGATTTGCTGAGCATCGCCGCCAAGGCTGCGCCCGGCATGCAACCGGACTTTATCGCCTTCCCCGGCACGCGCTTCTCCAGCGAGCATCACTACGCCGTGTTTATGAAAGGCAGTACCCACCTCACCTCCCATCTGCTCACACCGGTGTTGATCGACGCCAGCACCCTGGCCGTCACCGCCATCGCCGAACGGCCCTGGTACATGGACGCCATGGGCATGTCCCAGCCGCTGCACTTCGGTGACTATGGCGGCATGCCGATGAAAATCCTGTGGGCGGCGCTGGATGTGCTGACCATCGTGGTGCTGGTCAGCGGGATTTACCTATGGAGCGTGCGGCGCAAGGCGGGCAAGGCATGAGGCCGCGACAGTCGAGTTTCTGGAAGGTGTTTGGCATTCCGCTGGGGATTGGCCTGCTCAGCGCCGCCGGGTTGTTTGCGGCGTTGCTGGGGGACGGGGCGTGGGATTCGTTGAGTTGGGTGGGGTTGGGCATACCGGCGGGCATTGGCGCCTGGGCGTTGGTCAGGCGGCGTGGCTGATGGCCTCATCGGGGGCAAGCCCCCTCCCACATTTGATTTGTAAACACATTCAAGTGTGGGAGGGGGCTTGCCCCCGATGAGGCCATCAGCTCCAGCGAAAATCTCCCTCGCCAGCCACCGCGCAACCCTCTAGGCTAACCCCAGCCTATTTCGAGGAATACCCATGTCCGCCCCCAGCATGACCTTGTTCCACAACCCCGCTTCGCCCTTCGTACGCAAAGTCCGCGTGTTGTTGATCGAGACCGGTCAGCAGGACCGTGTCGCCCTGCACGCCTGCCTGCCCACCCCCGTCAACCCGGACGCCGAGGTGGTGCAAGGCAACCCGGTCGGCAAGATCCCGGCCCTGCGCCTGGCCGACGGTTCGGTGCTGCACGACAGCCGGGTGATCCTCGATTACTTCGACCACCAGCACGTCGGCAACCCGCTGATCCCCCGCGACGGCTCGGCCCGCTGGCGCCGCCTGACCCTGGCCTCGATGGCTGACGGGATCATGGATGCCGCCGTGCTGGTGCGCTACGAAACCGCCATGCGCCCGGTGGAGAAACACTGGGACCAGTGGCTGGACGAGCAGCGCAACAAGATGCGGCGTGCACTGGCTGAGCTGGAACAGGACGCCATCGCTGAACTGGCCAGCCACTTCGACGTCGCCGCCATCAGCGTGGCCTGCGCCCTGGGCTACCTCGACTTTCGCCACCCGGACCTGCAATGGCGCGCGGACAATCCCAAGCTTGCCGCCTGGTACGCCGAGGTCAGCCAGCGGCCTTCGATGCAGCAGACCCAGCCGCCCGTCTGACCTTCACCCGGACCCAATGTGGGAGGGGCGGTGCCCCCGATTGCGGTGTGTCATTCAGCTCATCTGTCTCTGAACCACCGCCATCGGGAGCAAGTCGAATCGTCGCACCGCCCCTCCCACATTGAGCGGCGGCGTGATTGAGGAAGCTGACCATCCTGGCCTTCATTTGCTGGTCTTCGCGCAACCCGATCATTGCACCGCCTCCACCTTGCGCTTGCCTACCCCATACCAATCCAGCTTGCGTGTCAGCACCATCACCGTGCCCAGCAGGCCGAACAGCAGCAACGAGCCCATCAGCAACGCGTAATCCTCGGCACTCAGCAACCCGTACAACAAGCCATACAACGCCGCCAGCCCCGCCGAAAAGCCCAGGCCGTGGGCCACGCTGCGCAGCACATGGCACACGTAGAAACCAATCAACACCACGCAGGCGCTGGCCGATATCAGATAAGCCAGGGCAAACCCCAAATGCTCGGACAGCGACAGCAACAGCAGGTAGAAGAACGCCAGCGCAACGCCCACCAACGCGTATTGGACGGGGTGCACCGCCAGGTTCTTGAGCACTTCGAACAGGAAGAAGCCGGCAAACGTCAGGGCGATGAACAGCAGCGCGTATTTGATCGCGCGGTCGCTCTTGAGGTACTGGTCCACCGGGTCGATGAAGTTCACACCGAAGCTGCGGTTGTTGAAGTCATCACAGCCTTGGCGGTCCAGGCAGGTTTGCAGGGCCTGTTCGAGGTTCGTGGCGAAAAACGAGGTCTGCCACTTGGCAGTGAAACCCTTGTCGGTGACCTCGCGCTGTGTCGGCAGAAAGTTGCCGACAAAACTCGGGTGCGGCCAGTTGGAGGCCAGTGATACCTGGCTGGTCTTGCCCACCGGCACCACCTGCAGTTGTTCGGTGCCCTGCAGGCGCAGGTCGAAGGCGAAATCCACGGCGGCAGGCTTTTTGCTGTCCTGCTCCGGCAGCATCACATGCACGCCCTCGCCCAACCAATCAACTTGAGAGCTCGGCGAAAACGCCAGGCGCTGCTGACCCAGCTCCAGCTCCAGCGCGTTTTCGATGCCGCGAATATCGCTGATGCCCACGGCCAGAAACGCCGGTTCAAAACGGTAATCGGCGAAGTTTTCCGTGATACCCAGTTGCGCAGGCAACTCGAAACGCCCACTGATGCGGTTGTCGGCATGGAACAACCGCGCCTGGTAAATGCCCCGGGCGCGCAGTTCGGTTTGCACCTGGCCGTCGAGTTCGAAACGCTCCGGCAGAAAATACAAGCGGCCGCGCTCTTCACGGGTTTCCTCGTAGCGTTTGTTGAGCTTTTCATTGAGCTTCCACTCGCGCACCGTCTTGCGAAACGGCACCACCAGCACCGGCCCGGTGAGCCGCTGGGCGAAGCTTGAACTGCGGGCGATGTCCATCAATACGCCGTCGCGCAGTTGCTGGCGGTCGCTGATGATGCCGTTGATCATCAGCAACGGAATCAGCAACAGCAGGATCAGCAGCGCAATCGCGCCAAGTTTGAAAAGCAGGCTGCGGTTCATGGGTCTCTCCCTGTTTTGATGGGGAGAGTCTGGGCAGCCTGTGTGGACGGTTTATGTGGGCAATGTGGAGACTGTGTGGAGATGCAGCACCGCTTGCACGCCACCCGGTACATTGCCGACCTGCAACGCGCCGCCGTGCAGTTTCATCACTTCCTCGACAAAGTTGAGGCCCAGCCCGGTGCTTTTGCGTCCGCTGGCCGGGCGCGGCAGGGAATAGAAACGCTCGCTCAGGCGCGGCAAAGCGTAGTCGGGAATCGGCGCAGCCTGGTTGAACAGGCTGACGTGAACGTCGTTGTGCCGCACCTGCGCACTGAACCGCAGCGCGCCGCCGGGCGGGGTGAAATCCAGGGCGTTGTCCAGCAGGTTGCCCAGGGCCTGGCGCAGCAGGAAAGGCTCGCCATACACCTTCACATCAGCCGGAATCGTCTGCTCGACGTGCAACCCGGCGCCTTCGATCCGCGCACACTGGGCGTTGAGAGCAGCCTCGACCAGGGCCGCCAACGGGATGCTCGACTGCTCTTCCAGCCCCTGGCGTTGCTCCACCTGCGCCAGGTTCAACAGCCGCTCGATCAACTGCTGCAGGCGCGCGCTTTCGCTGTCGATATTGCCGACAAAACGCTGCTGCTGTTCGCGTGTCATGTCGCCCTGCAGCAACTCCGCCGCACCGCGAATCGCCGCCAGCGGGCTTTTCAGTTCGTGGGTCAGGGTATGTACATAGTGTTCGACATAGGCCTTGCCCTCCAACTGTGTGCGCATGTGCTCGACAGCGGTGGACAACTGCTTGAGCTCGCCGCCCCGGTAATGGGGCAACTCGGCACGACGGCCTTCGCTGACGGCCTCGGCATAGGCGGTCAAGCGTTTCAGGGCGACGCTCAGCCACCAAGACAACAGTGCGCCCAGCAGCAGGCCGAGAATGACCAGCCCGGCGCCGTACCACAGCAGACGGCGCTCGGTACGGTCAACGTAGGGCTGCAACGAGCTGTTGGGCTTGGCCACGGTGACCACGCCGATGATCCGGCCCTCGTCGCGAATCGGCGCGCCCACATGCATCACCGATGAAGCAGGGTCATCCGGCGCGCTGCGGGTGGAGCGCGCGCCATATTCGCCGCGCAGGGTCAGGTACACGTCGTTCCATTTCGAATAGTCCTGGCCCACCGCTTCGCCGGTGGAGTCGAGCAACACCGTGCCGTGGGCATCGGTCACGTAGATGCGGTGGTTGACCTGGTTTTTCGGCAGGCCCCAGATCACCGCGCCGGGTTGGCGATTGCCGTAAGCCTTGAGCAACTCTGGCCAATGGCTCTGGCCGAGGGTGCCGTTCTTCACATCATTGCGCAGGATTTCGGCGAGCAGGTTGGCGGTGTCCACCAGGGTTTCTTCGGTGGACTGGCGCACGCCGGGGCGGATTTCCTTCATCACAGTGCTGAGCACAAAATAGCCGGTGAGCCCGATGAACAGCGCGTACACCAGGAAAATCCGCAGCCCCAGGCGCATCAGCTGTGGCTCGGGTTGTAGCTGTAACCCAGGCCGCGATGGGTCTGGATCGGCTCAGCCTCGGCCGCCACGTTGCGCAACTTGCTGCGCAGGCTTTTGATATGACTGTCGATATTGCGCTCGTAGCCGGCGTCGGCCGGTACCCCCACCGCGTCCAGCAGTTGCTCGCGGCTGAACACACGTTCGGGTTGCTCCAGCAGGCTTTGCAACAGAAGGAATTCATGACGCGTCAGGCTCAGCGGCTGGCCCCGATAGTGGATCTGCATGCGCTCCAGGTCCACCTGGAAGACAGCAGGCGCCACACCCGGCCCGACACGCTTGAGAATCGCCCGCACCCTTGCGGCGACTTCACGCGGGCTGAACGGTTTGACCACATAATCGTCGGCGCCGATCTCCAGCCCCACCACGCGGTCGATCTCGCCATCCCGCGCGCTGAGGAACATCACCGGCACTTCGCTGAACCGGCGCAGCTGCTTGCAGGTTTCAAAACCTGTGATGTCAGGCAGGCCGATGTCGAGGATGATCAGGTCGGCCGGGGTATGACGCTGATGCTCCAGCGCCGCCTGGCCGAGGCTCAGCCAGGTGGTGGTAAAGCCCTCGCCCTGCAGGGCGAATATCAGCGTGTCGGCTATCGCCGCTTCGTCTTCGACAATCAGGATATGCGCCATGTGGGTCCGTCAGCAGTCCGGTTTGTCGGCAGTGTAGCGACGCGCCGGGTTAACCGCTGCACCGAATTCACGCAGGGCCTTGGCGCCGATCAGCAGCGGGTAGTTGAAGCTGCTGCGATCGGTGAGGTTGACCTCCACGGTACGCTTGACGTCGCCCAGGCACATTTCCAGATCGATCACCGGGCGCTTGGCCACACTGGCTTCGTCCTTGTCGTCATCTTCATCGGCGCGGCTCTTGATCTTGCTGATGCGCGAGACCTTGTGTTCGTAGACTTTGTTGTCGGCGTCCTTGCCGCCGAGGCGGAAGCGCACCCAATCGTCGCCATCACGGGTGAAGGTCTCGATGTCACGGGCCGACAGCGAGGCGGTCAACGCGCCGGTGTCCATCTTGGCCTTGAAGGTCTGGCCGATTTCCGGCAATTGGATGTATTCGTAGCGACCGTAGAGGGTCGGTTCGGCAGCCATGACGGGCAAGGCCGCGAGAGCGAGCGAGGCTAGGAGCAGTTTCACGACGTGATTTCCTCGGAGAGAAGTAGGCGAATTCTAGACCGCAAAGGCGGCACTTAGTTAGCTCGTTCCCGCGCTGCGCGTGGGAACGATCACATTGGTGCGGCGAATCGGGATTTGGCCTCTGGACTCAAGCTGCTTATCATGGTCCGTCCACAGAATTCCAAGAGTTATTTATGCGCCGCCTGCTCACCGGCTGTCTGGTCACACTGCTGCTGTTACTCAACACGCTGATCCTGATCGGCCCCTTGATGGTATTCGCCCTGCTCAAGCTGGTGGCGCCGGGCCGCTGGCGTGACTATGCGTCCTGGGCGGTGATGTGGATCGCCGAGACCTGGGCCGAGATCGACAAGCTGATCTTCGCCGTGTGCATTCCAACCCAATGGGATATTCGCGGCGGTGAGGACCTGCGGGGTGACACCTCTTACCTGGTCATCAGCAACCACCAGTCCTGGGTGGATATTCCCGCATTGATCCAGGCGCTGAACCGGCGTACGCCGTTCTTCAAATTCTTCCTGAAAAAAGAGCTGATCTGGGTGCCCTTCCTCGGCCTGGCCTGGTGGGCGCTGGATTACCCGTTCATGAAGCGCTACACCAAGGCGTTCCTGGCCAAGCACCCGGAGCTGGCCGGACAGGACCTGAAGATCACCAAACAGGCCTGCGAGCTGTTCAAGCGCCAGCCGGTGACCGTGGTCAATTACCTGGAAGGCACGCGGTTCAGCGAGGCCAAACGCACCCAGCAGGATTCACCGTTCACCCGGCTGCTCAAGCCCAAGGCAGGCGGCGTCGCGTTTGTACTGGCGGCAATGGGTGAGCAACTGGACGCCATCCTCGACGTGACCGTGGTCTACCCACAACACAGGATTCCGGGGTTCTGGGATTTGATCAGCGGCGCGGTGCCGAAGGTGATTGTGGATATCCGCACCCGTGAACTGGACCCGGCGTTGTGGCAGGGGGATTACGAGAACGATCCGGCGTTTCGCCAGACCGTCCAGAACTGGGTCAACCAGCTCTGGACGGAGAAGGACGCGCGCATCGAACACTTGCGCGCGGAGCGGTCTTAGCTACCGGTGCCCCAGGCCTGGGCCAGTTTGCCCAGTACCGAGCTGTCGGCGCCCTGCCCGCCCAGGTATTGCAGGATCACCGGGGCAAACTGGCCGATCATGCCGCTGTCCATGCCCAGGGCGCTGAACGCAGTGTTCAAGTCATTGGTGTTTTTCACGTTACCCAGCAGGCCGTCCAGGCCGCTGGTCTTGCTGCCGCCGTTCTGGCCGAGCATCCCGCTCAGGGCACCAAGGCTGCCCAATGCGTTGTTACCCGACAACTTATCGAGGCCTGGCACGCTGTTGCCCAGCTGCGCAAAGTCGTTGCCGCTCAGTTTGTTCTTGGCCAGGCCCAGCATGGCGCCGGTGCCACCGACCGCTTGCTCCGGGGTGATATTGAGTTGCGAGGTCAGGGCCGTCAGCAGGTCGGCCGTTTCCGATGTTGGCGCGGCGGCGGCGGCTTTGTTGTTGCCACCCTGCATGCCGGAAATGGCGTTGGCTGCATCGCCAAGGCTGAAACCTGCGGCGAACACCGGGCCGGCGGCCACGGTCAACAGGCAGGAAAGGGCGAAACCGCGTGAAATCTTCATCAAGACAACCTCAGGAGATAGGTGCAAAGCAGGCGTTGGACTGGGTATCCCGTCGGTTGTTCCGGAACCCATTGGGGATAAGCGGGTCCATGAACTGACTACAAAATTTGTCAGGAAGAGACTTATGACTGCGATCCACCCCCAAGCGATTGAGCACAAGCCTGCGTTCTGGAGCCGCCCTCGCCTGTTCATTGGCGCCTGCGCCGTGGTGGTTGCCGGTATTGGTGGCGCGCTCTACACCCAGGACAGCGTCAAGTCCGCGGCCACGTTGGTGACCACCACCCAGCAGCCGGCCGCACAAATCATGGCCCACAAGGATTACCTGGAAGTGCAGCCGATTGCCGCCACGGCACCCGCGCCAGACCAGAGCCTGGAGCTGTGGGCAATTCCTAAAGATGGCACGCCTGTGTCCCTGGGCCTGTTGCCGGAGGACGGCAAGGGCATCATCGGCCTCAACCCGCGCCAGCAGGAAACCATCAGCCAGCCGGTGGAGTTGATGGTCAGTTCGGAGACCAAAGGTGGTTCCATCAGCAAACAACCGACAGGCCCGACCGTCTACCAGGGCGCACTGGCCACACGCTGACCCCCAAACACCATAAAACCCATGTGGGAGGGGGCAAGCCCCCTCCCACAAAAAAAGGGCGACCCATATAGGTCGCCCTTTTCATTTGCTCAACGCGTTACGCCGCACTGAACAGCTTGTGCGGATCGATCACAAACTTCTTCGGCACACCCGCATCGAACTCGCCATAACCGCGTGGCGCGTCATCCAGGCTGATGACCTGCACGCCGACGATCTCGGCGATGTTGATACGGTCCCACATGATCGCCTGCATCAGTTGGCGGTTGTACTTCATCACGGGTGTCTGCCCGGTGTGGAAGCTGTGGGATTTGGCCCAGCCCAACCCAAAGCGAATGCTCAGGCTGCCCATTTTTGCGGCGGCATCGACGGCACCTGGATCTTCAGTGACGTACAGGCCGGGGATACCGATCTTGCCTGCCACGCGCACCACGCCCATCAGCGAGTTGAGCACGGTGGCCGGGGCTTCGGCCTTGACGCCGTCGTGGCCGTGGCCGCGTGCTTCAAAGCCCACGCAGTCGACGGCGCAATCCACTTCGGGCTCGCCCAATAGTGCGGCGATCTGCTCGTGCAGCGGGGTGTCGGTGGACAGGTCGACAATTTCGAAACCCTGGGCCTTGGCATGGGCCAGGCGGATTGAATTGACGTCGCCGATGATCACCACTGCCGCGCCGAGCAGGCGTGCGGACGCCGCAGCGGCAAGCCCGACCGGGCCGGCGCCGGCGATGTACACGGTGCTGCCAGGGCCAACCCCGGCCGTCACGGCGCCGTGGTAGCCGGTCGGCAGAATGTCGGAGAGGCAGGTCAGGTCGCGGATTTTCTCCATGGCCTTGTCGCGGTCCGGCAGTTTCAGCAGGTTGAAGTCGGCGTAGGGCACCAGCACGTACTCAGCCTGGCCGCCGGTCCAGTCGCCCATGTCCACATAACCGTAGGCGCCACCGGCACGCGCCGGGTTGACGGTCAGGCATACGCCGGTGTGTTGCTCTTTGCAGGAGCGGCAACGACCGCAGGCCACGTTGAAGGGAACGGAGACCAGGTCACCGATTTTCAGGTTTTCAACGTCGCTGCCCTTCTCGATCACCTCGCCAGTGATTTCATGCCCCAGCACCAGGCCGGTCTGGGCAGTGGTGCGGCCGCGCACCATGTGTTGGTCGGAGCCGCAGATGTTGGTGGAAACCACGCGCAGGATGACGCCATGCTCGATCTTCCTGCCACGGGGGTCCTGCATTTTGGGATAGTCGATTTTCTGTACTTCGACTTTGCCATTGCCGAGATACACGACACCACGATTACCAGACATGCTTTCACCTCGCTGTTGTTTTTATGGAACTGCGTTGCCTGTTTGGATGGGCAGCGCGTTAAGTGCTTGGGTACAGATGCTGTTTCTTGTGTTGTGGGTGAGGGCCTCATCGGGGGCCAGCCCCCTCCCACACTTGGAATGCGTTCCCCAGTGGGAGGGGGCTGGCCCCCGATGGCGTCAGTCAGAGCACCACCGTTCTATTGGCGTTCAAAAACACCCGCCGCTCAATGTGATACCCCACCGCCCGTGCCAATGTCAGCCCTTCGATATCCCGCCCCTTGGCAATCAAATCCTCGGGATAGTGGCTGTGATCCACCACCTCCACACCCTGGGCGATGATCGGCCCTTCATCCAGGTCGTTGTTGATGTAATGCGCCGTGGCGCCGACCAGTTTCACCCCCTTGTTGTACGCCTGGTGATACGGCTTGGCGCCCTTGAACCCCGGCAGCAACGAGTGATGAATGTTGATCGCCTTGCCGTCCAGCTTACGGCACAGCTCCGGCGACAGCACTTGCATGTAACGCGCAAGGATCACCAGTTCGGCGCCGGTGTCTTCTACCACTTGCCACACTTGACGCTCCTGGGACGGTTTGTCGTTGGGGTCGAGGGGGAAATGGTAGTAGGGAATTTGATGCCAGTCGGCCAAAGGTTTCAAATCGGGATGGTTGGACACCACCGCGACCACGTCCATCGACAACTGGCCGATGCGCTGGCGGTACAACAGGTCGTTGAGGCAGTGATCGGCCTTGGAGACCATGATCACCACTTTTGGCCGGTAGTTCGGTGCCGTCAGCTCGAAGATCATGCCAAAGGCTTCACCGCGCGTGGCCAGGCCATCGCGAAAACCCTGCTCGTCAAATCCATCGGGCTGACGGAATTCCACCCGAATAAAAAAGCGGCCCGAGAGACGGTCATCGAACGAATGGTGCTCGGTAACGTAGCAACCCTGCTCGAACAGGTAGCGGGTGACCGCGTCCACCGTGCCGAGCACGCTGGGGCAGTCGGCGGTCAAAATCCATGTATCGGGTGCGCGGCTCATAGCGGGTAACTCCTCAAACAACGCTATCTACTGTAGGAGCGAGCTTGCTCGCGAAGAACGCCAACGATGATGCGTGCATGCTGAATGAACGCGGCGTCTTTGGTTTTTCGCGAGCAAGCTCGCTCCTACAGTGAAGGGGTGAGACAGCGCGAGCGCCATGTCAGGCTTGAACGCTCAGGCCGAATTCGGCCGAGGCGTCCTGCAGCCACAGCCACCAGTAATCCGAGAAGCTGCGGCGAATCAGCAGTTCCCAGGTGTCCTCAGCGGTATGGCGGATCACCAGTTGCGATTTCGCGAACACCGTGCCTACCGCCTTGCCGACCGGGAAGTTGTCGGGGTGCACATCGTAGCTGGTGGATTTCATCAACACATCGCGCACGTTCGGGCCGCTGAGTTCGAGGATCTGCTGGCCGCCACTGACGTTGACGATCTGGATATGCAGGTCGCCCAGAGCCGCGCGCAGGTTCTGTTCGGCGGCGAATTCTTCGCCGCCCGGGACAATGAGCAGCCATTCGTCCGGGCCGAGCCATTGCAGGCTCGTCTCACCCTTGAAGACCACGCTCAGGGCACCGGGTAGTTCGATGCCCAGGGCCGTGTGCACCCCGGCGGCGAACGCGGCATCGTGGCCATCGCCACGGAGGGTCAAGTGGCCGAGGAGTTTCTTTTCCCGCACGGTTACGCCGGCATTCTTGCGGCCCTTGCCGACCAGGCTGGCGAGGTCGGCATGGTGCAGCGACGACTCGGCCTTGGCGCCGGTGGTGGGGCGTTGCTGGTAAACATTGGCTGCTGTCATAAAGCACCTGTTCTGAATTCTGTTGTGAGGCTGATGGCCTCATCGGGGGCAAGCCCCTCCCACACTTGGAATGCATTCCCCTGTGGGAGGGGGCTTGCCCCCGATGGGCGCGCCGCGGTCTATCAGATGTTCTGCCGATCACCCTTAGGGTCAAAGAACACCGAAGACATAATCTCCGCCTCGATCACACTGCCATCGGCCTGCGGCGAAAACACCCGCTCGCCGATGCGCTTCAAGCCGCCTTTCACCACGCCCATGGCAAACGAATAACCCAGGGAGTTGTGTGCATAGCTTGAGGTCACGTGGCCGACCATTTTCATCGGAATCGTCTGCTTCGGATCGAACACCAGTTGCGCGCCTTCCGGCAGCCATACGGTCGGATCAATCGGTTTGAGCCCGACCAGCTGCTTACGCTCTTCACGTACGCAGTCTTCACGGTTCATCCCACGCCAGCCGATCCACGAGAACGGTTTGGTACGGCCCACGCACCAACCCATGTTCAGGTCGTCCGGGGTCATCGAGCCGTCGGTATCCTGGCCGACAATGATGAAGCCCTTTTCGGCGCGCAGGACGTGCATGGTTTCGGTGCCGTACGGGGTCAGATTGTACTTTTTGCCGGCCTCGACGATCTTTTCCAGCACGCCCATGGCGTAGTCGGCCTGCACGTTGACTTCATACGACAGCTCACCGGTAAACGAGATACGGAACACCCGCGCCGGTACGCCGCCGACCAGGCCTTCCTTCCAGGTCATGAACGGGAAGCCGTCCTTGTCCAGGTCGATGTCGGTGACTTCACTGAGCAGCTTGCGGCTGTTGGGGCCGGACAGGGTCATGGTCGCCCAGTGGTCGGTGACCGAGGTGAAATACACCTTGAGGTCCGGCCATTCGGTCTGCTGATAGATTTCCAGCCACTGCAGCACGCGGGCGGCGCCGCCGGTGGTGGTGGTCATCAGGAAATGGTTGTCGGCCAGACAGGCGGTGACGCCGTCATCGAAGACCATGCCGTCTTCCTTGCACATCAGGCCGTAGCGCGCCTTGCCCACGTCAAGCTTGGTCCAGGCGTTGCTGTAGATGCGGTTGAGAAACTCACGGGCATCCGGACCCTGGATGTCGATCTTGCCGAGGGTCGAGGCATCGAGCAGGCCGACGCTGTCGCGCACCGCCAGGCATTCACGTTTTACCGCCGCGTGCAGGTCTTCACCGTTGCGTGGGAAATACCAAGGGCGTTTCCACTGGCCGACATCTTCAAACTCGGCGCCGTTCTTTACGTGCCAGGCTTGCAGCGCGGTGTAGCGCACCGGTTCGAAAATGTGCCCACAGTGACGCCCCGCTATCGCACCGAAAGTCACCGGCGTGTAGTTGGGGCGGAACATGGTGGTGCCCATCTGCGGGATGGTCACGTTCAGCGAGCGCGCCGCGATGGCCAAACCGTTGACGTTACCCAGCTTGCCCTGGTCGGTGCCGAAGCCCAGCGCGGTGTAGCGCTTGACGTGCTCCACCGACTCGAATCCTTCGCGGGTCGCCAGTTCGATGGCGGCAGCGGTGACGTCGTTCTGCAGGTCGACAAATTGCTTCGGCGCCCGCGCGGTGGCTTTTTCGTGGGGCACCTGGAACAGCGCCAGGGTTGGTTCTTCCAGACGGCTCAGGGCTTTGGGCAACACCCCTTCAACCGGGGCAAAACCCGCTTCGCTGGCAGCGCGCACGCCACCTTCGAACCCATCGGCGAGGGAATCCCCAAGGCCGTAGACGCCATTGATACCGCCGACGCACACGCGTTTCTGCGGGGCTTCGCCTGGCACAAAACCGAGGATGTCTTCACGCCAGGTCGGCTTGCCGCCCAGGTGCGAAGCCAGGTGCACCACCGGGCTGTAGCCGCCGGAGCTGGCCACCAGGTCGCAGTCCAGCCACTCGCCGGGGCTGGTGACTTTGTGGGCTTTGACATCGATCGCAGCCACACGCGCAGCACTCACGCGCTTGGTGCCCCGGGCTTCGACCACGGCGCTGCCGGTGAGGATACGAATGCCTTTGGCGCGGGCTTCTTCAACCAGGGCACCGCGTGGGTTATGGCGTACATCGGCGACGGCGACCACTTGCAGGCCGGCGTCGAGCCAGTCCAACGCGACCCGGTAGGCGTGGTCGTTGTTGGTCGACAGCACCAGTTTCTTGCCCGGTGCCACGCCGTAGCGACGCACGTAGGTAGAGACCGCACCGGCCAGCATGTTGCCCGGCACGTCGTTGTTGCCGTACACCAGCGGGCGCTCGCACGCACCGGTCGCCAGCACCACACGCTTGGCGCGCACGCGGTGGATGCGCTGGCGCACCACGCCAATCGGTGCGCGGTCGCCAAGGTGGTCGGTGAGGCGCTCGTGAATGGTCAGGAAGTTATGGTCGTGGTAGCCGTTGACGGTGGCGCGGGGCAGCAGCACCACGTCCGGCAGGGCTTTGAGTTCAGCGATGACGCTGGCAACCCATTCGGTGGCCGGCTTGCCGTCGAGGCTTTCACGCGAATCGAGCAGCGAACCGCCGAACTCTTCCTGCTCATCGGCGATGATCACCCGCGCACCGCTGCGCGCAGCCGCCAGTGCCGCGGTGAGACCGGCAGGGCCTGCGCCGACCACCAGCACGTCGCAGTGACGGTTGAAGTTGTCGTAGGTGTCCGGGTCGTTCTCGGTCGGCGAACGGCCAAGGCCAGCCGCTTTGCGGATGTACTTCTCGTAAGTCATCCAGAACGATTGCGGGTACATGAAGGTTTTGTAGTAGAAACCCGGCGGCATCAGCTTGCCGCCGACCTTGCCGAGAATGCCCATCATGTCGTTGTTGACGCTCGGCCAGCCGTTGGTGCTGGTGGCGACCAAGCCCTGGTACAACGCCTGTTGCGTGGCGCGCACGTTGGGAATCTGGGTGGCTTCGGTGGCCCCGATCTGCAGCACCGCGTTCGGCTCTTCGGCGCCCGCAGCAAAGATGCCGCGAGGCCGCGAGTACTTGAAGCTGCGGCCGATGATGTCGACGCCGTTGGCCAGCAGGGCGGCGGCCAGGGTGTCGCCTTCAAAGCCTTTGTAGCTCTGGCCGTTGAAGGTAAACGTCAGGACTTTATTGCGGTCGATGCGGCCACCGTTGGACAGGCGATTGATCTGGCTCATACCTTCTCTCCAGAGGCCTTGGCGGTGAACTGAGGCTTCTCACCGATCTTGTAGGTTTCAAGAATTTCGTAGGTCACGGTGTTACGGGTCGCGTTGAAATACTGGCGGCAACCGGCGGCGTGAATCCACAGTTCGTGATGCAGGCCACGGGGGTTGTCGCGAAAGAACATGTAGTCGCCCCACTCGGCGTCGGTGCAGGCATTCGGGTCCAGCGGGCGCGGGATGTGCGCTTGGCCGGACGCGTGGAATTCCTCTTCGGAGCGCAGTTCGCCACAGTGAGGACAGAAGATATGCAACATAAGGTGGTTCTCCTGTTAGTGGGCGACGGCCGCAGCGCCGTGTTCGTCGATCAGCGCACCGTTGTGGAAACGGTCGATGGAGAAAGGCGCAGCCAATGGGTGCATTTCACCCTTGGCCAGGCTCGCGGCGAACACATTGCCCGAGCCCGGCGTGGCCTTGAAGCCACCGGTGCCCCACCCGCAGTTGAAGAACATGTTCGGCACCGGGGTCTTGGAGATGATCGGGCACGCGTCCGGCGTGGTGTCGACGATGCCGCCCCACTGGCGGTTCATGCGCACGCGTGAGAGCACCGGGAACATCTCGACGATGGCCTGGATGGTGTGTTCGATCACCGGGTACGAGCCGCGCTGGCCGTAACCGTTGTAGCCGTCGATACCGGCGCCGATCACCAGGTCGCCCTTGTCGGACTGGCTGATGTAACCGTGCACGGCGTTGGACATGATCACGCTGTCGATAATCGGTTTGATCGGCTCCGATACCAGTGCTTGCAGTGGATGGGATTCGATCGGCAGGCGGAAACCGGCCAGCGAAGCCATGTGCCCGGAATTACCGGCCGTGACCACACCGACGCGCTTGGCGCCGATAAAGCCTTTGTTGGTTTCCACGCCGATGCACACGCCGTTTTCCTTGCGAAAGCCGATCACTTCGGTCTGCTGGATCAGGTCCACGCCAAGGGCGTCGGCGGCGCGGGCAAAGCCCCAGGCCACGGCATCGTGACGGGCCACGCCGCCGCGACGTTGCACAGTGGCGCCGAGCACCGGGTAGCGGGTGTTTTTCGAGCAGTCCAGGTACGGAATCTCGTCCGCTACCTGCTTGGCATTGAGCAGTTCGCCGTCCACGCCATTGAGGCGGTTGGCGCTGACGCGGCGCTCGGAATCACGGATATCCTGCAGGGTGTGGCACAGGTTGTACACGCCGCGCTGGGAGAACATCACGTTGTAGTTCAGGTCCTGGGACAAACCTTCCCAGAGTTTCATCGCGTGTTCGTACAGGTGCGCCGACTCGTCCCACAGGTAGTTGGAACGCACGATGGTGGTGTTGCGCGCGGTGTTACCGCCGCCCAGCCAGCCTTTTTCGACCACGGCCACGTTGGTGATGCCGTGCTCCTTGGCCAGGTAGTAGGCGGTCGCCAGACCATGCCCGCCGCCGCCGACGATGACCACGTCGTAGACCTTTTTCGGGGTCGGCGTGCGCCACATCTTTTGCCAGTTTTCGTGATGGCTGAGGGAGTGCTTGAAGAGGCCGAAGCCTGAGTAGCGTTGCATAGTCATTACTCCAAAACCGCGCTCAGCGATAAACCGGGAAATCAGCGCACAGGGCAGACACGTGCTTGGCCACGTTGGCCTCGACGTCGGCGTCGCCGAGGTTGTCGAGGATGTCGCAGATCCAGCCGGCCAATTCGATGCACTGCGCCACCTTGAAACCGCGGGTGGTCACCGCCGGAGTGCCGATGCGCAGGCCCGAGGTCACGAATGGCGACTGCGGGTCATTCGGCACGGCGTTCTTGTTGACGGTGATGTGGGCGCGACCAAGGGCGGCGTCCGCGTCTTTACCGGTGAGGCCCTGACGGATCAGGCTGACCAGGAACAGGTGGTTATCGGTGCCGCCGGAGACCACGTCGTAGCCGCGCTTGATGAACACCTCGGCCATGGCCTGGGCGTTATCGATCACTTGTTGCTGATAGACCTTGAAGCCAGGCTCCTGGGCTTCCTTGAAGCACACGGCCTTGCCGGCGATGACGTGCATCAGCGGGCCGCCCTGGGCGCCGGGGAATACGGCGGCGTTGAGTTTCTTTTCAATGGCTTCGTTGGCCTTGGCCAGGATCAGGCCGCCACGCGGACCGCGCAGGGTCTTGTGCGTGGTGGTGGTGACCACATCGGCGTACGGCAGCGGGTTCGGGTACAGGCCGGCGGCAACCAGGCCGGCGACGTGGGCCATGTCGACGAACAGCAGCGCGCCCACCTTGTCGGCAATCGCACGGAAACGTGGGAAATCCAGGGTCTTGGAGTAGGCGGAGAAACCGGCTACCACCATCTTCGGCTGGTGCTCCACGGCCAGGCGTTCGACTTCGTCGTAATCGATCAGGCCGGTGTCGGTGTTGATGCCGTATTGCACCGCGTTGTACAGCTTGCCCGAGGACGACACCTTGGCGCCGTGGGTCAGGTGGCCGCCGTGGGCCAGGCTCATGCCCAGGATCGTGTCGCCGGGATTGATCAGCGCCAGGTACACCGCGCTGTTGGCGGACGAACCGGAGTGCGGCTGCACGTTGGCGTAATCGGCGCCGAACAGCTGCTTGGCGCGCTCGATGGCCAGGGCCTCGACCTTGTCCACATGCTCGCAGCCACCGTAGTAGCGCTTGCCCGGGTAGCCTTCGGCGTATTTGTTGGTGAGGCCGCTGCCTTGCGCTTGCATCACGCGTTTGCTGGTGTAGTTCTCCGACGCGATCAGCTCGATATGGTCTTCCTGACGCTGCTCCTCGGCATTCATCGCCGCCAGCAGTGCGTCGTCATATCCCTGGATCTGGTCTTGTTTGCTGAACATCGCGTCTCTCCCAGCCTTTCGTATTGTTGAGGCCCTCGCAGGGCCCTTTGATGCGATGGTAGGGCTGGCGCGTGCGGGCCAAATGCCTGCGCACGCCACGCAAAGGTGCGTTTACGACATTCCTCCAGCGACGCAGAACAAATGTGGAATAGGGCTTGTGTGGGAGGGAGCTTGCTCCCGATAGCGGTGGGTCAGCTTGCCTATGCAGAGGCTGACACTCAGCCATCGGGGGCAAGCCCCTCCCACAGGGGTCAGGCGATGATCTTGCGCACGAGCAGCAGCACAAGGAAGTGCATTGGATAGAGGGCATATGCCCAACGGCGCATGGCCGGTGGCGAGACGTTTCTGGCGTGTCGCAATAAGACCAATCCTGCCAGCGGCGCAATCAGGCATGCAGCCAACCCCGACAACGCCACAAACGTGCCGCTATTGAGCAGAATCTGCCATTGATTGGCGGCGACGCAGACCAAACCCGGCAGCACGCTGAAATACCAGGGCCGGCGAAACACCAGCAGCATCGCCAGCGGCAGCAATACGCCAAATAAACCGAACATCAACTGGGTTGAAAATACGGCCGCCACTGTGACAGCGATCAGCGCCAATCCTCGATCAACCAGCGCCTTCTGCCGCAAACCTCGGGCAACCAGCAGGCCCAGCGCCAGGGTCGGCAATACATTCAAGGTATCGGCATCTTCGATGAACATCCGATACGGCACTTCGCTGATCACACTGAACAGCAGCAACCAGGCCAGGTAGCGCCACTGGCCGGTCACTGGAGTATTTCGAGTCCGGTGCAGATTCGCCGCAATCGCCAGGCAAAACCACGGGAACGCCAGGCGCCCCGGTACATACAGGCCATCGAGGCTCAAGCCCACGTAGCGCAGGTGATCCAGCACCATGCTCAGCAGCGCCAGCCACTTGAGCAGGTCCAAAGCGCCATCTCGGAAACGTCCGACAGGCAAGGTGTCAGTACCGTGCATAATTCCCCACCGACTTTGCATTTACAGTGCGTGCGCCGCCCTCCCAATCTTGGTTAAAGTGCGCACCAACATCGACCACAGGAATGGGCCATGACTGACAAGAGCCAACAATTCGCCAGCGACAACTATTCCGGCATCTGCCCGGAAGCCTGGGCCGCCATGGAACAAGCCAACCAGGGCCATCAACGCGCCTACGGTGATGATGAGTGGACCCACCGCGCCGCCGACGGTTTCCGCAATCTGTTCGAAACCGACTGCGAAGTGTTCTTCGCCTTCAACGGCACCGCCGCCAACTCCCTGGCGCTGTCTTCGCTGTGCCAGAGCTACCATAGCGTGATTTGCTCGGAAACCGCCCACGTCGAGACCGATGAGTGCGGCGCGCCTGAGTTTTTCTCCAATGGCTCCAAGCTACTGACTGCGCGCACCGAAAACGGCAAGCTGACGCCGGAGTCGATCCGCGAAATCGCCCTCAAGCGCCAAGACATTCACTACCCGAAACCGCGCGTAGTCACCCTCACCCAGGCCACCGAAGTCGGCAGCGTCTACACCCCGGAAGAAATCCGCGCCATCAGCGTCACCTGCAAGGAGCTGGGCCTGAACCTGCATATGGACGGCGCGCGCTTCTCCAACGCCTGTGCGTTTCTGGGCTGCTCGCCGGCCGACCTGACCTGGAAGGCCGGGGTGGACGTGCTGTGCTTCGGTGGCACCAAGAACGGCATGGCCGTGGGTGAAGCGATCCTGTTTTTCAACCATAAGTTGGCCGAAGACTTCGACTACCGCTGCAAACAGGCCGGCCAGCTCGCGTCGAAGATGCGTTTCCTGTCCGCGCCCTGGGTGGGCTTGCTCGAAAACGACGCCTGGCTCAAACATGCACGCCACGCCAACCACTGCGCGCAGTTGCTCAGCAGCCTGGTGGCGGACATTCCCGGCGTGGAACTGATGTTCCCGGTGCAGGCCAATGGCGTGTTCCTGCAGCTCTCGGAACCCGCTATCGCAGCCCTGACGGCCAAGGGCTGGCGCTTCTATACCTTCATCGGCAAAGGCGGCGCACGCTTCATGTGTGCGTGGGACACCGAAGAAGAGCGTGTAAGAGAATTGGCGGCCGACATCAGGGAAGTGATGAACGCTTGAAGTAGAAATCAGACAGGTCCGTGCTGGCCGATTGCCGAGTCTGTTTTTTGATATTTCTGACAGCAGCGCACTCCAATTTCATTGGCTAGCCTCTTGGAACCTGGAAGGAAAACGCAGCGATACCTGCCACCTTCCGGGTTTATTGCCTGCCGAATAGTCGGCTGCAAATCCAATGGAGAGTTCAATCATGGAATATCAAAGCAACGTCAATACCCTGGTGCAAGGTGACAACACCGTCAGCACCACCATTATCGACTGGGATGAGTTCAGGAAATACGCAAAGGTCGGCGACACCATCCACGAGCCATCGAGGACGCTGAGGGTCTACGACAAAGTCTATGAACTGACAGCCTCAGGCCAGCATTTCGTAGTACATATCTACGCCCAGTAACCCTTCACACCGAGCATTCCCACGCTCCGCGTGGGAATGCAGCCATACCACTCAAGCGGGACGCGGAGCGTCCTGGCAGGCGTTAATGAGCGGCTGTCAGAACTCGATGCGCACATCACCCTTCGGCACACTGCAGCACGACAGGATATAACCCTCGGCTTCATCCTCTTCGGTGATCCCGCCGTTGTGCTCCATCTCGACCTCGCCGCCCAGCTTCATCACCTTGCACGTGCCGCAAATCCCCATGCCGCAGGCTTTCGGGATCAACAGGCCGAGCTTGGCCGCCGCCGCATGTACGGTTTCGCCCGGTGCTACGCGAATGCTCTTGCCCGACGCAATGAACTCCACTTGGTGCAGATCCGCCAGATCAATTTCCGGTGCGTCGGCAGCTTGTTCGGCTTGCTCCACCGCATCGGCACGGGCTTCGGGCGGCGTGGCACCGAAGGATTCTTCGTGGTAGCGCGCCATGTCAAAACCGGCGGCTTCCAGCAGGCGCTTCACCGCGCTCATGTAGGGCGTAGGCCCGCAGCAGAACACTTCGCGCTCAAGGAAATCCGGCACCATCAGTTCGAGCATCTTGTGGTTCAAGTAACCGCGATAACCTGCCCACGGCTCCCCCAACCCGTGTTTCTCGCAGATCAGGTGCAGGCTGAAGTTGTCGATCCGCGACGCCATGTGTTCCAGCTCGCGGTGGTAGATGATGTCTTTGGGTGAACGGGCGCTGTGCACGAATGTCATGTCGACATTGGCGTTGGTGTCGTAGAACCAGCGCGCCATGGACATCACCGGCGTGATGCCGACGCCGCCGCTCAGATACAGCACTTTGGGGCTCGGGAAGTCGATTGCATTGAACAGCCCGACCGGCCCGTGCACCGCCAGTTCCTGGCCTTCATGCAGCGTATCGTGCAACCAGTTGGAAACGCGGCCGCCCGGCACGCGCTTGATGGTCACCGAGAAGCTGTACGGCACCGACGGCGAGCTGGAAATGGTGTACGAACGCATGATCGGCTGGCCTTCGATCTCCAGCTCCAGGGTGACGAACTGCCCCGGTTTGAAAAAGAACAGGATCGGCTGGTCGGCCATGAAGCAGAAGGTGCGCACGTCCCAGGTTTCCTGGATGACTTTGACGCAACGGACGATGTGCCGACCATTGGCCCAGGTCTGGGTGGTTACCGGGTTCAGGAAGCTGTTGGACATACTGTTCTCCACCGCCGAGGCTCGGCCTTATGGTGGCGATTCTGCGTAACGCGCGAATCGCCCATTTACCTATCTGCGACATTCACATACTTACCGCGACCAGCCCCCAACGACAGGGGCTTGCGCGTCGGGATCAGATTGGGCCATGTCGCCCATGGATAAGGTTCGACCCAACGCCGGGCCCACACTCGCTCCCAACAAAGACGCGTTCTTTACGCCTTGCTGCACACCTGATCAGCCACTATTCGCCGGCCACACCGAATGGCCATGAGGACATACACGATGGACGTCACCGCAACCTTAAGCTTGGGCGATCCGCTGGAACCCGCACGCAAGGCCACCGCGCACATGCTGCAAGAGCGCGAGCGCACCTTTTCGCTGCCGCAGCCGTTTTACTCTGATGAGCGGCTGTTCGATATCGACATGCAGGAAATCTTCCAGAAAGAGTGGCTGATCGCCGGCATGACCTGCGAAATCCCCACCAAGGGCAACTACCTGACCCTGCAGGTGGGCAAGAACCCGATCATCGTGATCCGTGGCGCCGACGGTGTGGTGCATGCGTTTCACAACGTGTGCCGTCACCGTGGTTCGCGCTTGTGCACCAGCGACAAGGGCAAGGTTGCCAAGCTCGTGTGCCACTACCACCAGTGGACCTACGAGCTGGACGGCCGCCTGTTGTTCGCCGGCACCGAGATGGGCGCCGACTTCGACATGAAGCAGTACGGCCTAAAACCGGTGAACGTGAAAACCGCCGGCGGCTATATCTTCATCAGCCTGGCCGAGAACCCGCCGGCCATCGATGACTTCCTGTCGACCCTGAGCCATTACATGGAACCCTACGACATGGAGAACACCAAGGTGGCGATCCAGACCACCTTGTTCGAGAAAGCCAACTGGAAGCTGGTGCTGGAAAACAACCGCGAGTGCTACCACTGCAACGCGTCGCACCCGGAACTGCTGAAAACCCTGCTGGAATGGGACGACGTCACCGACCCGCGTGCCGACCAGGCGTTCAAGGATCATGTAGCCGCCTCCGCGGCCGCCTGGGATGCCGAGAAGATCCCTTACGCCCACGCCAGCTTTGGCCTGCGTAACCGCATCGTGCGCATGCCGCTGCTCAAGGGCACCGTGTCGATGACCCTGGACGGCAAGCAGGGCTGCGCCAAGTTGATGGGCCGGATCAAAAACCCCGATCTGGGCTCGATGCGTATCCTGCACCTGCCCCACTCGTGGAACCACTGCATGGGCGATCACATCATCGTGTTCACCGTGTGGCCGATCAGCGCCCAGGAAACCATGGTTACCACCAAGTGGATCGTGCACAAGGACGCGGTGGAAGGCGTGGACTACGACGTGGAGCGCATGCGCCAGGTATGGGACGCCACCAACGACCAGGACCGGCGCCTGGCCGAAGAGAATCAGCGTGGGATCAACTCCACCGCTTACCAGCCGGGGCCGTACTCCAAGACCTATGAGTTCGGTGTGGTGAATTTTGTGGATTGGTACAGCGAGCGCATGCTCAACAACCTCGGCGCGGCGCCAGCGCCTTACCTCAAGGGCGTGGCTGCGCACGAGTAACTGACACACCGTGGATCAAATGTGGGAGGGGGCTTGCCCCCGATTGCAGTGGTTCAGCCAGCAACTTTATTGGCTGATGCACCGCTATCGGGGGCAAGCCCCTGCCACATCAAGAATCTGAGCTGTTCAAAATTTGAGCAACAATAGTCTAGCCCGCTGCGGCTGGGCGCTCCAGCCGTTACCCAACAACTTATCCACAGAGCCACCCACAGCAATTGTGGGCAACTGCCGGCTACCACCAAAATTAAATCAAGAAAATCCGTGACTTATTCAGAATCATGCATCTGACAAGCGCCTGATCGTTTTTTGATCAACCCACTGAAAGCCCCAAAATACGTGACCTGTAGCGGTACGCGAACACCTTATCCACAGAAGCACCAACAGACTTTGGGGGCAACTTTGCCCGCGCTGTGGAAAACCACCTCAAGACTGCATATCTCGCGGCATACAGGGGTATTCAGAGGCGTATACGCGATAATTGATCATATTTTGATCGTATCGAGCAAAGCCTTTATTTATAAGGCTCTCAGCCGACAGCGAACATCTTATCCACAGAAGCGCCAACAGACTTTGGGGGCAAGTCCAGGCGTCAGCCCAGGAAAAAACCGAATAAAAACCGCACGTTAGGTTGGTTATTTTTCGTACAGTGGGCTGCAGGGCTTGATATACAGGGGGTGCAGACAACCGCGAACAGGTTATCCACAGGCAGATCAACAGCGATTGTGGGTAAACGCCATAACTCTGTGGGAGGGGGCTTGCTCCCGATCGCTGTGTATCAGTAACAGATGTACTGACTGGCACACTGCAATCGGGGGCAAGCCCCCTCCCACCAGGGGATCAGCGTACGACGCCTTCTTCTATGAGCAATTTGAGTATGGCTTGCGCGCCCTCTTCAGGACTTACGCCCTTGAGCACTTGCCCCCCGCCCCCGCTGGCCTTGGCCGTCGCAGCCTTCATACGATCAGCGCCGCTCTTGGCCTTGATCACCTTGAGACGCTTGGGCCGAGGCTTGGCCGGTTGCAGCGCAGCGCCTGTGAATAACTCATCCTGTTCAATCTCGACGTCGTGGGCGGCAAGCTCGCCACGTTGCGCCGGGCCGTACGCACTCTGGCGTGGCTTGGGCGCAGCGTTATCCACCGTCGCCAGAAACGGCAAGCGGACCTTCAAGCGCCGTCGCTGGCCGCGTGGCAACGCCTGCAGCACATGGGCCACGCCGGCATCGATGGACTCAACCTGAGCCAGCCCCACAATCAGCGGCCAGCCCAGTTGCTCCGCCAACAGGAACGGCAGCATGCCCGAGCCCTCACCGGTTTCCGCCTGGCTGCCGGTGAGCACCACCTGGGCGCCGGCTTCGCGCAGATAGTCACTCAACACCGGCAACGCATCGGCGCCGGCCGGCTGCTCCAGCACATGCAGTTGCGCCAAGCCCATGCCCAGGTAGCTGCGCAGGGTCGGCTCGCTGATGTCGCCGGCGTGCAGCACCTGCAACTTATCCCCAGCCATCTGCAGGCCCAGCTCGACGGCACGCGCATCCTGTTCGGCACGGCGCGGGCGCCCGGAGGTGGGATGGGCGCCGATGGATACCAGGCTGATTACATTGGTTGTCATGGTCATGTCCCTAGGCTGCATCGCGCTTGGCGCCGTTGCGGTAGGCCTCGACCGCAGCGATCAAGGCGTGCAGAATCGCGGCGCTTTCGCCGATCACCGACAGGTCGGCACGCTTGATCATGTCGCAGCCGGGATCGAGGTTGATCGCCACCACCTTGTCGCAGGCACCGATGCCTTGCAGGTGCTGGATCGCCCCGGAAATGCCCACGGCCACGTATACCCGCGCCGTGACCCAGGTGCCGCTGGCGCCGACCTGGCGATCACGCGCCATGAAGCCATCGTCCACCGCGACCCGTGAAGCGCCTTCGGTGGCGCCCAGGGCGGCAGCGGTCTGGTGGAACAACGCCCAATCCTTCACGCCGTTACCGCCGGAGAAAATGAATTCGGCTTCGGCCATCGGAATCGCCGCCGGGTCCACTGCCACCGCGCCGAGGTCTTCGATACGCGGCAGGCTGCGCGCCAGGCTTGTGGATAACTCCACGGGCAACACTTCATGGCGCGTCTCGCTGACCGGGTCGGCGCATTCGGCGGCGGCGAGAATCAGGCGTGGCAGCGGCCGCGCCAGATCTTCCTGGCCCGCGCCGGCGCGACCGATACACGACTCGCCCTTGATCTGCCACACCCGCGTGGCCGGACGTTCCTTGAGACTGGCGGCAAAACGTCGGCCCAGTTCACCGCCACCGTTGCGGCTGTCGGGCAGCAACCAGTGACGCGGGTTGAATTGGTTATCCACAGCCCGCAGGCCCTGGACGCGTTGTTCCGGTGAATAACCGTCGAATTCGTGGCCTTCCAGCACCAGCAGGCGGTCTACGCCCGCTGTCGCAAACGCACTTTCCTTGTGTTCACCAAACACCACCGCCAGTACCGCGCCGTCGCTGCCGGCCAGTTGCCGCGCCAGGCCGAGCACATCGCGGTCGTGGCTGCTCAGGCGGCCGCCGACCATATCCGGCACCACATTGATGTAGAACGCCGGGGCCGGGACCTGGTGCAGCGGCAACTGCACCTCGACCGCCGCCGTACGCTTGGCCGCACCGCCCTGTTGCGCGCCGCTGCGGTCGATGCGCTTGATGCCGTTGGGGCCGATAAAACCCACACCGTGCACATTCTTGCGGATGACGCCGTTAGGCCCCATCCAACTCTGTTGCACCGGCTGCATCGCCGCGTGCAGCGGGTGCAGGCGATTACGGGCGATCCATTCGGCCCGTGGGTCGCGGCGGATAATGTCGCTCATCAATGCACCTCCGCAGGTTCACGTTTGGGGGGAGCTTTGGCCGGCGCGGCGTCTTCAAGCAACGCGTCGGCCACCAGTTCGGCGATGTCCTTGATCAGCGGGCGCGGTTCGACCACACCTTCGAGCATTGCGGTGCACTGCGGGCAACCCACGGCCACCAGTTCGGCGCCGGTTTCGCGGATATCGTCCATGCGCATATCCGGGATACGCTGCTTGCCGGGGATGTCAGTGATCGGTGCTCCGCCGCCGCCGCCGCAGCAGCGCGATCGAAAGCCCGAGCGTTGCATCTCCTTGACCTCGATGCCCAGCGCACGCAGCACTTGGCGCGGTGCCTCGTATTCACCGTTGTAGCGGCCCAGGTAGCACGGGTCGTGGTAGGTCACGCTGGTGCCTTTGTGCTGGCCCAGGTTCAGCGCGCCGTCGCCGATCAGTTCGGCCATGAAGGTGCTGTGGTGCTGCACGACGTAGTTGCCGTTGAAAGCGCCGTACTCGTTTTTCAGCACGTGAAAACTGTGCGGGTCGCAGGTGACGATGCGTTTGAAGCTGTACCTGGCCAACGTCTGGATGTTGCGCGAGGCCAACAGTTGGAACGTCGCTTCATCGCCCAGGCGCCGCGCCACGTCGCCGCTGTCGCGCTCTTCAAGGCCGAGTACCGCGAAGTCCACACCTGCCGCTTTGAGCACCTTGACGAACGCACGCAGGGTGCGTTGGTTACGCATGTCGAAGGCACCGTCACCAACCCAGAACAGCACCTCGCAGCTGCCCTTGTCGCTGAGCAGCGGCAGGTTCAGGTCCGCCGCCCAGTTCAGGCGACCGCCCGGAGCGAAGCCGCCGGGGTTGTCGGTGGCGATCAGGTTTTCCAGGACTTCAGCGCCCTTGTTCGGCGTGGCGCCTTTTTCCAGGGTGAGATGGCGGCGCATGTCGACGATGGCGTCGACGTGCTCGATCATCATCGGGCACTCTTCCACGCAGGCGCGGCAGGTGGTGCACGACCACAACGTCTCGGCGTCCACCAGGCCGATGACGATCGGCTGGTGCGGGTTGCCGGCGTGTTCACCAATCGGTTGGCCTGGATACGGGCTGCCGGCGAACTTGGCATCGGTGCCGCCGGCCAGGCCGACCACCATGTCCTGGATGAGTTTTTTCGGATTCAACGGCTGGCCGGCCGCGAACGCCGGGCACGCCGCTTCGCACTTGCCGCACTGCACGCAGGCGTCGAAACCGAGCAATTGGTTCCAGGTAAAATCCTTGGGTTTTTCCACGCCCAGTGGCGCGGTCTTGTCGCTCAGATCCAGCGGTTTCAAACCGGTGGAGCGGCCGCCCCCGAAGCGCTCGGCGCGGCGGTGCCAGGCCAGGTGCAGGGCGCCGGCGAAAGCGTGTTTCATCGGGCCGCCCCAGGTCATGCCGAAGAACATTTCGGACACGCCCCACAGCACGCCCACGCTCAACAACGCGGCCAGCAGCCATCCGCCAAAATCGGCGGGCAGAATGCCGGCCACCGGCAGGGTCACCAGGAAAAAGCTCACCGAGAACGCCATCAGGCTTTTCGGCAGGCGCATCCACGGGCCTTTGGACAGGCGTGCGGGTGGGTTGCGGCGGCGCAGGTACATGAAGATGGCGCCGACAAACATCAAGGTCGAGGCCAGCAGCAAGGCGTAGCCGAGGATACGGTTTTGCAGGCCGAAACCATGCACCAGAATCGCCAGCAGCGCCGACAGCACAAAGCCCAATGCGGTAGCGACATGGGTGTTGGCGATGTATTTGTCGCGGGCGACCACGTGGTGCAAATCGACCATGTAGCGCTTGGGCATCGCCAGGAGGCCGCCAAGCAGGTCGACTTTGGAGGCGCGCCCACGGCGCCACATGTTCGCCCGGCGCAAAGCGCCAAGCACGGCGAGCCCCAAAGCGGCAAACAGGAGAATAGGCAGCAAGGTGTTCAACATGGTGAAGCTCCCAAAGACCACACAGGCCTACTGTGAAACTGGCCTTGAATGTGGGAGGGGGCTTGCTCCCGATGGCGGAGTGTCAGTTGATACAGCTGTAGCTGAACCACCGCTATCGGGGGCAAGCCCCCTGCCACATTTGACCGAGTTCACCTCATCAAAAGTCTTTGCACAGGCGCAGGGCGTCATAGATGGCGGCGTGGGTATTACGCTGGGCCACACAGTCACCGATGCGAAACAGCAAGTACCCCTCACCCGCTTCGCTCAGGCACGGCTGCGGCTTGATCGCGAACAGCGCTTCGACGTCGATCTGGCCCTTGTTGCGCGAACCTTCCTTGAGCCCGTAGTAAAGGGCTTCGTCCGGACGCACGCCGTTCTCCACCACCACCTGGTCCACCACCCGTTCCTCCTTGGCCCCGGTGTATTCGTTCTCCAGCACCGCCACCAGCTTGTCGCCTTCGCGGTAGACCTTTTCCAGCATCATGTCGCCGGTCATGATCACTTCCTTGGGGTACATGCTGCGGTAGTAAGTCGGGAACGACGTACCGCCGATGGCCACGCCTGGCTTGATATCGTCGGTGACGATCTCGACCTGGCAACCTTTGTCCGCCAGGAAATCCGCCACCGACATGCCGGTGAATTCACAGATGGTGTCGTACACCAGCACGTTCTTGCCCGGTGCGACTTTGCCGTCGAGCACATCCCAACTGCTCACCACCAACCCTTCGGCAGCGCCCCAGTGTTCGTTCTGCTCGATGAACGGATGCCCACCGACGGCCAGCACCACCACGTCCGGGCGCAGGTCCAGGATGGTTTCGGCATCGGCCGCCACGCCCAGGCGCAGGTCGACTTTCAAGCGCGCCAGTTCCAACTGGAACCAGCGCGTAATGCCGGCAATCTGGTCACGTTGCGGCGCTTTCGATGCAGTGGTGATCTGCCCGCCGATAAACTCTTTCTTCTCCAACAGGGTTACGTCGTGGCCACGTTCGGCGGCGACACGTGCAGCCTCCATACCGGCAGGTCCTGCCCCCACCACGACCACTTTGCGCCTGGGCCCGGTGGACTTCTCGATGATATGCGGCACGCCCATGTATTCACGGGAGGTCGCGGCGTTCTGGATACACAGCACATCCAGGCCCTGGTACTGGCGGTCGATGCAGTAGTTGGCGCCGACGCACTGTTTGATCTGGTCGATCTGGCCCATCTTGATCTTGGCGATCAGGTGCGGGTCGGCGATATGGGCACGGGTCATGCCGACCATGTCCACATAGCCGCCTTCGAGGATGCGCGTGGCCTGGTTCGGGTCCTTGATGTTCTGCGCGTGCAGCACCGGGACCTTGACCACTTCCTTGATACCGGCGGCCAGGTGCAGGAACGGCTCCGGCGGGTAACTCATGTTGGGGATCACGTTGGCCAGGGTGTTGTGCGTGTCGCAACCCGAGCCCACCACGCCGATGAAATCGAGCATGCCGGTGTCATCGTAATACTTGGCGATCTGCTTCATGTCTTCGTGGGACAAGCCGTCCGGGTGGAACTCGTCACCGCACAGGCGCATGCCCACACAGAAGTCGTCACCCACTTCGGCACGTACGGCCTTGAGCACTTCCAGGCCGAACTTCATGCGGCCCTCGAAACTGCCGCCCCATTCGTCGGTGCGCTTGTTGACCCGCGGGCTCCAGAACTGGTCGATCATGTGCTGGTGCACGGCGGACAGTTCCACACCGTCAAGGCCGCCGGCCTTGGCGCGCTTGGCGGCGCTGGCGTAGTTGCCGATCACGCGCCAGATTTCTTCCGGCTCGATGGTCTTGCAGGTGGCGCGGTGCACCGGTTCACGTACGCCGGACGGCGACATCAGGGTCGGCCAGTTGAAGCCGTCCCAACGCGAGCGACGGCCCATGTGGGTAATCTGGATCATGATCTTGGCGCCATGCTTGTGCATGGCGTCGGCCAGGTTCTGAAAATGCGGGATGATGCGGTCGGTGGACAGGTTCACCGAACTCCACCATTCCTGGGGGCTGTCGATGGCCACCACCGACGAGCCGCCGCAGATCGCCAGGCCGATACCGCCCTTGGCTTTCTCTTCGTAGTACTTCACATAGCGGTCGGTGGTCATGCCGCCGTCGGTGGCATACACCTCGGCGTGGGCGGTACTGAGCACGCGGTTGCGGATGGTCAGTTTGCCGATCTGGATCGGCGCAAACATTGCTTCGAAAGCCATGGCACGGTCCTCGGCTTACAACGGCTTGACGGTGAACAGGCCGTCATCGTGGCCCTCTTCGGAGCCTCCGTAGACTTGCTCTGCAACAGTGCGAATCTGGCTGCCACGCGCCTGCAGAATCTGGTCCATGGCGCCGGCAAACCAGCCGGTGAACATGTAGTCGACCTTGCGCCCGACCTTGCCGTACACGTAGACAAACGCCGAGTGCTCAAGCTTGATGCTGGCGGTGCCTTTGTCGAGGTCGATGTCCTGGATCTTGAACAGGCCCCAGCCGCGTTGCGACAAGCGTTTCATGTAATGCTCGAACACCGCGACGCCTTCCAGGCCGTGGCATTCGGCTTCTTTTTCACACCAGTGCCAGGCGGATTTGTAGCCGGCCTTGTAGAGGATCTCGGCGTAGGCGTCGGCACCCAGTACGTCCTCGATGCCCATGTGGTTGTTGACGAAGAAATGACGCGGCACATACAGCATGGGCAGGGCGTCGGAGGTCCAGACACCGGTTTCGCTGTCGACTTCGATAGGCAATTGCGGGGCGATCTTGGCCATGGAAACTTAACTCCAGAAAAATTCGTTGTGGTGTTGCCGATAGGTGCCTGGCTTATTCGCCCCAGACGTCCTTCAAGACGTTGACCCAGTTCTCGCCCATGATCTTGCGTACCACGCGCTCGGGGTGGCCACGCTTGAGCAGGGTCTCGGTCAGGTTGGGAAACTCGCCCACGGTGCGGATGCCCAGCGGGTTGATGATCTTGCCGAAGCTGGTCAGGCGGCGGGCGTAGCCCTTGTCATGGGTCAGCATTTCAAAGAAATCCTGGCCATGGCCCTGGGTGAAGTCGGTGCCGATGCCGATGGCGTCTTCGCCGACGATGTTCATGGTGTATTCGATGGCTTCGGCGTAGTCGTCGATGGTCGAATCAATGCCCTTGGCCAGGAACGGCGCGAACATGGTCACGCCGACAAAGCCACCATGGTCGGCGATGAACTTGAGTTCTTCATCAGACTTGTTGCGCGGGTGCTCTTTGAGGCCCGATGGCAGGCAGTGGGAATAGCACACCGGCTTTTTCGATTCGAGGATGACTTCTTCGCTGGTCTTGGAACCGACGTGGGACAGGTCGCACATGATGCCGACACGGTTCATCTCGGCGACGATTTCGCGCCCGAACCCCGACAGGCCGCCGTCACGCTCGTAGCAGCCGGTACCGACCAGGTTCTGGGTGTTGTAGCACATCTGCACCACCCCGACGCCGAGCTGCTTGAAGATCTCGACGTAGCCGAGCTGGTCTTCGAACGCGTGGGCATTCTGGAAACCGAAGATGATGCCGGTCTTGCCCTGCTCCTTGGCCTTGCGAATATCGGCGGTGGTTTTCACCGGGATCACCAGGTCGCTGTTCTCGCGGATCAGGGTCTGGCTGGCAACGATGTTATTGATCGTGGCCTGGAAGCCTTCCCACACCGACACCGTGCAGTTGGCGGCGGTCAGGCCACCTTTGCGCATGTCTTCGAACAGGTCGCGGTTCCACTTGGCAATAATCAGACCGTCGATAACGATGCTGTCGGCGTGCAACTCGGCTGGGCTCATCAGGCGTCCCCTTATTGGCGATTCATGCGCCGAATCGTCTGCCGGCGCTTTGGGGCCAGCATATGCCCAGGGACCGACGGAGCCGGGTGCAAAAACGACAGGGGAATTGCCGAAAGCGTCAATCCACGACAAAGGCTGTTAAGAGAGGTCTGACTGGCGGCTGTTCTTTGTCTGACGCTTGAGCCAGAATTCCCGCATCACCTGATATGAGACGGCGCAATGAAATCGATTTTCCTGGCTTTGGCACTCATCGCAACCGGCGTCCACGCGGCCGAAGACACCGACAGCACGCCGTGTGACGGCATCGAGAACGACCAGCAAACCCTGGAATGCGCCACCTACAACAAAACCACCGCCGAGCAATTGCTCAAGGACAACTATCAGGGGCTGCTGGAACGCATGGGTTCGACCTACGGCAGCGACAAGACCAAACTGGCGGACATTACCGCCCGTCTGAAGGACGCCCAGCAAAAATGGGAAAAACTGCGCGACGCCGATTGCGCGGTGGATACCTTCCCGGCGGTGACCGGCACCAAGGCATACGCGATTGCGCACAACGACTGCCTGGCGCGGATGAGTGACGAGCGGTCGGAGTTTTTGGAGTCGATTGGGCAGGAATAAACGACAATCGCGCCACTTTTCTTCTGAACATAGGCTCTTCATGACTATCTGCGGCATTGAAATCAAAGGCAGCGAAGCCATCATCGCCGTCGCTTCGCTGGATAACCAGGCGCTGACCCACGTCGCCCTGACCACCAAGAAAATCGCCCTTGAAGACGACGATGAGGCCGCCAACGTCAAAGCCTTCGCCGCGCAGGTGAAGGCGTTCGTGCAGGCAAACGCCATCACCCGTATCGCGATCAAGAAGCGCAGCAAGAAAGGCGAATTCGCCGGAGGCCCGACGACGTTCAAGATTGAAGGGGTGTTTCAGTTGCTGGACGGGGTTGAAGTGACGCTTCTGTCACCGCAAACCATCAATGCGCAGAACAAAAAGCACAACGTTGACCTGCCTGCCACGCTGAACAAGTATCAGCATGAAGCTTACAAGGCGGCGTGTTCGGCCCTGCTGAAAAAATAAGCCACACCAAAATCTACTGTGGGAGGGGGCTTGCCCCCGATGGCGGTGTGTCAGTCACTTATGTGCTGCTGACCCACCGCTATCGGGGGCAAGCCCCCTCCCACATTGATCCGCGGTGCCTTTAGCTTCGTGTGTGGTGCGTTGAACAAGTTCAGCATGAGGCCTACAAAGCGGCGTGTTCGGCCTTGCTGAAAAAATAAGCCACACCAAAATCTACTGTGGGAGGGGGCTTGCCCCCGATGGCGGTGTGTCAGTCACTTATGTGCTGCTGACCCACCGCTATCGGGGGCAAGCCCCCTCCCACATTTGATCCGCGGTGCCGGCCGCTTTTATACCTAATTATGGAAACGACTCTAAATTATAGTCGCGCCTATAATTGACTAAAAAACGATCAAACCACCTCCCGTCGCCGATCCTCCCTCGGACATTTCGCAAACCTTGCCCGATAGCTACGAGTGAAATACGACGGCGACTCAAACCCGCAGGCTATGCTCACCTCCAGCACGCTCATGTCGCTCTGGCGCAGCAGTTTTCGGGCTTTTTCCAGGCGCAGGCCCAGGTAGAAGTTGCTCGGTGTGTCGTTCAAATGCAGGCGAAACAGCCGCTCCAGTTGGCGCCGGGTGACCTTGATCGCCTCGGCCAAGGCCAGGGTGCTCAGGGGCGGCTCGGTGTGCTGCTCCATCTCGCCGATCACCTGCACCAGTTTCTTGTTGGTGATGCCGTAGCGCGTGGCGATCTGCATGCGCTGGTGGTCTTTGCGCGGGCGGATGCGGCCCAGCACGAATTGTTCAGAGACCTGGATCGCCAACTCAGGGCCATAGGCCTGGGCGATCAGGTCGAGCATCAGGTCGATGGAGGCGGTGCCGCCGGCGCAGGTGATGCGGCGGCGGTCGATCTCGAACAGCTCCTGGGTGACGCTCAACTGCGGATACGATTCCTTGAACGCATCGATGGCTTCCCAGTGCAAGGTCAGACGATGGCCGTCGAGCAGGCCCGCTTCGGCCAGCACGCAGGCGCCGGTGTCGATCGCGCCGAGGGTTACGCCTTCGTGGTCAAGACGGCGTAGCCAGTGTTCCAGCGCAGGCGTGGCGAACTGCAGCGGCTCGAAGCCGGCCACCACCAATAAGGTCGCGCCTTTTTTCAGCGGCTCCAGCGCGGCATCGGCGTTGACCGACATGCCGTTGCTCGCCAGCACTGCACCGCCGTCGGCGCTCAATATGTGCCAGCGGTACAACTCGCCACGAAAGCGATTGGCCACGCGCAACGGCTCAAGGGCAGAGATAAAACCAATGGCCGAGAACCCCGGCATCAGCAAAAAATAAAAATCCTGGGACATGATGACGCTCTCGTAGGACGACCAGCGTGGCACTGTGATACTCCCGTTCAAGGGCGGATTCAAGCGCGCAGGTCGCTGCAGTGCAAGAGCCGGTCGCCGCTGTGCGTTTCGGCGCTGCCCAAGGGACGTAACTTGGCTGCACGGCGCACAAAGACGCCGGACCCCACAATAACGACCTGCCGAGGGCTCCACCATGAACCGACTGATCAGCCGTTGCGTGCTCGCATTCAGCGCCAGCGCCCTTTTGAGCACCCACGCCATGGCAGCGGATGCCGCTTCATGTCAGAACGTACGCCTGGGCGTGGTGAACTGGACTGACGTGATCGCCACCAGTGCCATGGCCCAGGTGCTGCTCGACGGCCTTGGCTACAAGACCAAACAGACCAGCGCTTCCCAACAGATTATCTTTGCCGGCATCCGCGACCAGCGCCTGGATCTGTTCCTGGGCTACTGGAACCCGCTGATGACCCAGACCATCACGCCGTTCGTCGACGCCAAGCAAGTCAAGGTGCTCGATAAACCCAGCCTGGAAGACGCCCGCGCCACTCTCGCCGTACCGACTTACCTGGCGGACAAGGGCCTGAAGACCTTTGCCGATATCGCCCGGTTCGAAAAAGAGCTGGGCGGCAAGATCTATGGCATCGAGCCGGGCTCGGGCGCCAATACCCAGATCAAGGCGATGATCGCCAAGAACCAGTTCGGCCTGGGCAAATTCCAACTGGTTGAATCCAGTGAAGCGGCCATGCTCTCTGCCGTCGACCGTGCAGTACGCCGCAAGGAAGCCGTGGTGTTCTTCGGCTGGGCGCCGCACCCGATGAACGTCAACGTCGCCATGACTTACCTCACCGGCAGCGACGACGCCCTGGGCCCGAACGAAGGCATGGCCACTGTGTGGACAGTCACCGCGCCGGCCTACGCAGAGCAATGCCCCAACGTGCACACACTGCTGACCAACCTGACCTTCACCGCCGCCGACGAGAGCCGGATGATGCAGCCTTTGCTGGATCACAAAGACCCTATCGAGTCGGCCAGGCAGTGGCTCAAGGATCACCCGCAAGACCAGGCGCGTTGGCTGGACGGCGTGACCACTTTCGATGGCAAGCCGGCTGCGGCCAACCTTCAACTGACCCGTCAATAACCTTTTCCAGAACACCGCTTCGCGGCCCCGACCGGCTGCGAATGGCACCCCCACGCCTGTAAGGAACCTGCCCCATGAACCATGACGTCATCATCACCTGCGCACTCACCGGTGCTGGCGACACGACCGCCAGAAGCCCGCATGTGCCGGTCACTCCCAAACAAATCGCGGCCGCCGCCGTGGAAGCCGCCAAGGCCGGCGCGACCGTGGTGCACTGCCATGTGCGTGACCCGCATACCGGCACGTTCAGCCGCGATGTGGCGCTGTACCGTGAAGTGATGGAGCGCATTCGCGAGGCCGACATCGACATCATCGTCAACCTCACCGCCGGCATGGGCGGCGACCTGGAGATCGGTGGCGGCGAGACCCCTATGGAGTTCGGCCCCAACACCGACCTGGTCGGCCCGCTGACCCGCCTGGCGCATGTCGAAGCATTGCTGCCGGAAATCTGCACCCTGGACTGCGGCACGCTGAATTTTGGCGATGGCGACACCATTTACGTGTCCACCCCCGCGCAACTGCGGGCGGGCGCCAAGCGTATCCAAGAACTGGGCGTGAAGGCCGAGCTGGAAATTTTCGACACCGGCCACCTGTGGTTCGCCAAGCAGATGATCAAGGAAGGTTTGCTCGACGACCCACTGTTTCAGCTGTGCCTGGGCATCCCGTGGGGCGCGCCGGCCGACACCACCACCATGAAAGCCATGGTCGACAACCTGCCCGCCGACGCGGTATGGGCCGGCTTCGGCATTGGCCGCATGCAGATGCCGATGGCCGCCCAGGCGGTGTTGCTGGGCGGCAACGTGCGGGTCGGCCTGGAAGACAACCTGTGGCTGGACAAGGGCGTGCTCGCCACCAATGGCCAACTGGTTGAACGCGCCAGCGAAATCCTCAGCCGCCTGGGCGCACGGGTCATGACCCCGGCCGAGGGCCGTATCAAGATGGGCCTGACCAAGCGCGGATAAACAATGTGGGAGGGGGCTTGCCCCCTCCCACAGGGGATCACCAAACTCTTTAGGAATGCACCCATGTGCTTTATCACAGAAATCAAAACCTTCGCCGCCCTGGGCAGCGGTGTTATCGGCAGCGGCTGGGTATCCCGCGCCCTCGCCCACGGCCTGGATGTCGTGGCCTGGGACCCGGCGCCCGGTGCCGAAGCGGCGTTGCGCAAACGCGTCGCCAATGCCTGGAGCGCCCTGGAGAAACAAGGCCTGGCCCCGGGCGCTTCCCAGGACCGCCTGCGCTTTGTCGCCACCATTGAAGAGTGCGTGAAAGACGCTGACTTCATCCAGGAAAGTGCCCCTGAACGCCTGGAGTTGAAACTGCAATTGCACAGCCAGATCAGCGCAGCAGCCAAGCCGGATGCGTTGATTGGGTCGAGTACGTCAGGGCTGTTGCCAAGCGAATTCTATGCAAGCTCGACCCACCCCGAGCGCTGCGTGGTCGGCCACCCGTTCAACCCGGTGTACCTGCTGCCCCTCGTGGAAGTGGTGGGCGGCAAGCGCACCGCGCCCGAGGCGATCCAGGCCGCGATCAAGGTGTATGAATCCCTCGGCATGCGCCCACTGCACGTGCGCAAGGAAGTGCCTGGGTTTATCGCTGACCGACTCCTGGAAGCGCTGTGGCGCGAGGCGCTGCATCTGGTCAACGATGGCGTGGCGACCACGGGTGAAATCGACGATGCGATTCGTTTTGGCGCCGGCCTGCGCTGGTCGTTCATGGGCACCTTCCTCACCTACACACTGGCGGGAGGCGACGCGGGCATGCGCCACTTCATGGCGCAGTTCGGTCCGGCATTGCAGTTGCCGTGGACGTATCTTCCCGCGCCCGAATTGACCGACACGTTGATTGACGATGTGGTGGCCGGCACAAGCAACCAACTGGGTAGCCACAGCATTTCGGCGCTGGAGCGCTATCGTGATGATTGCCTGCTGGCGGTGCTGGAGGCGGTGAAAACCACCAAGGCCAGGCACGGCATGACCTTCGCCGAATAACAAAATGTGGGAGGGGGCAAGCCCCCTCCCACATTCTTTACCGAGTACAGCCCCATGCCCGCATTAAAAACCTACACAACTAGAATCCAGCCCGACTGGGTGGACTACAACGGCCACCTGCGCGATGCGTTCTATTTGCTGATCTTCAGCTACGCCACCGATGCGCTGATGGACAAACTGGGTCTCGATAGCGACAACCGCGAAGCCAGCGGCCACTCGCTGTTCACGCTGGAGCTGCATTTGAACTACCTGCACGAAGTGAAGCTGGGGGCCGAGGTCGAGGTTCGCACCCAACTGATCGCCTTTGATGCCAAGCGCCTGCACCTCTATCACAGCCTGCATCTGCTGGGTGATGAAAAGGAGCTGGCCGGCAACGAACAGATGCTGCTGCATGTCGACCTGGCCGGTCCGCAGGCAACGCCGTTCACTGAGGCCACGCTGCACAAGCTCACCGCAATCAGCGCTGCACAGGCCGAGCTGCCACGGCCCGCCCTGCTCGGCCGGGTCATCGGTCTGCCAGCAAAAAAAGCCCCGATCCAGCCGTGACTGGATCGGGGCAGAGGTGCCTTGTGTGAGCCGTGCATCCCGAGGGTGACCAAACCGTCAAGCTGCGTGCCTGGCGCCAGTGTGCCTATTACTTGCACGGCCGAGTGACCCGAAAACGACCTGTTCATAGCCATCCGAGCCATTGCTCGATTCTGCGCTTGCCCACCGGCCGGGGGCCTACCAGAATCCAGCTCAATCACCGTTCCCTACACCAGGAAAAACGTCATGATGCACGCGGATTTGATTGACCAGGATGACCTGCTGGGCCAGCTGCGCTCGTTGGGTTTTGAAGTGTCCAGCGGTGCCACTGCCGAGCAGGCATGCGAGTGTGCGGTACGCGGTTTGAGCGAAGCGCGGGCCAAGGCGCTCAAAGGCATGGTGGAACAGATGTACACCGGCAAGGCGACGATTTTGCCGGCGGTGCGGCAGGCGATCGATAAGCAGTTGTTGCCGGCTTTGATGCAGTTCAAGCAGAACTCCGGCGCCTGATAGATCGCTAATCGGGGGCAAGCCCCCTCCCACAGGGAAACGCATTCCAAAGGTGGGAGGGGGCTTGCCCCCGATGCAGGCAACTCGGTTTAAAGCCGTACACTCGCGAAAGTCGACTCGTTCCTGGCCTGGCTCAGCGCCGACATCGGCCCCGACAGCGGTGACAGCACCAGTGCCTGCGGAATCGGCATCATCGCCACTTGCTGGGTGGTGTTGGAGCCTACGCGCTCGTCCCGTGGCGGAATGCCGAAGTATTCGCGGTAGCACTTGGAAAAATGCGGCGTGGACACAAAGCCGCACACCGACGCCACTTCGATGATCGACATCGGCGTCTGCTTGAGCAACTGCCGCGCACGGATCAAGCGCAGCTTGAGGTAATAGCGCGAGGGCGAACAGTGCAGGTATTTCTGGAACAGCCGCTCCAGCTGGCGACGCGACACAGCGACGTACACCGCCAGTTCGTCCAGGTCGATGGGCTCTTCCAGATTGGCCTCCATCAGCGCAACGATTTCCTGCAGCTTGGGCTGGTTGGTGCCGAGCATGTGCTTGAGCGGCACGCGCTGGTGATCCTGTTCGTTGCGGATGCGTTCGTACACAAACATCTCGGAGATGGCGGCCGACAGTTCACGGCCGTGGTCGCGGCTGATCAGGTGCAGCATCATGTCCAACGGCGCGGTGCCGCCGGAGCTGGTGAAGCGGTTGCGGTCGAGGGTGAACAGGCGGGTGCTCATGGCCACGCGGGGGAAGGCTTCCTGCATCGATGCCAGGCATTCCCAGTGCACGCTGCAATCGAAACCGTCAAGCAGACCCGCGCAGGCCAGGGCCCAACTGCCGGTGCACACCGCACCGAGACGACGGGATTGACGCGCCTGGCTTTGCAGCCACGACACGTGTTCGCGGGTGACGGTGCGCTGGATGCCCACGCCACCGCACACGATGACAGTGTCCAGGACCGGGGCCTTGTGCATGGCGGCATCGGGCGTGATCTGCAGACCGTCGCTGGCCCACACCTGGTTGCCGTCGACACTCAGGGTTGTCCAGCGATACAACTCGCGACCGGACAGCTGATTGGCCATGCGCAGGGGTTCCACGGCCGACGCCAGGGAAATCAGCGTGAAATTGTCCAGCAGCAAAAAGCCGATGGATTGAGGCGCACGGTTCTGGGGTTGAGCCCCGGAGTTGGACGACGTCATCACAGTATCTCCTCACACAAAGCAGGTGATGGCCTCAGGCGAGGCTCTTGTTATTGCGCTCATCCCTTGCAAGGGAGGAGGCTTTGAATTGATAGAGCAAATGCCATGCCTAAAATTGAATGGCCATTCAACAAATCCTGAAAACGACCTGTTGATGCGTCTATATGAGCCCGCGCATTAAACGCGGGATATAACGCACGGCGATGGGTGTTCAAGGGCTGTGAGCAGAACGGTAGCACTTGTGGGAAGGCGCTTTGCGGGTGTAGGAGGAGTCTGTCACCCAAAGCGCGGGGGACGACTGGCGGTGGGGTAAATCGTTCGCAGGCTACTTATCTATTTGCGACGCGCTAAAAGGTGGCGGTTTTCGTTGGGGTGTTCACTTTGTGAGCAGTATTGAGCGGACTACCGCTATCGGGGGCAAGCCCCCTCCCACAGGGCAACGCATTTCAAATGTGGGAGGGGGCTTGCCCCCGATAGCAGGCGACGCGGTCTCAGCACTCGACAGCACTGACCGCCAACCCGCCCCGCGAGGTCTCTTTGTACTTGTCATGCATATCCGCCCCGGTATCACGCATGGTGCGGATCACCCGGTCCAGGGAGATAAAGTGCTGGCCGTCGCCGCGCAAGGCCATCTGCGCCGCATTGATCGCCTTCACCGCCGCAATCGCGTTGCGCTCGATGCACGGCACTTGCACCAGGCCGCCCACCGGGTCGCAGGTCAGGCCCAGGTTATGTTCCAGGCCGATTTCCGCGGCGTTGCACAGTTGCTCCGGTGTGGCGCCGAGAATTTCGGCCAGGCCTGCGGCGGCCATGGCGCAGGCGGAACCCACTTCGCCCTGGCAGCCGACTTCGGCACCGGAGATCGAGGCGTTCTTCTTGCACAGAATGCCCACTGCCGCCGCACCGAGCAGGTAGTCGACCACATTGGCCTCAGTCACTTCCTCACTGAACTTCATGAAATAGTGCAGCACGGCCGGAATGATCCCCGCCGCGCCATTGGTGGGTGCGGTGACCATGCGCCCACCGGCGGCATTTTCTTCGTTGACCGCCAGGGCGAACAGGTTGACCCACTCCATGGCACTCAAGGTCGAACCGATCACATTCGGCTTGCCCAGCTCCTGCAGGCTGCGGTGCAACTTGGCAGCGCGACGGCGCACATTGAGACCGCCGGGCAGGATGCCCTCGTGCTTGAGACCCTGCTCCACACAGTCCTGCATGGCGCGCCAGAGTTTCATCAGGCCGCTGCGGATTTCTTCTTCGCAGCGCCAGACCTTCTCGTTGGCCAACATCAACTCCGCGACCCGCAGGTTGTGGGTCTTGCACAGCTGCAACAGCTCTGCGGCGCTGGAAAAATCATAGGGCAGCTCGGTGCTGTCCATGTCGGCAACACCGCTGCGGGCCTGGGCTTCATCCACCACAAAACCGCCGCCTACCGAGTAGTAGGTGTCGCGGTGCAACTCGCCGTCATCCCCCCACACCACCAGGGTCATGGCGTTGGGATGGAACGGCAGGTTTTCGTCGAGCAGGCGCATGTCCCGCGACCATACGAACGGCACCGGCAAACGGCCGTCGAGCTGCAAGGTGTCGGTTTCGCGCAGCGTGTGAATGCGCACGCCGATCTGCGACGGGTCGATCGCGTCCGGCCACTCGCCCATCAGGCCCATGATGGTGGCGGTGTCGCTGCCATGGCCGATGCCGGTGGCCGACAAGGAGCCGTACAGCTGAACTTCGACCCGCCTGACCTGTTCCAACAGGTCGCGTTCACGCAATGCTTGAACGAACAACGCCGCGGCGCGCATGGGGCCGACGGTGTGAGAACTCGAAGGCCCGATGCCGATCTTGAACAGGTCGAAAACGCTGATAGCCATTAACGTGGAACTCCTCGATAAGCACGGGCCGGGCTTGAACGAGGTGCTACGCTCAGATCGCCCAGATGGCGGCATCATCAAGCTTTTGTTGCCGCTCACGGCGTCTCACACCGACGCACCCATGCTCACCAGCGTCGCTCGCGTGTAATGGCCTGTTTTGGGCGTTTTTTGCGGTGCAGAAGGGTAAAAACAGCGGTTTTACCTTTGGAAAAATCTGTAAGCGACGTCACCGACACTGGATGCGACCCTCCCTGTACTGGATACGACGCCCCCTGTAGGCGTCAGATTTTCACTGGTACATGATCAGTCTCGACTCGTTTGCAAGGCACCGTGCCAGAGCTGCCCGACGCACACTCCAATAGCAGCACTTATAAAGCGCGGCGAATGCCGCCAGAAAAAACACAGGAGTCTACCCCGATGAAAGGTTCACCCTCGTTGTTGTTGGCCGCCATGCTGAGTCTGCCGGTCATGGCGCACGCCGCAGAACCGGAACAGTGCAAGACCGTCAACTTCTCCGATGTCGGCTGGACCGACATCACCGTCACCACCGCGACCACCAGCGAAATCCTCAAGGGCCTGGGCTACAAGCCACGCACCACGATGATTTCGGTCCCAGTGACCTACAAGTCCCTGGCCGACGGCAAGAACATGGACATCTTCCTCGGCAACTGGATGCCGACCATGGAAAACGACATCAAGCAGTACCGCGAAGCCGGCACCGTGGAAACCGTACGCGCCAACCTGGAGAACGCCAAGTACACCCTGGCGGTGCCCGAGGCGCTGTATGACAAGGGCCTGAAAGACTTCGCCGATATCGCCAAATTCAAGGACGAGCTGGGCGGCAAGATCTACGGCATCGAGCCGGGCAACGACGGCAACCGCACCATCCAGACGTTGATCGACAAAGACGCCTTCGGCCTCAAGACCGCCGGTTTCAAAGTGGTCGAATCCAGTGAAGCCGGGATGCTCTCCCAGGTTGAACGCGCCTCCAAGCGCAACCAGGCCATCGTGTTCCTCGGCTGGGAACCGCACCCGATGAACACTCGCTTCAAGATGAAGTACCTGACCGGGGGTGACGATTCGTTCGGCCCCAACTACGGCCAGGCCACCATCTACACCAACACCCGCAAGGGCTACACCCAGGAATGCAGCAACGTTGGCCAGTTGCTGAAAAACCTGGTGTTCACGCTGGACATGGAAAGCACCCTGATGGGTAACGTCCTGGACGACAAGATGAAGGCCGACGCCGCCGCCAGGGCCTGGCTGCAGAAGAACCCGCAAGTGCTCGACACCTGGCTGGCCGGTGTCACCACGGTCGATGGCAAACCAGGACTCGACGCCGTCAAGGCTTACCTCGCCAAATAGCACCCGCTGACCCCGGGGCGGTGCGCTGCCCCGGGATGTTTCCCTCTTCGCATGTGGACATTCACTACCATGCTGACTGAACAGAAAATCCCACTAGGCCAGTACATCGCTGCCTTCGTCGACTGGTTGACCCAACACGGTGCCAACTACTTCGACGCAATCGCATCGACACTGGAAACGATGATCCACGGCGTGACGTTTGCGCTGACCTGGTTCAATCCGCTGGCATTGATCGGTCTGATTGCGCTGCTGGCTCACTTTATTCAACGCAAATGGGGCCTGACGGTGTTTGTCATCGCCTCCTTCCTGCTGATCCTCAACCTGGGGTACTGGCAGGAAACCATGGAAACCCTCGCCCAGGTGCTGTTCGCCACCCTGGTCTGCGTGGTCATCGGCGTGCCGCTGGGCATTGTTGCCGCGCACAAGCCGATGTTCTACACCATGATGCGGCCGGTACTCGATCTGATGCAGACCGTGCCGACCTTCGTCTACCTCATCCCTACCCTGACCCTCTTCGGGCTGGGTGTGGTGCCCGGGCTGATTTCCACGGTGGTGTTCGCGATTGCCGCGCCGATCCGCCTGACCTACCTAGGTATCCGCGACGTACCGCAGGAGTTGATGGACGCCGGCAAGGCCTTCGGCTGCTCGCGCCGCCAGTTGCTCTCGCGCATTGAACTGCCCCACGCCATGCCGAGCATTGCCGCCGGCATTACCCAATGCATCATGCTGTCGTTGTCGATGGTGGTGATCGCGGCGCTGGTGGGTGCCGACGGCCTCGGCAAGCCGGTGGTCAACGCACTGAACACGGCCGATATCGCCCTGGGCTTTGAAGCGGGCCTGGCAATCGTGTTGCTGGCCATCATGCTCGACCGTATCTGCAAACAACCCGACGCCAAAGTAGGGGGTGATGCATGAGCATTATCCGATTCGACAAAGTCGACGTGATCTTCTCCAAAGACCCACGCGAAGCGCTCAAGCTGCTGGACCAGGGCATGAGCCGTAACGAAATCCTGAAAAAGACCGGGCAGATTGTCGGCGTTGAAAACGCCAGCCTGGATATCGAGAAAGGCGAGATCTGTGTGCTGATGGGCCTGTCGGGCTCCGGCAAATCGAGCCTGCTGCGCTGCATCAACGGCCTCAACACGGTCAGCCGTGGCCAACTGTTTGTGGAGCATGAAGGTCGCCAGATCGACATCGCCTCCTGCACGCCGGCCGAGCTGAAAATGATGCGCACCAAACGCATCGCCATGGTGTTCCAGAAGTTCGCCCTGATGCCCTGGCTGACGGTGCGCGAGAACATCAGCTTCGGCCTGGAAATGCAGGGCCGCCCGGAAAAGGAGCGGCGCACGCTGGTCGATGAAAAACTCGAACTGGTGGGCCTGACCCAATGGCGCAACAAGAAGCCGGACGAGCTGTCCGGCGGCATGCAACAGCGCGTCGGCCTGGCCCGAGCGTTGGCGATGGACGCCGATATCCTGCTGATGGACGAACCCTTCTCCGCCCTCGACCCTTTGATTCGCCAAGGCTTGCAGGATGAACTGCTGGAACTGCAGCGCAAGCTGAGCAAGACCATCGTGTTCGTCAGCCACGACCTCGACGAAGCCCTCAAGCTGGGCAGCCGCATCGCGATCATGAAAGACGGCAAGATCATCCAGTACAGCGTGCCCGAAGAGATCGTGCTGAACCCGGCGGACGACTATGTGCGTACCTTCGTTGCCCACACCAACCCGCTGAACGTGCTGTGCGGCCGCAGCCTGATGCGCACTGTGGATAACTGCACCCACGTCAACGGCTCGATCAGCCTGGACCCGGGCGGTGACTCGTGGCTTGACCTGACTGAAGGCAACGTCATCAAGGGCGCTCGCCAGAATGGCACGCCGTTGAACCTGCAGAACTGGGCGCCGGGGCAACCGGTGGAAGGTTTGGGCCGGGCGCCGACGTTGGTGGACTCGAATATCGGCATGCGTGATGCGTTGCAGATTCGGTATCACACCGGGAATAAGTTGGTGTTGCAGGACAATGACAAGGTGGTGGGGATTCTGGGGGACAGTGAGTTGTATCACGCGCTCTTAGGCAAAAACCTGGGTTAAGCCACACCGCAAAGCAAATGTGGGAGCGGGCTTGCTCGCGAATGCGGTGTGTCAGTCAGCACATCTGCCACTGATACACCGCATTCGCGAGCAAGCCCGCTCCCACATTTTGATCTATGTACGACATAAGAAAGCGGTGCCAGTGAGGGCGCCGCTCGTTTCAACTATCAGCTATAGACCCGGCCAAGGAGCTGCCGATGGCTTTCAAACTGATCGAGCACATCCCGGGTGATCTGCTCCTGGGTGAAGCCCATCAGGTCGTATTCCTGAGGCCCGTTGTGCAGGTAGACCTCGGCACGGTAGTAACGCGTGCGTTCTTCTTCAGGCAGATCATTGGGCGCCGAAGAATATGCATCCAGGCTGACTTCGTAGACAAACGGGTTGCCCTCCTCCATCTCGATCCGCACACCGATGCAGCGCTTGGATTTGCCCAGCAGCGTCTGCACTTCCAGCCCCTGCTCACGCAACGCCGTCGCGGCCTCTTCCAGTGCCGGCGTTACGTGCTTGTCCATGAAGCGTTGCACGGTGCCCTGGCTCGGTTGCAGGTCCAATGCGGTCAAACGCTCGCTGAAGCCGCGACGCCCGCGTTCAGCCAGTTGCGCCTGCTCCTGTTCGATCGCCACGTCCTGGCGCATGGCCTTGTGCAAACCGAACATAAAGAAGATCAGCACCACCGAGAACGGCAGCCCCGCCAGCACCACCATGGTCTGCATGGCTTCGAAGTTGCCGGCGAACAGCAGGCCGATGGTCACCAGGGTGATCACCGCCGACCAGAAGATGCGCAGCCAGTGCGGCGCATCTTCATCCACGTTGCCGCCGGTGCACGACAGGTTGGCCATCATCACCGCGCCGGAATCCGCCGGCGTCAGGAACAGCACGAAGCCCACGAAGATCGACACCCCGATGACGATCTTCGACGCCGGGTAATGCTCAAGCAACTGGTAGATCGCCATGGACGGCTGCTCCAGCGCGGTCTTGCCCAGCTCCACCGCGCCATGGTTCAGCACCAGGTCCAGCGCCGAGTTGCCGAAGATCGACAACCACGCCAGGGTGAAGCCCAGCGGGATCAGCAGCACGCCGGCCACCAGTTCACGCACGGTCCGCCCACGGGAAATACGCGCAATGAACATGCCCACGAAGGGCGCCCAGGAAATCCACCAGGCCCAGTAGAACAGGGTCCACAGGCCCATCCAGCGCTCGGTCTTGGCACCGTCGCCTTCATACACATACAGGTCGAAGGTCTTGAGCACGATACCGTTGAGGTAATCACCGGTGTTTTGCACCAGGCCGTTGAGCAAGTGCAGGGTGGGGCCGAACAGCAGCACGAAGATCAGCAACCCACTGAACAAGACGATGTTGAGGTTGGACAGGCGACGAATGCCGTTCTCCACGCCCGACACCGCAGCGATGGTCGCCACGGTGCTCATCACGATGATCACGATCAACAGGTTGGTGTTGCTGTGCGCCATGCCGAACAGGTTTTCCAGCCCCGACGACACCTGCATCGAGCCAATCCCCAGGTTGGTCACCAGGCCGAGCAAGGTCACGAACATGCCGAAACCGTCCACCGCGTGGCCGGCCGCGCCTTTTACCCAGCGCTCGCCCACCAGCGGGTACAGCGCCGAACGCAAGGCCAGCGGCTGATTATGGCGGTACGCGAAGTACGCCACGGCCAGGCCGACCAGCGCATAGATCGCCCAGCCATGCAGGCCCCAGTGCAGGAAGGTCAGTTGCAAGGCCTGACGTGCCGCGCCATTGCTGGCGGCCGCGCCTTCGGGCGGGTTGAAGTAATGATCCAGGGGCTCGGAGGCGCCGAAGTACAGCAGCGAAATGCCGATGCCCGACGAGAACAGCATCCCGGCCCAGGCGCCGTAGCTGAAGTCCGGCGTGTCGTCCTTGCTGCCCAGTTTCAACTTGCCATAGGACGAAAACGCCAGACCGACCACAAACACCAGGTAGGCGGCGATGACCACCATGTAGTACCAGCCGAAGCTTTTCGACAGCCAGGCCTGGGCGACGCCGAGCATGCGCCCGGCCTCCTGCGGGGCGATGATCAGAATGGCGGTCAACAACAGAATCAGCGCGGTGGAGGTGTAAAACACCCAACCGTTGACCCGCACCTTTTGCGGCGGGGTCTTTATAAGAGAGGCAGAACTCATGGCGCAGATGCTCCGGGCAGTGCGAGAGAGAAACACAAGGCAACGGTTATCCCGGGACATCGATTTTTCGGCAGTCGACGGACGGGTGTTATAAAGACATCCCGAAAATCCCGAACCCCGCCAAAGCGGGGCCCAGGCCCTGATACGGCCTGTTTCAGGGGTTTTAGCAGGTGTCAGAGGTCGCGGCTCCCAGGTAGGAAATATCTGTAGGCAGCGACCATTTGTCGCAGAGCTTATTCTTTGTTGATTGAACGTTCAATCAAAACAAAATAGACTGGCCCTCAAGCCGACGGACGTGGATCGCCTGTCGGCAGGCCAAAGGAGAGGTGCTACATGCCCAAGGTCGGTATGCAACCCATACGCCGCCAGCAGTTGATCGAAGCCACGCTGACGGCGATCGATCAGGTCGGGATGGGCGATGCGAGCATTGCGCTGATCGCCCGCTTGGCCGGCGTCTCGAACGGCATCATCAGTCACTACTTTCAGGACAAGAACGGCCTGATCGCCGCAACGATGCGGTACTTGATGAATGTGCTGATCGAGAACGTCCACGAACGCAGGCTTGCGTTGAAGGACGACAGCCCACGGGCGCACCTTCGGGTGATCATCGAGGGCAACTTCGACGCCAGCCAGGTCAACGGACCGGCAATGAAAACCTGGCTGGCCTTCTGGGCCACCAGCATGCATCACCCGTCATTGCACAGGTTGCAGCGGATCAACGATCAACGTCTGTATTCCAACCTGTGCTGCCAGTTCCGCCGAGTGCTGCCGCTGCCGCACGCACGCAAAGCAGCCAGAGGCCTGGCAGCCCTGATCGACGGTTTGTGGTTGCGCGGTGCCCTGTCGGGAGACGCTTTCGACACGGAACAGGCGCAGCGGATCGCTTACGAATACATGGATTTCCAATTGGCCAAGCAGGTGAGTTAGAGCACACATAACCGCTCAACCCCTGAACTGCTGCCGCAGAGTGTTGCCACACCCATATGGCTCACTTTTCGGCGGTTAACGCCAACCACTTATGCACTTGCGAGGACTTTATGGCCCGTTTCGAACTGCAAAAACTCTACATTGACGGCGGCTACAGCGACGCTGGCAGCGATGCCACCTTCGAAGCCATCAACCCGGCTAACGGTGAAGTTCTCGCCCAAGTGCAACGCGCCACGTTCGATGACGTTGAACGTGCCGTGGTCAGCGCCGAAAAAGGCCAGAAGATCTGGGCTGCGATGACCGCCATGGAGCGTTCGCGCATCCTGCGCCGCGCCGTCGACATCCTGCGCGAGCGCAACGATGAGCTGGCCGCCCTGGAAACCCTGGACACCGGCAAATCCTTCTCCGAAACCAAGTACGTCGACATCGTCACCGGCGCCGACGTGCTGGAATACTACGCAGGCCTGGTGCCGGCCATCGAAGGCGAGCAGATTCCGCTGCGCGATACCTCCTTCGTCTACACCCGCCGCGAGCCGCTGGGTGTGGTCGCCGGTATCGGCGCGTGGAACTACCCGATCCAGATCGCCCTGTGGAAATCCGCACCGGCCCTGGCCGCCGGTAACGCGATGATCTTCAAGCCCAGCGAAGTCACCTCGCTGACCACCCTGAAACTGGCCGAGATCTACACCGAAGCCGGCGTTCCGGCCGGTGTGTTCAACGTACTGACCGGCAGCGGCCGTGAAGTCGGCACCTGGCTGACCGAGCACCCGCGCATCGAGAAAGTCTCGTTCACCGGCGGCACCGACACCGGCAAGAAAGTCATGGCCAGCGCTTCGAGCTCGTCGCTCAAGGAAGTGACCATGGAACTGGGCGGCAAGTCCCCGCTGATCGTGTTCGAAGACGCCGACCTGGATCGTGCCGCCGACATCGCGATGATGGCCAACTTCTACAGCTCCGGCCAGGTCTGCACCAACGGCACTCGCGTGTTCGTGCCCAAGCACCTGCAAGCGGCGTTCGAAGCCAAGATTCTTGAACGTGTTGCGCGCATCCGTGTGGGCGACCCGCAGGACGACAATACCAACTTCGGCCCGCTGGTCAGCTTCGCCCACATGGAAAGCGTGCTGGGCTACATCGCCAAGGGCAAAGAGCAAGGCGCACGCCTGCTGTGCGGCGGCGATCGCCTGACCGACGGCGACCTGGCCAAAGGCGCTTTCGTGGCCCCGACGGTGTTCACCGACTGCACCGATGACATGACCATCGTGCGTGAAGAAATCTTTGGCCCGGTGATGAGCATCCTCACCTATGAAACCGAAGAAGAAGTGATCCGTCGCGCCAACGACACCGACTTCGGCCTGGCAGCCGGCCTGGTTACCAAGGACCTGAACCGCGCCCACCGCGTGATTCATCAACTGGAAGCGGGTATCTGCTGGATCAACGCCTGGGGCGAGTCCGACGCCAAGATGCCGGTCGGCGGCTACAAGCAATCGGGCGTGGGCCGTGAGAACGGGATCAGCTCGCTGAACAACTTCACGCGCATCAAGTCCGTGCAAGTCGAACTGGGTGAGTACGCATCAGTCTTCTGATGAGCCTTTAGCGGCAAGCTTCAAGCTGCAAGTAAAAGCAGTTGGCGTTTGCCGCATCTCTCATCCACACCGCTCGCTGCTTTTTCTTGCAGCTTGAAGCTTGGAGCGTGCAGCTCCCCCGGAGTACAGATGACTCAAGAATACGACTACATCATTGTTGGCGCAGGATCAGCAGGCAACACCCTTGCCACCCGTTTGACCGAAGACGAAGGCGTCACCGTCCTGTTGCTGGAAGCCGGTGGCCCGGACTACCGCCTCGACTTCCGTACCCAGATGCCGGCCGCCCTGGCCTTCCCGCTGCAAGGCCGCCGCTACAACTGGGCCTACGAGACCGATCCAGAGCCACACATGGACGGTCGCCGCATGGAGTGCGGTCGCGGCAAGGGCCTGGGGGGTTCTTCCCTGATCAACGGCATGTGCTACATCCGTGGTAATGCCATGGACTACGACAACTGGTCGAAGCTGCCGGGCCTGGAAGACTGGACGTACCTGGACTGCCTGCCGTATTTCCGCAAGGCCGAAACCCGCGACATCGGCCCCAACGACTACCACGGCGGCGACGGCCCGGTCAGCGTGACCACGCCCAAAGCCGGCAACAACCCGCTGTTCCACGCGATGGTTGAGGCTGGCGTACAAGCCGGTTACCCGCGTACCGAAGACTTGAACGGCTACCAGCAGGAAGGCTTCGGCCCGATGGACCGTACCGTCACGCCCAATGGCCGTCGCGCCAGCACCGCGCGCGGTTACCTGGACACGGCTAAAAAGCGTTCGACCCTGACCATCGTCACCCACGCCCTCACCGACAAAGTGCTGTTTGAAGGCAAGCGTGCGGTCGGCGTGCGTTACCTGATCGGCGCCGCTGAAGAGCGTGTTGAAGCCCGTGCACGTAAAGAAGTACTGGTGTGCAGCGGCGCAATCGCGTCGCCGCAACTGCTGCAACGCTCCGGCGTCGGCCCGGCCAGGCTGCTGGAAAGCCTCGACATCCCGGTGGTCCATGACCTGCCAGGCGTCGGCGAAAACCTGCAGGATCACCTTGAGCTGTACCTGCAATACGCCTGCACCCAGCCGGTGTCGCTGTACCCCTCGCTGCTCTGGTACAACCAGCCGGCCATTGGTGCCGAGTGGCTGTTCAACGGCACCGGTATCGGCGCCAGCAACCAGTTCGAGGCCGGCGGTTTTATCCGTTCGCGCCCGGAATTCGAATGGCCGAACATCCAGTACCACTTTCTGCCCGTCGCCATTAACTACAACGGCAGCAACGGCGTGAAAGAGCACGGCTTCCAGGCGCACATGGGTTCCATGCGTTCGCCGAGCCGTGGCCGCGTGCAACTGAAGTCGAAGAACCCACGGGACTACCCGAGCATCCTCTTCAACTACATGGCCACCGAACAGGACTGGCAGGAATTCCGTGACGGCATCCGCCTGACCCGTGAAATCATGCAACAGCCGGCGCTGGACCCGTACCGTGGCCGCGAAATCAGCCCAGGTATTGAAGTGCAAACCGATGAGCAGTTGGACCAGTTCATCCGCGAGCACGCCGAAACCGCGTTCCACCCGTCCTGCTCGTGCAAGATGGGCACCGACGAGATGGCGGTAGTGGATAACGAAGGCCGTGTGCATGGCATGCAGGGCCTACGTGTGGTGGATGCGTCGATCATGCCGATCATCACCACCGGCAACCTGAACGCACCAACGATCATGATCGCCGAGAAAATCGCCGACAAGATCCGTGGCCGCCAGCCACTGCCGCGCAGCACCGCCGACTACTACGTGGCCGGCGATGCGCCGGTGCGTAGCAAGCCGATGCGTGAAGTCGGGCCGACTGCGCAGTAACTGATACACCGCGGTGCCTGCATCGGGGGCAAGCCCCCTCCCACACTGACTGTATTCACACATTCAGATATGTAAATACAGTCAAATGTGGGAGGGGGCTTGCCCCCGATGAGGCCCGAACAAACAACACACAACCACCTCCCTTGATCAGCTCCCAGCCCCGGCCTACTCTGTTGGCCTGCCCGCGCTGAGCCGCCCACAAGGAAGGCCCCATGTTCGAACACCACGCCACGCTCAAGAAACACTTCAGTGCCCTGCGCACCAACGCCCAATTCTTCTCCCTGCGCTATGTCCGCGAATCCGGCCGGTACCTGTCGGTACGCAAGAACGTCGCCGAACCGCCCCACCTGAGCCATGACGAAGGCGCCATGCTCACCGTGCGCCTCAACGGCGTGGAAGCCTACGCCGCGACCAACGATATTTCCCTGGCCGGCCTGCAGGCGGCTCTCGAGCGCGCCGAACAGCAAGCCCGGCAGATCCTGCCCCACGCCCTGCTCGACCTGCGCGAGCAATCGGTCTCCAGTGACGTTGCCGACTACCTCTCGCCCGACTTCGACCGGCCCTTCCCCTCCCTGAGCGACTGCTACCAACTGCTCGGCGATGAGTCGGCTGCCGTGCCCAGGGATGAGCGCCTGGTGAGCTGGGACGTGAGTCTGGGCCAGACCACTGTCGAACAGATCTACCTCAACACGGCCGGCGCCCAATTGCGCCAGGCTCAGCGCTTTGTGTTCCCCGGCGTCAATGTCACGGCCTTTGATGGCAACGACAGCCAGACCCGCACCCTCGGCGGCAGCAACTTCGGCCAGCAAGGCGGATTTGACGTGATCAGCCGCTTCGGCCTGATCGGCGCCGCGCCGCGCGTGGCCGACGAGGCCCTGCAACTGCTGCTGGCACCGAACACGCCCCAGGGTCCGCGTGACCTGCTGCTGATGCCCGACCAGATGATCCTGCAGATCCACGAGTCCATCGGCCATCCGCTGGAGCTGGACCGCATCCTCGGCGACGAACGCAACTACGCCGGCACCAGCTTTGTGAAGGCCAGCGACTTCGGCCACCTGCAATACGGTTCACCGCTGCTCAACGTGACGTTCGACCCGGACATCCCCGAACAGCTTGCCAGCTACAGCCATGACGATGACGGCACCCGCGCCAGCAAGCAGTTCCTGATCCGCGAAGGTCTGCTGCTCAAGCCGCTGGGCGGCGCATTGTCGCAATTTCGCGCCAACCTGCCAGGCGTCGCCAACAGCCGCGCTTGCGGCTGGAACCGCCCGCCCATTGATCGCATGGCCAACTTGAATATCGAGCCCGGCGATAAAAACCTCGCGCAACTGGTGGGCGGTATTGAAAACGGCATCCTGATGAGCACCAACCGTTCGTGGTCCATCGACGATGCGCGCAACAAGTTCCAGTTCGGGTGTGAGTGGGGCCAGTTGATCGAAAACGGCGAACTCAAGGGTGTGGTGAAGAACCCCAACTACCGCGCCATTTCCGCACAGTTCTGGCGCAACCTCAGCGCGGTCGGCGATGCCAGCACCTTCAAGGTATTGGGCACGCCGAACTGCGGCAAGGGCGAGCCCAACCAGGTGATCCGTGTGGGCCATGCCTCACCGGCCTGTGTATTCAGTAACGTCGATGTATTCGGGGGAGACGCCTGATGAATAATTTCAAGGCACTGGTGGACTGGCTCAAGCAGGCCATCACCGACAAGGAGCAATTTCACCTCGGCTATGCGGATGAATCGTCAGCATTCGTGCGTTTCAACCACGCACAGGTGCGCCAGGCCGGCCAGGTGCAACAGGCCAGCCTGAACCTCAAGCTGATCAACGATGGTCGCCACGCCGACTTGGGCATCACCCTGTCCGGCGAACCGGATCTGGATCGCCAGCGACTGGCCGATGGCCTGCAGCAGCTGCGTGAAACCTTGCCGTTGCTGCCACCGGACCCGTATTTGTTGCTGAACCACAACGCCTGGCACAGCCACAACGAACAATTGCGGCCTCTGCCGGAGCTGGCCCAGGTGCTGCAAGACATCAGCCAGGCCGCCGAAGGTGTGGACCTGGTCGGGTTCTATGCCGCCGGTCCCATCACCCGTGGCTTCGCCAGCTCCGACGGCGCGTTCGGCTGGCACCAGGCCAATAGCTTCAACTTCGACTTCAGCCTGTTCCACGCCAATGGCGAAGCGGTCAAGGCCAGCTACGCCGGGCACACCTGGGACAGTACCGAGTTCGCCCGGCGCGTCCAACAGGCCCGCGACCAGCTCCATTTCCTGGGCCGACCGCTGCACCCCTTGGCGCCCGGACAGTACCGCGCCTACCTCGCTCCGGCGGCACTCGAAGAGATCATCAGCATCGTTACCTGGGGCGGTTTTTCCGCCCAGGCCATCGCCAGCAAAGGCAGCTCGTTGCAACGCCTGTATGCCGGCGAACAACACCTGAGCCCGCTGGTGACAGTCAGCGAGCAGATCAGCGGCTCACTGAGCCAGGCCTTTTCCCCGGAAGGCTACCCACGCAGCGATGTCAGGTTGATCAATACGGGCCGCGCCGACGGTCAACTGGTCAACTCGCGCAGCGCTGCCGAATATAGCCTCAGTGCCAACGGCGCCGGCAGCGACGAGTCCCCCAGCGCCCTGCAGATGGCCGCCGGCAACCTGGCACAGGCCGATATCCTCAAGCAATTGGGCACCGGGTTGTACATCAGCAACCTGTGGTACCTGAACTATTCCGACCTGCCGGCGGCGCGCCTGACCGGCATGACCCGCTTTGCCACGTTCTGGGTGGAAGACGGCGAGATCAAGGCACCGGTCAGCACCATGCGCTTTGATGACAGTGTGTACAGCCTGCTGGGCTCACAGCTGGAAGCGTTGACGGTTGAACGGGAACTGCTGCTGTCGGCCAGCACCTATGGGCAGCGCAATACATCCTCCAATTTGTTGCCCGGCGCTCTGGTCAAACGCCTGACCTTAACCCTTTAAACGTTTTCTCCTGCTCCGACCAGACACAGTGGCAGCTTCGGCTGCCATTGTTCATTCGCGATATCGGCCCTCTTCGACAATACGCAAAAAACGCTTACGCAGAGAATTCTCCTACATCAAAAAAATTGAAGATTATCTCTTGTCACAGACATCCCACTAAACGACAGGAACGGAAAAGTCAGACATTGCCACTGACGGTAGTGCCCCTACAAAGAGCGGCTTACTTTCATACCGGGACAGTTGAAATGCATTCGATAAATTCACACGTTGGACATCATTCACCTATCGCGTTCGGCTACCAGCACAGGAACGCTGCGACAAAACCAACACACTCAAACGTTCACACTCCTCCACCTACGAAGTTGCACATCGCCAACGCCCAGACAAACAATACAGCGCGTATTGATTTTTTGTCCAACAAGGACAAAGGCGAACCGCCCCGCGATATGTGGACGGGATTTTATGCCACTTATCATTGGGACCACCACGATGATTGGGCGGGGCCGATTAAAGCGGCCATGTCGGGGCTCGGCCAAAGCCCGCTGGGTATCTTTGATGAGGTGGCCCGAACTGAAAATGGATACAACATAACCATGAAGGACAACTTCAAACTTCATATCACCGACAAGGAACTGGCACTGGCCACTCACTATGCCAAGTTTTCCGGCACTGACGAAGGCATGCTAAAAGATGCACGCTTTCTATTCGCCGTCATGAATAAACGCCGTCACATTGATTATCACTATGACGTCCAACACATTGACTACTCCAATGACCTCAGAAAACGCAGCTTCAACGCGACGCTGCAAGCCTCTGATTACGGTACTCAGGGGCATCAAGCCTTGAAACTCCTGGGGCTTGGCACACAATTGAAACAGGTATGGTCTCAGGACGTTAAAAACGAAGTAGGCGTGCCGGCAACTAATCCCTTCCCCTACAGACGAGGCATGATAAGCGAAGGGTTTATGGACAGCTACGGCCAGAAGAAATCCGCTCCGAAATGGATAGAAAGCTTTATTGTCCTCAAGGAGCCGCATACCTCTATGCCTCCTCCGCTTGTGACCCCAAGCTCCCCACCGAAACCCCGCACCTTCACGCTTGAGCCCCTCCCCAACAGCAATCCTGAGGCACTTGGCGAACTCCCGGATCTGTCCAAAAAAAGAAATGGACAAAAACCGGATGACCCCATGTTGGGCTTCTATACGACAAGACCTTATATGTTTGAAGGTGAGACCTCAACTCACGCAGATGTCATAAAACTATTAATGAACACGTTCGGGCAAAGCCCTACCGATGTCTTTTCAAGCGTAAAATATGCAGACAATGTTTACGCCATCACCTTCAGAGACGGCGTTGAGGTAAAACTGTCGCGGGACGAACTTGAGCTGGCAGAAGATAACTCGCGATTCACGGGCAATGATGATGGGTTGCTCCAAGATGCAAATTTCATTTTTGCCGCGTACATTAAACGCCAACAACTTCAACCTCCAGAACCTGGCTTTGGCCTCAGTTTCGAGGCAGCGCTGGAACGCAACCTGACGGGCCGAACAGTAAAAAGCGTTTTGGAAGGTATGGGTGTCACCCACTCTATCAAATACGTAGAACGGGCCGGCGATGCCGATGGCATGGTATTGTTAAGTGCCGGTAATGCCGGCGGCCTATTTAAGGACGGCGCACTCGCCAAAGAAGGTCAATACCACTCGGAGGATGGCGCCACGCAAAAACAAGGCTATCAACTCGTGTAACAACGACCCGGCATTATTATAATCCTGCACCTCAAGCGCACCACCGCCATAGTTTCTTCCCCATGATAATCACCTGATGAACGGCCTACCTATGCACATCGGAACAGCTCTATACCCTGCTGCAACTTTCTCCACACCTTATGATAATCACAGGATAAACGACCGCCATATAGAAAACGGTGTATTCAATCCGGGCTACACGGAAGGAAAACCGCCACCAAACGTGCGTTCCACTACTGTTTCGGGTATTCGACCGAAAAACATATGGAAGGATTTCTTTCAGGTGAGCGAAGGCAACTGCGTCACCGTTTCTGCAATCAAAGCGGCGATGGCCAAATACGGCAATCACCCAGAAGGTATTTACAAGAACATAATCCGATCAGATGAGGGATTCGACATCACCATGAGAGACGGCGTAAAGGTCTTCCTCACTCATGAAGAATTGGGGCAGGCCATGGACAGTGCAGGCTTCGCCGGCAAGGGTAAGGTCTTGCGACATGCCATTTTTTTGTATGCCGCCAGTGCAAAGCGAGCGCAAAACGAAAACAATGACGGCAGGGCCAAGCAAAGTTTTGAAGCCGCCATGCGTACATTAAATGACGGCGAACACCCTGGCGAAGCACTCACCCGCCTGGGGCTAAAAAACCATATGCGCAGGGGGACTGTTGAGGAATTGAAAAACGGCGCGATAGGTACACTTGCCGATTCCGTCCATTCGGTCGCTGTCGTCGACGCTCATATAGACCTGTGGAGTATTAAAAGGGTGCTGGCTGGCTCAACATGGGAAAAAGCACCTGACGTATTGGTCCTGGATTGAACATCCGCTTTTTTCACACGTTGCCCCAAAAAAAGACGCTGCCAAAGCCAATGCCCCTGCTCCTTGGGGCATTGCGCTTTACCAACCAAGCTTTTCACCTCTTCCTGCCGCCAATACCCAACTGACCGTTTTGAATGCACCGTTAGTTGTCGCGTGCAAAAAACCTCGTTATAACGACTAATGGCATCCCGCCACCCCACCCGCGTGCCCGCACGTGATGCATGACCTTGCCAGGTAAACGGCAAGCTGGAGCGTTGACATGAACCATGGAAGTTTTGTCATTGAAAGGCCGTTCAAGCACTACAACGTTCACGTAGAGCAGCTCGGTAACAACCCGGAAAGAAAAACCGTGTTGATGGTCAACGGTGCACTGTCCACCACCCGCTCCTTTGCCCGCACCAGCAAATGCCTGGCCGAGCATTTCAATGTACTGCTGTTCGACCTGCCTTTCTCCGGCTACTCGCGTGAATACAACACCGACCTGGAACTGGTGACCAAGGACGACGAAGTACAGATATTGCGGGCGCTGGTGGAGCGTTTTGCGGTCAACCATCTGGTCTCGGCCTCCTGGGGTGGCATCTCCACATTGCTGACCCTGGCGCATAACCCACCGTCCATCGAAAGCTCGGTGGTGATGGCCCTGGCGCCCAACCTCAACCAGGCGATGCTTGAGTATGTGGAGCGTGTACGCGTACTGATCGAGGCCGATGACAAATCCGCCGTGGGCCACCTGCTCAACGAGACAGTCGGCAAATACCTGTCGCCGCGCCTCAAGCGCAACAACCACCGCCACCTGTCGACCATGGCCACCACCGAATATCGCCAGGCGCGTTTTCATATCCACCAGGTCTTGGCACTGGGCGATGGCAACTATTTGCCCGCACTCCGGCAAATTGACACGCCGGTGCACTTTATCAACGGTACGCTGGACGAATACACCCCTGCCGCCGAAGCCCGGTTGTTCGGCGATTACGTGGGACGCAGCAGTTTCGCCGTGGCCGAACACACCGGCCATTTGCTCGACCTGGAATCACGCGAGGCGGCGCTGGCGGTGCATCGTGCCTTGCTGGATTTTCTGGTGGGCGAGCACGCCGCGTTGTCGGATATAGACGAACCGCTAGTGGGAAAAACGGCGACGAATGGCGCATAATCGCCGACACATAGCCTGCTAACAAAAGGGTTCCCATGCCGAATCGTGCCCCTCTCGACGCCAAGACCGCCCGCTGGCTGCCCTGGGTGGTCGCGATTGCCTTCTTCATGCAGTCGCTGGACGGGACGATCCTCAACACGGCGCTGCCGGCCATGGCCCGGGACCTGGCGGAAAACCCGCTGCGCATGCAGGGCGTGGTGATTGCCTACATGCTCACCGTCGCCTTGCTGATCCCCGCATCGGGCTGGATCGCCGACCGCTTCGGCACCAAGAAAATCTTCTTTGGCGCGATCCTGCTGTTCAGCATCGGCTCATTGTTGTGCGCCTTGTCCAGCAGCTTGAGCATGCTGGTGGGTGCACGGGTGATCCAGGGCCTGGGGGGTGCGCTGATGCTGCCGGTCGGGCGCCTGGTGGTACTGCGCGCCTATCCGCGTTCCGAGCTGGTGCGCATCATGGGTTTCATTACCATCCCCGGACTGCTCGGCCCGCTGCTCGGCCCGACCCTGGGCGGCTGGATGGTGCAATACCTGACCTGGCACTGGATCTTCCTGATCAACCTGCCGGTGGGCATGATCGGCTGCTACGCGGTGTGGAAGTTCATCCCCGACCTGCGCGGCAGCGAGCGCACGCGCTTCGATAGCCTCGGCTTCCTGCTGTTCGGCGCGGCGATGGTGCTGATCACCATCGCCATGGAGGGCCTGGGCGAACTGCACCTGCCGCACCTGCGGGTGATGTTGCTGCTGTTCGGCGGGCTGGCGTGCCTGGCGGCGTATTGGCTGCGCGCCGGGCATATCGACAACGCACTGTTCTCGCCGGTGCTGTTCAAGACCCGCACCTTTGCCGTGGGCATCCTCGGTAACCTGTTCGCCCGCCTGGGCAGCGGTGCGCTGCCGTTCCTGGTGCCGCTGCTGTTGCAGGTGGCGCTGGGTTATTCGCCGTCACAAGCCGGCATGAGCATGCTGCCGCTGGCGGCGGCGGCGATGTTTGCCAAGTCCATCGCCCGGCCGCTGATCGAGCGCCTGGGTTATCGCGTGGTGCTCACCGGCAACACCCTGGCCCTGGGCGCCATGCTGGCGAGCATGGGCCTGGTCAGCGAGCAAACCCCTTATCCGCTGCTGCTGGGGATGCTGGCGGTGCTCGGCGCAATCAACTCCCTGCAATTCACGGCGATGAACACCGTCACCCTGATCGACCTCGACGACGCCCAGGCCAGCAGCGGCAACAGTTTGCTGTCGGTGGTGGCACAACTGTCCCTGAGCCTGGGCGTGGCCTGCGCCGGTGCCCTGCTCGGCGGGTTCACCCTGGAGACCGGCAACGATGGGGTGAACACGGTGCTCGGCGCGTTCCAGCTGACGTTCCTCACCGTGGGCATCATGGCCATGCTGGCGGCGGCGATCTTCCTGCAACTGTCGCCAAAAGACGGTAAACGCGTGATCAGCCGCGAGCATGACCTGGAGCATTGAAGCAGTGGCAAGCTTCACGTTGTAAGCTTCAAGCTTGCGGCTTGCGGCTGATAACTTGCCGCTGGCCCCCTACGCCTCGTCGAGAACATACAAAGAAACCCAAGGGGGCCTGCTACACTGCGCGACATTTTGTTTTGCAGAGCCAGTCCCGTGACCACCATCGCCACCGCTTTTAATACTTTGCCCCTGTCCGCCGCCATGCTGGCTAACCTCGACTCGCTGGGTTATGTCGAGATGACGCAGATCCAGGCGCAGAGCTTGCCGGTGATCCTCAAGGGGCTGGACCTGATTGCCCAGGCCAAGACCGGCAGCGGCAAGACCGCCGCCTTCGGTATCGGCCTGCTGAACCCGATCAACCCGCGCTATTTCGGGTGCCAGGCCCTGGTGATGTGCCCGACCCGCGAGCTGGCCGACCAGGTGGCCAAGGAAATCCGTCGCCTGGCCCGCGCCGAAGACAACATCAAGGTGCTGACCCTGTGCGGCGGCGTGTCCCTCGGCCCGCAGATCGCCTCCCTTGAGCACGGTGCCCACGTGATCGTCGGCACCCCGGGCCGCATCCAGCAGCACCTGCGCAAAGGTTCGCTGGTACTGGACGGCTTGAACACGCTGATCCTCGACGAAGCCGACCGCATGCTCGACATGGGTTTCTACGACGCCATCGAAGACATCATCAGCAAGACCCCGGCACGCCGCCAGACCCTGCTGTTCTCGGCCACCTACCCGGTGAGCATCAAGCAACTGGCCTCCAAGTTCATGCGCGCGCCGCAGCAAGTGAAGGCCGAAGCGTTCCACTCCGACGATCAGATCGAACAGCGGTTCTACGAGATCTCGCCGGAAGAGCGCATGGACGCCGTGACCAAGGTGCTGGCGCATTTCCGCCCGGCGTCGTGCGTGGCGTTCTGCTTTACCAAGCAGCAAGTGCAGGAAACCGTGGATCACCTGACGTCCAAGGGCATTTCCGCCGTCGGCCTGCACGGTGACCTGGAGCAACGCGACCGTGACCAGGTACTGGCCATGTTCGCCAACCGCAGCACCTCGGTGCTGGTGGCCACCGACGTGGCCGCCCGTGGCCTGGACATCGACTCGCTGGACATGGTGATCAACGTCGAACTGGCCCGCGACTCGGAAATCCACATTCACCGTGTTGGCCGTACCGGTCGCGCGGGTGAGACCGGCCTCGCCATCAGCCTGGTGGCGCCGTCCGAAGCGCACCGCGCCCAGGCCATCGAGCAACTGCAGAAGTCGCCGCTGAACTGGGATCAACTGGACAACCTCAAGCCGCAGAGCGGTGGCCCGCTGCTGCCGGTGATGAGCACGCTGTGCATCGCTGCCGGCCGCAAGGACAAGGTTCGCCCAGGCGACATCCTCGGCGCGCTGACGGGTGACGCCGGCATCCCGGGTGCCCAGGTCGGCAAGATCGCGATCTTTGACTTCCAGGCCTTCGTGGCCGTGGAACGCGGCATCGCCAAGCAGGCGCTGCAGCGTTTGAACGACGGCAAGATCAAAGGCCGTTCGTTGCGCGTGCGTATCCTGTAACACGACCGTTGATCCAATGAAGATCCAATGTGGGAGGGGGCTTGCCCCCGATGGCGGTGTGTCAGTCAGTCCATCTGTTACTGATACACCGCCATCGGGGGCAAGCGCCCTCCCACAGTTTTGATGACATTTCAGCTGAATATTTGTATGAGGACATGGTTTTGCGCTCGACCGAAGTTGTGATCATTGGCGCCGGCGCCGCCGGCTTGATGTGCGCACTGACCGCCGCCGGGCGCGGGCGCAAGGTGATGCTGATCGACCATGCGAACAAGGCCGGCAAAAAGATCCTGATGTCCGGCGGTGGCCGCTGCAACTTCACCAATCTGTACACCGAGCCGGCCAACTTCCTCTCGCACAACGCGCACTTCTGCAAGTCGGCCCTGGCGCGCTACACCCAGTGGGATTTCATCGGCTTGGTGGCCAAGCACGGCGTGCCGTACCACGAAAAGAAACTCGGCCAGCTGTTCTGCGATAACAAGTCCAGCGACATCCTCGGCATGCTCCTCGATGAATGCATCCAGACCGGCGTGAGCCTGCACCTGGACACGTCCATCCAGGCAATCGCCAGGCTCGACAGCGGCTATCAGTTGCACACCACCTTGGGCGAGCTGCACTGCGAGTCACTGGTGATTGCCACCGGCGGCTTGTCGATACCGACCCTGGGCGCCACCGGTTTCGGTTATCAAGTGGCCAGGCAATTCGGCCATGAACTGCTGCCGACCCGCGCGGGGTTGGTGCCGTTCACCATCACCGACCAGCTCAAGGACCTGTGCGGCGAGCTGTCCGGCACCTCGGTGGATTGCCTGGTCAGCTGCAACGGCCAGAGCTTTCGCGAGAACATTCTGTTCACCCACCGTGGCCTGAGCGGGCCGGCGATCCTGCAGGTTTCCTCCTACTGGGAACCCGGCGACACGGTCCACATCAACCTGCTGCCCGACCACGACGCCCACGCGTGGCTGCAACAGCAACAGGCCGAGCGTCCCAACAGCGAGTTGAAGACACTGCTGGGCGAGATCTTCACCAAGAAGATGGCCAACCTGCTGGCGGACACCTGGTTCGCGTCCAAGCCGATGAAGCAGTACACCCATGCCGAAATCGCCGAGATCGCCGAGAAGCTCGGCAACTGGCAACTGGTACCGGCGGGCACCGAGGGCTATCGCACGGCCGAGGTAACATTAGGTGGGGTCGATACGCGGGAAGTGTCGTCCAAGACCATGGAATCGCTGAAAAGCCCAGGGTTGTACTTTATCGGCGAAGTGCTGGATGTGACCGGCCACCTGGGTGGGTTCAACTTTCAGTGGGCGTGGGCATCGGGTTACGCAGCCGCGCAATATGTCTGAAGGGTGTACTCGGTCAAATGTGGGAGGGGGCTTGCCCCCGATGGCGGTGTCTCAGTCAACTGATGGGCCGGCTGACATACTGCTATCGGGGGCAAGCCCCCTCCCACATTGACTGCATTCCACATTGAGAATGGGTGTGCGGGAATAATTTTCTGTTGGATGTGATCACCACCCTTGCCGTGGCGTCCTTGATAGCTCAATTTAGCGACAACGTCCCGGAAGACTCCAGACTTCATGTCATCGACCTCGTTCAAGCAGTCCCTGCGGCGCCTGTGGGCACTAGATAAATTCAGCTACAGCATTCGGGTGTTCATCGCCCTGACCGGCAGCATGGCGCTGTGCTGGTATCAGGATGAAATGACATTGTTGATCCCGCTGTTCCTGGGGATTATCGCCAGCGCCCTGGCCGAGACCGATGACAGTTGGCAAGGCCGTCTCAACGCCCTGGCGGTGACGCTGGTGTGTTTCAGCATCGCCGCGCTGTCGGTGGAGCTGTTGTTTCCCTACCCCTGGATTTTCGCGGCCTCCCTGGCCCTGGCCACGTTCGGCCTGACCATGCTCGGCGCGCTCGGCGAACGCTATGGCGCGATTGCCTCGGCGACCTTGATCCTGTCGGTCTACACCATGATCGGCGTGGACCAGCGCGGCGGTGCCGTCAGTGATTTCTGGCACGAGCCGTTGCTGCTGGTAGCGGGCGCGGCCTGGTACGGCGTGCTGTCGGTGCTGTGGCAGGCGCTGTTTTCCAACCAGCCGGTGCAGCAGAGCCTGGCGCGGTTGTTCCGCGAGCTGGGGCGTTATCTGAAGCTCAAATCGTCATTGTTCGAGCCGATCCGCCAACTGGATGTGGAAGCACGCCGCCTGGAGCTGGCCCAGCAGAATGGCCGGGTGGTCGCAGCGTTGAACGCGGCCAAGGAAATCATCCTGCACCGCGTCGGCAATGGCCGGCCGGGCTCGAAGGTCAGCCGCTACCTGAAGCTGTACTTCCTGGCCCAGGACATCCACGAGCGCGCCAGTTCCTCCCACTACCCTTATAACGCGCTGGCCGAAGCGTTTTTCCACAGCGACGTGCTGTTCCGCTGCCAGCGCCTGCTGCGCCAGCAAGGCAAGGCCTGCCAGGCCCTGGCCGAGTCGATCCAACTGCGCCAGCCGTTTATTTATGACGACAGTTTTGCCGAAGCCCTGGGCGATTTGAACGCCTCCCTGGAACACCTGCGCATCCAGAGCAACCCGGCCTGGCGCGGCTTGCTGCGCTCGTTGCGCGCCCTGGCCGCCAACCTGTCGACCCTCGACCGTCTGCTCGGCGACGCAAGCAACCCCGACGCCCTGGCCGACGCCACCGACAGCAACCTGCTGGACCGCGCCCCACGCAACCTCAAGGAAATGTGGACGCGCCTGCGCACCCAGCTCACGCCCACCTCGCTGCTGTTTCGCCATGCCTTGCGCCTGTCCCTGGCATTGACCGTCGGCTACGCCACCCTGCATGCCATCCACGCCTCCCAGGGTTACTGGATCATCCTCACCACGCTGTTTGTCTGCCAACCCAACTACGGTGCGACGCGCCGCAAGCTCGGCCAGCGGATCATCGGCACCGCCATCGGCCTGACCGTGGCCTGGGCGCTGTTCGACCTGTTCCCGAGCCCGGTGGTGCAGTCAATGTTCGCCATCGCCGCCGGCCTGGTGTTCTTTATCAACCGCACCACGCGCTACACCCTGGCCACGGCGGCGATCACCCTGATGGTGCTGTTCTGTTTCAACCAGGTGGGCGATGGCTACGGACTGTTCCTGCCACGCCTGTTCGATACCTTGCTCGGCAGCCTGATCGCGGGCCTGGCGGTGTTCCTGTTCCTGCCGGACTGGCAAGGCCGACGCCTGAACAAAGTGCTGGCCAACACCCTGACCTGCAACAGCATCTACCTGCGCCAGATCATGCAGCAATACGCCGCCGGCAAGAGCGACGACCTGGCTTACCGCCTGGCCCGTCGCAACGCACACAACGCCGATGCGGCGCTGTCCACCACCCTGGCGAATATGCTGATGGAGCCTGGGCACTTTCGTAAGGAGGCCGACGTAGGCTTCCGCTTCCTGGTGCTGTCGCACACCCTGCTCAGCTATTTGTCGGGCCTTGGCGCGCATCGCGACACCCAACTGCCGGCCGACGTGCGCCAGCAGTTGATCGAAGGCGCGGGCAACAGCCTGGCGGCGAGCATTGATGAGATAGCCACGGGGTTGGCGAACAAACAGCCGATTGCGATCCAGAGCGATGACGAGGAAGCAATGGCCGCGCAGCTTGAGCAGATGCCGGATGAGATCGACGAGGGGCAGCGCCTGGTGCAGACGCAATTGGCCTTGATTTGTCGGCAGTTGGGGCCGTTGCGTACGTTGGCGACGCACCTGATCAAAGATACCCGCGCCGCTTAAACCGCTATCGGGGGCAAGCCCCCTCCCACACTTTTGAGTGGTGAACACAGTCAAATGTGGGAGGGGGCTTGCCCCCGATGAGGCCCGCACAGGCGCTACATCCCATGGGCCCTCATCAACTTCGCATAACTGCCATCCGCCTTCATCCTGGCGATCTCCCGATCAAAGCCGGCCACGATCTGCGCATGCTCGGGGTTCTTCAGGCTGACCAGGATATGCAGGCTGTTCTCGCTCAGCGGCTCGCCCATGAATTCCACGGCGCTGCGCACCCTGGGCGACTCGCGTGCCAGGTAGTAGCGCGCCACGAACTCATCCTCCACGGTCAGGCGCACACGTTTTGCCGCCAGCATCCGCACGGCCATGGCAAAGTTATGCACCGGCACTTTCTGTAACTGCGCATCCTGGTCGAACGCCGCCGAATAGGCGTAACCACGCACCACGGCGATGCTTTCGCCGTGCAACTGTTGCAAGTCCTGATAATCGACAGGGTCGTCGCGGCGCTTGATAAAGCGCACACGGTTGACCAGATATTGCGCGGAAAACTCACCCAACTGCGTGCGGTCATCGTTGTACCAGGCGTTGATCAGCACATCGTAGCGCCCATCGCCTATCCCCTTGAGCGCGCGCGCCCAAGGCACCTGCTCAAAATCACTCGCGTACCCGGCCCGAGCCAGCGCGGTGCTGACAATATCCGTAGCCAGCCCACCGTTGACCAGCGTGACATCGGTAAACGGAGGCCAACCGTCCGCCACCAGGCGCAAACGCTGCGCCAATACCGGTTGAGCCAGCAACAACACTGCAATCAAAGCAACGGCACGAGACAATCGCGGCATGCTTAAAATCCTTGGCGGGCAGGCGATGGCCTGATAACAGTAGCTCATCAATGAGCCTGCATTGCTTATTACACAAAGAAGTCAGGCATGCATGCACTGAATGATGGCAAATTGACGCCATTCACAAAATGGCCGCTTTTGGACAGCCGCGCCCATCGCACTTACTATCCCTGCCAAGCCTTCGACAAGAGCGCACATCATGACGGTTGATTGGGTCTGCAAGCATCACGACGATCTGGGCAAGGAACAGCTGTACGCCATCCTGCGCCTGCGCAGCGAGGTGTTCGTGGTTGAGCAACAGTGTGTTTACCAGGACATCGACGGGCAGGACCTGTCCGGCGATACCCGCCACCTGATGGCCTGGAAAGAGGATGAGCTGGTGGCCTATCTGCGGCTGCTGGACCCGGAGTCACAGGGCGGCGATGTGGTGATTGGCCGGGTGATCGTTGCGCCGTCGGCGCGCGGCACCGGGCTGGGGCATTTGATGATGATCGAGGCACTTGGGCAGGTTGAAAAAATTTGGCCGGACACGCCGGTATTTTTGTCGGCCCAGGCGCATTTGCAGGGGTATTACGGGCGGTATGGGTTTGTGGTGGAGGGTGAGGAATATCTGGAGGACGATATTCCACATATTGGTATGCGCCGGGCTTGAGGGCCTCATCGGGGGCAAGCCCCCTCCCGCACTGTTGATTTGTGAACACCGTCAAAATGTGGGAGGGGGCTTGCCCCCGATGTCGCCAGTCCAGCCAGCCCCTGCCTCAGGGATAACCCAACACCTGCTTGATCGCCGCAAGATTGGCCTCGATCCACCCCCGATCAATCGCCCCCCACTCACGAATCCGATAACCCCCGGCGTGATTGCGCGCACCCTCTTCCTGCTCGAACTCACACACAATATCCAGGTCAGCCAACGCCGCAATCGTGTCCTGCGCCGTGCGCCGGGGCATACCGGTCGCTTCAGTCAGCGCCGGGACGCTGCTGGCCAGCCCGCTGTCGATCAGGTACGCCACATACAGGCGACGGTAAAAGCTGCTCTTGGTCTTGCTCACATCCATGGTCAATCGCCTTGTGCTTGGGGCTTGCCCTGCAAATCGCGCCAGGTGAGGTACACCCGCAGGTCGAATTCCACCTGATGGTAGCCCGGCATCATGTGTTCACAGAGTTTATAGAACGCCTTGTTGTGGTCCGATTCCTTGAAGTGCGCCAGTTCATGCACCACGATCATGCGCAGAAACTCGGGGGCCGCCTCCTTGAACAGCGAGGCGATGCGGATCTCTTTCTTGGACTTCAGATTGCCGCCCTGCACCCGGGAAATCGTGGTGTGCAAACCCAGGGCGCGGTGGGTCAGGTCCAGGCGGTTATCGAACAGCACCTTGTCGATCGACGGTGCATTGCGCAGATGTTCCTGCTTCAAGGCCAGGGCGTAGCTATACAGGGCCTTGTCGCTCTGCACGCCATGGCGCTCGGGGTACCGCTGCTCCAGGTAGGCGCCCAACTGGTCCTTGGCGATCAATTGGCGCACGTGTTCCTGAAGGAAGGCGGGATAGGCCTGAAGGTATTTCAACGCGGTCATGGGGGCTGCAATGTGATTCGGACGGCCGCCAGTGTAGCGAATTCACAGCGCGTGAGGGTGCGACCAACCGACAACGTCCTCGGCCATCAGCGGCGCCGCCGCCCAGGTGCCCTGGATGAATGAACAACCATTGGCCTTGAGCCACTGCGCCTGCTCAAGGGTTTCCACGCCTTCGGCGATCACCAGCACCTCAAAATGCCCGCACAGCTCGATGATGCTGCGCGCCATTGCAGCGTCCCGCGCAGAGCCTGGCAAACGGGCCACCAATTGCGGGTCAAGCTTGAGGGTGTCGAACGCCAGGTCGCGCAGATGGGCCAGGGAACAGCGACCCGCGCCAAAGTCATCCAGGGCGATACGCACCCCAAGCTCACGCAACAATTTGAGTTGCTTGGTCGATTCCTCAAGGTTACTCATCAGGCAGTCCTCACTGATTTCCACCTCCAGTTGCCGCCCGTGCAAACCGTGACGTTCGAGGACCTGCCGCAGTTGGCTGACCAGGTTAGGCGTATTGAACTGGCTGCTGCTCAGGCTCACGCTCAACACCAGCTCATCATCGAAAGACGCTTGCCAGACCTGGCACTGGGCGGCGACCTGCTGGTAAATCCAGCTGCTCAACTGGCTGATCAGCCGCGCCTCTTCCAGCAAGGGCAGGAACAAACCCGGCGGCACGTCACCGACGCTCGGGTGCTGCCAGCGCAGCAGTGCCTCGACACCCCGCAAGCGCCCATCCACCAGCGACACCTGAGGCTGGTACACCAGGACAAAATCCTTGTTTTGAATCGCGGTGCGCACACTGTCTTCAAGCATCAGCCGTGAGCGGGCTCGACCGTTCATTTCCTGGTCGTAATAGCGATATTGCTGACGACCAGCGCGCTTGGCTTCGTACATGGCGACGTCCGCCGCGCGCAACAGGCCGCTCAGGTCCGAGCCGCAGTCCGGAAAGGTCGCGATACCGATGCTGACGCCGAGCATCACTTCCAGACCGTCGACCTGCTGGCACACAGACACCCTTTCGATCAGTTTTTCCGCAATTTTCGCCGCCTGCTCCGGGAATTCCAGCTCCAGCAATGCCGTGAACTCATCCCCGCCCATGCGCCCAAGAATGTCGTAGGAGCGCAAGCACGCCTGCATCTGCTCGGAAACCCAGCGCAGCACGCGATCACCGGCGTCGTGGCCCAGGGTGTCATTGACTCGCTTGAAGCCATCCAGGTCCAGGTACAGCAACACCAGCGACTGCTCATTGCGCTCGCTGCGCGACAACATGTTCTCCACCGTCTGGTAGAAGCCTCGACGATTGAGCAGCCCGGTCAACGGGTCAGTCACCGCCTGGAACTCCAACTGCTGGTGCAGGTGGCGCACCTCGGACATGTCCAGCACCGTCACGACCATTGCCTTCTGCTCTGCGGGCAAGGGTGCGCAGGACAACGCCACCGGCACCTGTTGCCCGCGACTGGTGCGCAAAATGGCGTCGTGCAAGCGCCACGTTTGGCCTTTGCAGTAGGCCTCGTACATCGGGAACCCCAACCAGGCCGGCACATGGGGCTTTTGCAGGAAACTCAGGAAACTCTCGCCCTGCAACTCGGCCATCGTGGCATTGAGCAGCCTGGAGATAGCCGGGTTGGCGTACTGGATCACACTGCCCTCGCCCACCACCAGAATCCCTTCGGCGGCGTTGTCCAATACCGAGGCATTGAAGGCGCGGGCGACCTCCAGGTCATGGCTCAAGCGCTGCAGGGCACGGCGATTACGCTGATGTTCCAGCAGCGCCTGCACTTTGGGCTTGAGCACATGCGGGTCGAAGGGCTTGAACAGGTAGTCGATCGCACCGCTGGCATAGCCCTGGAGCACCGCGTCGTGAGACTGCGCATCGGCCGACAGAAAGATGATCGGCGTCATGCTCGTGCGCTGGCTGCCGCGCATCAGGCGCGCCACCTCGAAGCCATCCATACCGGGCATCCGCACGTCCAGCAACACCAGATCGACGTCATGCACCAGCAGCAATTCCAGGGCTTGCAAACCGGAAGTTGCGGTAATCACCTGCCAGTCTTCGCGCTGCAACACGGCACAGATGCTGAGAAGATTTTCCGGGTAGTCATCGACCACCAGGAGAACTGAATGACCGTCGCCGAGGTTTGGAGCGCAATCCATGCTACGTCTCTTCCTTAAGGAACTGCACCGGTCACTTCGGGTACTTAAAACCGGACAAATAATGAGGCCTCACTCTAGCCCCGGTTATAAAAAAGCAGAAGTCACGTCGATGCCATCATCGCACCAAAGCCCGGGAAGCCGACTAACGGTAAGGCCCTGCAGCCCGCGTACCGTGGGCAACATGGCTTTTTGGCATTCCTCTGACGCCAATAAATTGCCAGCCAGTGTTTAACAACTTGGTTAACACCACCTATAAAGAACCTGTGCAGCCCTCGGGCTAAAGCGTTCACCCCTCGTCAAAAGGCCAACACCATGATCGACCTTTCCACCTGGAACCTGAGCATTCCGGTCGGCTCCCCGCCCACGACCATCGAAACCCCGAAGCTGCTCAGCGGCTTCAATGACCAGTACTTCCAGGCCGAAGGCAGCGATGTGCAGTTCTGGACTCCCGTTACCGGCACCCGCACCGAAAACGCCATCTACCCGCGCAGCGAACTGCGCGAAACCTACGCCGACGGGCGCCTGCGCAACTGGACCTACCCCGAGGCCGACAACTTCCTGCGCGCCACGCTCACCGTCAACCAGGTGCCGTCCAGCGGCAAGGTCGTGATCGGCCAGATCCATGCCTATGACAGCCAGAAACCACTGATCAAGCTGGAGTACCAATTCAAGGAAAAAACCCAGACCGGCAACATCGTCGCCAAAGTGCGCATGCGCCCGGATGAATCCGAAAGCAGGGTTATCACGGTCGCCTCCAACGTACCCCTGGAGAAGAGCTTTACCTATGTGATCAATCTCAACAAGGCCGGGTTGCTCAGCGTGAACGCGGCCGACAGCGAGTGGAATGATCGCATCGGCGCTGCCTGGGGCGACAAACCGCTGTACTTCAAGGCGGGGGTCTATGTGCAGGACAACAGCGGGGACAGCAAGGAAGGCGCACGGGTGACGTTTGCCAAGTTGGATATTGATCACGAGTAAAACGGATCGGCCCAGCTTATGTAGGCAAGGTCCGATAAACCCAGGGACCGTTCCCAGCCCTTGAACCCACTGCAGTCCACCTGTGGGAGGGGGCTTGCCCCCGATAGCGGAGGGCCAGCCGCCGACTGTGCATGCTGACACACCGCAATCGGGGGCAAGCCCCCTCCCACAGTTGTCCTGCCTGGCCTGAGGGGCTGGTGTTCGTCCTACAGCACCGTTGCGGCCAGACAGATGGCCGCTTATAGTTCGCTCCGTCGCTGGCATTGATCGGTGACAGGGTTTCGCAGCCCTACAGAGTTAATTCCGCACCCGTCAAAAACAGCCCAGGCTCCCAGCCGAAGGTCGTCTTTGTTATGGCGGCTGTGCGTGGGAGACCTTCGGGTCTGCCGGGTCTTAACTCCTCGGTCTGCGAACCCGCGTACAGCTGCCACCCAATTTGTTTCGCAGCAAACGGTGGCTATTCTTCTTTCGAGTTAAGGATTTGCCATGAACAACCAACTTCCGCCCCGCCGTTTTTATCCCTGCACTGAGTCCGCGACCGATTCGCCCGTTCTCTTGATCGACAGCAACGCCCCCCTGCTAGACCTCCACGCCTGCCTGCGCGAACGCCTCAACGCTGCCCTCGAACACCTCAACCTCATGGCCTGCTCCAGCTTGCCGGACTTCGCCGAGCGCGACCTGAACCATGTGGCCAATACCGCGCGCATTCTGGTGCAGGATGTCAGTGATGTGTTCCGCGTGATCGAACACCGTGGTTTCGATACGCCCCACGCCGCCTGATCAAAACCAAGGCAAAAAAAAGCCCGCATCGCTGCGGGCTTCTTTTTAAACGCCTGAGGCTCAGTTGACCTTGGCGTTCAACTCACCTTTCAAATACCGCTGGTACATCGCTTCCAACGAGATCGGTTTGATCTTCGAAGCATTACCGGCAGTACCGAACGCTTCGTAGCGAGCAATACATACGTCACGCATGGCGGTCACGGTGGCACCGAAGAATTTACGCGGGTCAAATTCGCTCGGGTTGGTGGCCATCAGGCGACGCATCGCACCGGTGGAGGCCAGGCGCAGGTCGGTGTCGATGTTGACCTTGCGCACGCCGTACTTGATGCCTTCGACGATTTCTTCAACCGGTACGCCGTAGGTTTCCTTGATGTCGCCGCCGTACTGGTTGATGATCGCCAGCCACTCTTGCGGTACCGAGGAAGAGCCGTGCATCACCAGGTGGGTGTTGGGGATGCGTTTGTGAATTTCCTTGATGCGATCAATCGCCAACACGTCGCCGGTAGGCGGCTTGGTGAACTTGTAGGCGCCGTGGCTGGTGCCGATGGCGATGGCCAGGGCGTCGACCTGGGTCTTCTTGACGAAGTCGGCCGCTTCTTCCGGGTCGGTCAGCATCTGGCTGTGATCCAGCACGCCTTCGGCGCCGATGCCGTCTTCTTCACCGGCCATGCCGGTTTCCAGGGAGCCCAGGCAGCCCAGTTCGCCTTCAACCGACACGCCGCAGGCGTGAGCCATGGCCACGGTTTGCTGGGTCACGCGTACGTTGTACTCGTAATCGGTTGGGGTCTTGCCGTCTTCACCCAGGGAGCCGTCCATCATCACCGAGCTGAAGCCCAGTTGGATGGAGCGCTGGCACACGTCAGGGCTGGTGCCGTGGTCCTGGTGCATGCACACCGGGATGTGCGGGAATTCTTCGATGGCGGCAAGGATCAGGTGGCGCAGGAACGGCGCGCCAGCGTATTTGCGGGCACCGGCCGAAGCCTGGACGATCACGGGGGAGTCGGTCTTGTCAGCGGCTTCCATGATGGCGCGCATCTGCTCAAGGTTGTTGACGTTAAAGGCTGGAACGCCGTAGCCGAACTCGGCTGCGTGGTCCAGCATTTGACGCATGCTGATAAGTGCCATTGTGTTGTCTCTCCCGGTCGAGGGTCGTTAATCGTGCAAGCCTGCCGTAGCGGCGGCTGCTATTCAAGTTATTGCAGATCAAGGGGTTGAGCCTTGTGCTGCTGAATCGTTATTGCTGGTGTAGCCGACTCAAATTCCAAGTTGAAACCGAATCAATGTGGGAGGGGGCTTGCTCCCGATAGCGGTCAGCCTGACGCCCAAGTGCTGACTGACACACCGCAATCGGGGGCAAGCCCCCTCCCACATTTGGATCTCATCTCATGACAGATCTCAGTTGGCCTTGCAGCCGCGCCCAATCAGGTCATCCGTGGCCACCCAGTACACCAGGCCTTCCTCACCCTTGGTGTGAAAGGCCAGTTGGCCATCGCTGTACAGCACGCCCGATGCCGCCACGTCCTGCTTGAGGCGGTAGACCTGATCCGAACCGCCAAGGCGTACATCCACTTCGGAACGGGCCGCATTGGCAAAGCGCCAGTTGACCTCGGCCTTGCTGTCGCAGGTCCAGGTGGTCCACGTGTCGGCAGGCTCTGCCTTGTCGAACATGCTCATGCTGCTGCAACCGGCCAACAGCGCCAGGGTTACCAGGGCGAAAACGCCTTTCATTGCCAATCCTCGCAGGGCGACCTGGGGCCACCATTGCTGTGGGTTAGTGGATCAGACCCGTTAAGGGCAACCCTGTTCCTGACCGTTGGGCGCGGAGTCGTATTTCTCCAGCCGTTCGTTGCCGATGCGCTTGTTGATCACCGGCATGGTCTCGGCTTGCCAGTCAGCCTGGTAGCAGCTTTTTTTAAGCGGTGCCGAGGCCTTATCCGCCTCCGGCGCCGCACTTGGCGTGCTGCCGCAGCCGGCCAACAGGCCCGCTGCGATCACCAGTGCCAACGACTTGACCATGGGAACGCTCCTTTTCCTGATCACGCGCGCCTTAACCCTTGGCCCGGGTTTCCAGCACTTCCACGGCCGGCAGTACCTTGCCCTCGACGAACTCGAGGAACGCGCCGCCACCGGTAGAAATGTAGGAGATCTGCTCAGCAACGCCATATTTATCGATGGCCGCCAGGGTATCGCCGCCGCCGGCGATGGAAAATGCGGAGCTTTGCGCGATGGCTTTGGCCAGCACCTTGGTACCGTTGCCAAACTGATCGAACTCGAATACGCCGACCGGGCCATTCCACAGGATGGTCTGGGAGGCTTTCAACAGTTCAGCGAAGTTGGCTGCGGTTTGCGGGCCGATGTCCAGGATCATGTCGTCGTCGGCCACGTCAGCGATCAGCTTGACGGTCGCCTCAGCGCTTTCAGCGAATTCCTTGGCGACCACCACGTCCACCGGCAGCGGCACGCTGACTTTGGCGGCGATGGCACGGGCGGTGTCCAGCAGGTCCGGCTCGTACAGCGACTTGCCCACCGGGTGACCCGCTGCAGCCAGGAAGGTGTTGGCAATGCCGCCGCCGACGATCAACTGGTTGCAGATCTGGCTGAGGCTGTTGAGCACGTCCAACTTGGTGGAGACCTTGGAACCCGCGACGATGGCGGCCATCGGTTGCGCCGGAGCGCCCAGGGCCTTGCCCAACGCGTCCAGCTCAGCGGCCAGCAGCGGGCCGGCCGCGGCGACCTTGGCGAACTTGGCCACGCCGTGGGTCGAGCCTTCGGCGCGGTGGGCGGTGCCGAAAGCGTCCATCACGAACACGTCGCACAAGGCTGCGTACTGCTGGGCCAGTTCGTCGCTGTTCTTTTTCTCGCCCTTGTTGAAGCGCACGTTTTCAAACAGCACGATGTCGCCAGCTTTCACGTCCACGCCACCCAGGTAATCTGCGACCAACGGCACGTCACGGCCCAGGGCCTTGCTCAGGTACTCGGCGACCGGCTTGAGGCTGTTTTCGGCGGAAAATTCACCTTCGGTCGGGCGGCCCAGGTGGGAGCAGACCATCACGGCCGCGCCTTTTTCCAGGGCCAGCTTGATGGTCGGCAGCGAGGCCAGGATTCGCGCATCGCTGGTGACAACACCGTCCTTGACTGGGACGTTGAGGTCTTCGCGAATCAGTACGCGCTTACCTTGCAGATCGAGGTCGGTCATCTTCAACACGGTCATGGGTCGCAGTTCCTGAGTTACTGTTGAGGTTGTTTGGAGGCCACTTGCAGATAATGTTCTGCAACGTCGAGCATTCGGTTGGCAAAGCCCCATTCGTTATCGAACCAGGCCAGTATGTTCACCAGCCTCGGGCCGGAAACGCGGGTCTGGCTGGCATCGACAATCGCCGAATGCGGATCATGGTTGAAATCGCAACTGGCATGGGGCAATTCGGTGTAGGCCAGCAAGCCTTTGAGCGGGCCGCTGCTGGCGGCGTCGCGCAGGATCCGGTTGACCTCTGTCGCATCGGTGTCGCTGACGGTTTGCATGGTGATATCCAGGCAAGACACATTCACCGTCGGCACCCGTACGGCTTTGGCCTGGATTCGTCCGGCAAGTTCCGGCAACAGTCGCTCGATGCCGCGGGCCAGGCCGGTGGACACCGGAATCACCGACTGAAATGCCGAACGCGTACGGCGCAGGTCTTCATGATGATAGGCGTCGATTACCGGCTGGTCGTTCATCGCCGAGTGAATCGTGGTGATCGACACGTAATCCAGGCCGATCGCCTGATCCAGCAGGCGCAACAACGGCACGCTGCAGTTGGTGGTGCACGAGGCGTTGGACACCAGCAGCTCAGCACCGGTCAGGCAATCCTGGTTGATGCCGTAGACGATGGTGGCGTCCACATCCGCCTCGCTGGCCATCGGCTGGGAAAACAGCACACGCGGTGCGCCAGCGTCGAGAAAACGCTGGCCATCGGCACGGGTGTGGTAGGCACCGGAGCATTCCAACACCAGGTCGACGCCCAACGCCGCCCAGTCGATGCCCTCGGGGGTGGCACTGCGCAGGACTTTTACGCAGTCGCCGTTGATATGCAGACAATCGCCATCGACCCGCACTTCGCCGGGGAAGCGGCCGTGGGTGGAGTCAAAGCGTGTCAGGTATTCGATGCTGGCCATGTCGGCCAGATCGTTGATCGCGACAATTTCAAACCCGGCCGCCGCCCCTCGCTCGAACAGCGCACGCAAGACGCAACGACCAATGCGGCCGTAGCCGTTGAGTGCAACTTTGTAGGGACGCAGTTGGGGCATGGGGTTCTCGATCAAGGTTAGTTCGGTGTTGAATGTTCTGACGCCATCGCGGGCAAGCCCCCTCCCACATTGGACCGCAATCCAAAGGTGGGAGTGGGCTTGCCCGCGATGGCGCCAGGGCAGACAACGCAGACTGACTTAGTCTTCCAGCAGTTCTTCAGCCTGGCCCAGGATGTTTTCCAGGGTGAAACCGAACTCTTCGAACAACGCTGGCGCCGGCGCCGACTCACCGTAGGTGGTCATGCCGATCACGCGACCTTCCAGGCCCACGTACTTGTACCAGTAGTCAGCGTGAGCCGCTTCGATGGCGATACGCGCGCTGACCTGCAACGGCAGCACCGATTGCTTGTAGCCGGCGTCCTGGGCTTCGAACACGCTGGTGCATGGCATGGACACAACGCGCACGTTGCGGCCTTGCGCGGTCAGCTTGTCGTACGCCTGGACGGTCAGGCCCACTTCGGAACCGGTGGAGATCAGGATCAGCTCCGGCTCGCCGATGCAGTCCTTGAGCACGTAGCCGCCACGGCTGATGTCGGCGATCTGCGCGTCGGTACGCACCTGGTGCTGCAGGTTCTGACGCGAGAAGATCAGCGCCGAAGGGCCATCCTTGCGCTCGATGGCGTGCTTCCAGGCGACGGCGGATTCCACCGCGTCGGCGGGGCGCCAGCAATCCAGGTTCGGCGTGGTGCGCAGGCTGGTCAATTGCTCGACCGGCTGGTGCGTCGGGCCGTCTTCACCCAGGCCGATGGAGTCGTGGGTGTACACATGGATCACACGCTTCTTCATCAGCGCAGCCATACGTACGGCATTACGCGCGTATTCCATGAACATCAGGAAGGTTGCGCCGTACGGCACCAGGCCACCGTGCAGGGATACGCCGTTCATGATGGCGCTCATGCCGAACTCACGCACGCCGTAGTACATGTAGTTGCCGCTGGCGTCTTCAGCCGACACGCCTTTGCAACCTTTCCACAGGGTCAGGTTGGAACCGGCCAGATCGGCCGAACCGCCGAGGAACTCAGGCAGCAGCGGGCCGAAGGCGTTCAGGGTGTTCTGGCTGGCTTTACGGCTGGCGATGGTCTCGCCCTTGGCCGCGACTTCGGCGATGTAGGCCGAGGCTTTTTCCGAGAAATCGGCAGGCAGGTCACCGGCCAGGCGGCGTACCAGTTCATTGGCAAGCTCAGGGAATTGGGCGGAGTAGGCAGCGAAACGCTGATCCCACTCGGCTTCGGCGGCCAGGCCTTTTTCCTTGGCGTCCCACTCGGCGTAGATGTCGGCCGGGATTTCAAACGGGCCGTGGTTCCACTTCAGCGCTTCACGGGTCAGGGCGATTTCCGCGTCACCCAGTGGGGCGCCGTGGCAGTCTTCCTTGCCTTGCTTGTTCGGCGAACCGAAACCGATGGTGGTCTTGCAGCAGATCAGGGTCGGCTGCGCGCTCTTGCGGGCGGTGTCGATGGCGGTCTTGATTTCTTCAGGATCGTGGCCGTCGACGTTGCGGATCACCTGCCAGTTGTAGGCTTCGAAACGCTTTGGCGTGTCATCGGTGAACCAGCCTTCGACTTCGCCGTCGATGGAGATGCCGTTGTCATCGTAGAAGGCGATCAGCTTGCCCAGGCCCAGCGTGCCGGCCAGGGAGGCGACTTCGTGGGAAATGCCTTCCATCATGCAGCCATCACCGAGGAACACGTAGGTGTGGTGGTCGACGATGTCGTGACCAGGGCGGTTGAACTGCGCGCCCAGGACTTTTTCCGCCAGCGCGAAGCCGACAGCGTTGGCCAGGCCCTGGCCCAGGGGACCGGTCGTGGTCTCGACGCCTGGGGTGTAGCCGAATTCCGGGTGGCCGGGGGTGCGGCTGTGCAGCTGACGGAAGCTTTTCAGATCGTCGAGGGTGACGTCATAGCCGGTCAGGTGCAGCAGCGAATAGATCAGCATCGAGCCATGGCCGTTGGACAGCACGAAGCGGTCACGGTCGGCGAACGACGGGTTGCTCGGGTTGTGTTTCAGGTAGTCACGCCAAAGTACCTCGGCGATATCCGCCATGCCCATCGGGGCACCGGGATGGCCGCTGTTGGCTTTTTGCACGGCATCCATGCTGAGGGCACGAATGGCGTTGGCACGCTCACGACGGCTGGGCATCGCTGATCTCCTGGGGGCTTGAATAAGGAAACGGAAAAAAGGACCGGCATTTTCCCTCAGCCACCGCCTGCGGGCAATGACAGATAGTCACTTGAGCAGGTTTTTCCTGCGGTTTGCGCGCCGATCCCCTGCAGAATTCCGGTGCGGGTTCGTCTAAAGGCAATAGCGGGTGCTTATAACTGCCACTTATCGATCAATATCAAAACTTTTTGATATTGACCTTGCAGCGATTACCACCCATCACTAGACTGCTGGCCTTATGAACCTACCCGTGCCCTCCCTGCTTCCCGCCGACGGCGATGAACTGGCAGCCCTTTGCAAGGCTGCGGGTGATCCGTTGCGCTTGAACGTGTTGCGCGCACTGGCCAATGATTCGTTCGGCGTACTGGAACTGGCGCAGATCTTCGCTATCGGCCAGTCCGGCATGAGCCATCATCTGAAGGTACTGGCCCAGGCCGACCTGGTGGCAACCCGCCGCGAAGGCAATGCGATTTTTTACCGCCGCGCCCTGCCCCACACCGAGTTGCTCGGCGGCAAGTTGCACGCGGCGCTGCTCGAAGAAGTCGACAACCTGGGCCTGCCCGACGATGTGCAAGCACGGATCGCCCAGGTGCACGGGCAACGCGCTGCCGCCAGCCAGGACTTTTTCTCCCGGGTCGCCGACAAGTTTCGCGCCCAGCAGGACCTGATCGCCGGATTGCCCCAGTACCGCGAAAGCGTGCTGGCGCTGTTGGACAAGCTGAGCTTCAGCGATAAGGCCACGGCATTGGAAGTGGGCCCTGGCGACGGCGGTTTTCTGCCGGATCTGGCACGACGCTTCGGGCAGGTGACGGCACTGGACAACAGCCCGGCGATGCTCGAACTGGCCCGCCAGTTGTGTGAGCGCGAAGCGTTGGCCAATGTCAGTCTGCAACTGGCCGACGCCCTGAGTGACACCAACCTGCAGGCCGATTGCGTGGTGCTGAACATGGTCTTGCACCATTTCGCCGCCCCGGCTGACGCGCTCAAGCAAATGGCCGGGTTGTTGCACCCCGGCGGCAGCCTGCTGGTGACGGATTTATGCAGCCACAACCAGAATTGGGCCAAGGAGGCCTGCGGTGATCTCTGGCTGGGTTTTGAACAGGACGATCTGGCCCGTTGGGCCACCGCTGCGGGACTCGTTCCCGGGGAAAGCCTCTATGTAGGTTTACGTAATGGTTTCCAGATTCAGGTCCGCCATTTTCAGCGACCGGCTGGCGACACTCACCATCGGTAAATATCAGGAAAACATCGAGATGAGCGAATACTCCCTTTTCACCTCCGAGTCCGTGTCTGAAGGGCATCCGGACAAAATCGCCGACCAGATTTCTGACGCGGTGCTGGACGCCATCATTGCTGAAGACAAGTTCGCCCGTGTGGCGTGCGAGACTCTGGTGAAAACGGGCGTGGCGATCATCGCCGGCGAAGTCACCACCACGGCCTGGGTCGACCTGGAACAGATCGTGCGTGACGTGATCACCGACATCGGCTACACCAGCTCCGATGTCGGCTTCGACGGCGCGACCTGCGGCGTGATGAACATCATCGGCAAGCAGTCCCCCGACATCAACCAGGGCGTCGACCGCGCCAAGCCTGAAGATCAGGGCGCGGGCGATCAGGGCCTGATGTTCGGCTACGCCAGCAACGAAACCGACGTGCTGATGCCCGCGCCGATCACCTTCTCCCACCAGCTGGTCCAGCGCCAGGCCGAAGCGCGCAAATCCGGGCTGCTGCCGTGGCTGCGCCCGGATGCCAAATCCCAGGTAACCTGCCGCTACGACGGCGGCAAGGTGGTCGGTATCGACGCCGTCGTACTGTCCACCCAGCACAACCCGGACGTGTCCTACAAAGACCTGCGCGAAGGCGTAATGGAGCTGATCGTCAAGCACGTGCTGCCGGCCGAACTGCTGACCAAGGATACCCAGTTTCATATCAACCCGACCGGCCAGTTCATCATCGGTGGCCCGGTGGGCGACTGCGGCCTGACCGGTCGCAAGATCATCGTCGACAGCTACGGCGGCATGGCCCGCCACGGCGGCGGTGCGTTTTCGGGCAAAGACCCTTCCAAGGTTGACCGTTCCGCCGCTTACGCCGGTCGCTACGTGGCCAAGAACATCGTCGCCGCAGGCCTCGCCGAGCGTTGCGAGATCCAGGTGTCCTACGCCATTGGCGTAGCCCAGCCTACTTCGATCTCGCTGAATACCTTCGGTACCGGCAAGATCAGCGATGACAAGATCGTCAAGTTGGTGCGTGAGATTTTCGACCTGCGCCCTTACGCGATCACCACCATGCTCGACCTGCTGCACCCGATGTACAAGGAAACCGCAGCCTACGGCCACTTTGGTCGTACCCCTGCGCAGAAGACTGTTGGCGACGACACCTTCACCACCTTTACCTGGGAAAAAACCGACCGCGCCAACGACCTGCGGACCGCTGCCGGTCTGTAATCGCTCGCGGCTGCCAAAGCCCCGCCGGGTTCGCCCGGCGGGGCTTTGGTTTTTTCAAAGGTTGCAACAAAATCGTTGAAACCGAGGCCGAAGTCGACGCGGGCCAGTAAAAGCAGGGCGCCGAGACTGATAACAACGACGCGCCGGACGCGTTGTGCAGCCTGTTCAGGCAAGCAGAAACACCCGGTAAAAAGCCCCGCTCGGTCGGGGCTTTTTTGTGGCCGTGCGGATCACTTAGGCTGAACACCCTTTCCGAGCAAGGATGCTCACGATGCGCTTGTTGATGGTTTTTCTGATCAGCTTTCTACCGTGCTGGGCCTGGGCCGAAGACTGCCCCGATGATGCCCGATCACAAATCGACACGTTGGCCAGGCAGGTCAACCAGTGGGATGACGTCTACTACCGACAGGGCCAATCCCCCATCAGCGATGAACTCTACGACCAGGCCCGGCGTCGCCTGGCCCATTGGCGCAAATGTGCACTGCAACCCACACCCAAGGCTGACAATCCGCTGGCGAGCGCTCGTGGCACAGTCCGCCACCCGGTCGCGCATACCGGCCTGGAGAAGCTGCTTGACGCGTCCGAGGTAGGTGACTGGCTCAGCACCCGACAGGACGTATGGATTCAACCCAAGGTCGACGGAGTCGCCGTGACCCTGGTGTATCGCAAAGGCCAATTGCACCAACTCATCAGCCGCGGCGACGGCCTGCTCGGTCACGACTGGTCAGCGTCCGCGCGCAGAATCCCGGGTATCGTCCAGCAACTGCCGGAGCCCGTCGATGCCGTACTGCAAGGCGAGCTCTACTGGCGCCTCGACGGCCACGTACAGTCTGCACACGGCGGGCTCAACGCGCGCAGTAAAGTGGCTGGCTTGATGAACCGACGGCAATTGAGCGACACCGAGGCAGGCGGGATCGGGCTGTTCGTGTGGGCCTGGCCCGAGGGGCCGGCCAGCTTCACCGAGCGTCTGGCCACGCTGGCGCGGTGGGGGTTTACCGACGGCCAGCGGTACAGCCAGTCCATCGCCAGCATCAGCGATGCCACCCGTTGGCGTATGCATTGGTACAACTATCCACTGCCGTTCGCCAGCGATGGCGTGGTGTTGCACCAGGCGGCGCACGCTCCCGCCAAACGCTGGAAAGCCAGCGCACCCTACTGGGCCGTGGCCTGGAAGTACCCGGTGACCAAGGCGTTGGCGCTGGTGCGCAAGGTACAGTTCAGGATCGGGCGTACCGGGCGTATCACACCGATTCTCGAACTGGACCCCGTGTGGCTGGATGATCGGCAAGTCAAGCGGGTCAGCGCAGGCTCGCTGAAAAACTGGCAGAGCCTGGACATCCGTCCCGGCGACCAGGTGTCCATCAGCCTGGCCGGCCAGGTCATTCCCCGGCTCGATGAGGTAGTCCTGCGCAACAAGACCCGAGCGCAAGTGCCAGTACCCGATGCTCGCGACTTCCATGCCTTGAGCTGTTGGCAACTGGACCCTGGCTGCGAGGAGCAACTGCTCTCGCGCCTCACCTGGCTGAGCGGCAACCAGGGCCTGGCCTTGCCCCATATGGGCCGTGAAACCTGGAACGTATTGATCCAGGCGGGTCTAATCGCAGGCTTTCTCGATTGGTTAACCCTGGATGCGGCAGAGCTTGCTAACATTGATGGCTTCGGCGAACGCACCCGTGAACGGGTGCTCGACAGTATTCACAGCGCCCGCAAACGGCCTTTTGCACAATGGCTCAAAGCATTGGGGGTGCCGCCCGCGGCGCGCAACAACCTGGAGGGCGACTGGCATACGCTGGTCGCCAAAGACACCCAAGCCTGGCTGGCCTCTGATGGCATCGGCCCGGGACGCGCAGCGCAACTGAGCGCCTTTTTCCGCGACCCGCAGGTACAGGCATTGGCTGAAATATTACATGGAGCCGGCATAGACGGTTTTTGAAACCGGCCCGTCCCTCTGATTGCTACCTTGGAGCCCTTATATGAAATTTCTTGCCCCTCTCGCGTTACTGACAGCCGCAAGCTTCATGACCACGCCGCTGTTGGCCGCCGACGAAGCCCCCCAACTGACAGGCTGCGCTGCCAAGCGCCAAGCCATCAGTACCCAGATCGAACAGGCCAAGGCTCATGGCAACAGCGCCCAACAGGCCGGCCTGGAAAAAGCCCTGAGCGAGGTCACCGCCAACTGCACTGACGCATCGCTCAAGAAAGAGCGCGAAAACAAGGTGCTCGATGCCAAGCACGAAGTCAGCCGCCGTCAGGCCGACCTCGACAAGGCCATGAAAAAAGGCGATGCGGACAAGATCAACAAGCGCAAGGACAAGCTCGCCGAATCGCGCAAGGAGTTGCAGGATGCGGTGGAAGAACTCGACCAGTAAAACCGGTCAATGGTCCCGGAACTGCTTATGGCAAGCGCTGCAGGCATCTTCGACTTTCTGCACCGCAGGTTGAAGGCTGCCGGCCTTATAGGGCTGGACCTGGCTTGCGATCACCAATTCACCGGTGGCCGCCTCAAGGTCGCGGGCCAGTTGCTGGAATTGCGCCTGCTTTTGCCACACCTCGTCCCTGGCACTGGTGTGGTCCTCTTCACGTACGCTTGGGAAGTGCTGCCAGGGTTGATGGGCCAACGCGTCCAGCTTGACCGCGCCGTCGGCAAACCGGCCGCCGTCGAAAGGGATACGCCCGCGCAACATGCCGCCCAGGTCTTCACTGGTCTTGAGCATCTGCTTGAAGATCGCCTTGCGCTGGCCCAGGGGCGAGTTGGGGTCAACACCGCCGCAGGCGGACAAAGCCAGGCAGGCCAGCACTACAACCGTCATATGTTTAAAAGTCATGGAGGCTCAGGGTCACGGAAAACGGCGGTCAGTATCCCCGCCTCGTCCGTAAAGACCAATAGCCCTATTAATAATAAGGGTTGCCCAACGCGATAAAGCCCGGGCAATCGCTTCAGGAATTACGTGCATGAATGTCAATTGGAAACCCTGGAGCCGCCTGGCGTGGGCTCTGCCGATGATCGCGCTGCTGGCCGGCTGCGACGTGGGCAAGGACGCGGGCAAAGAGCCTGCCAAAGAAGAAGCCACCCAACCCCATGCCGTCGCCACTTATGTGAGCGCTCCGTGGGAGGCGCTGCCGTCCGTTTCCGACAGCGATTTGCTGGCAGGCTTCGAATCCTGGCGCAGTGCCTGCCAGCGCCTCAAGGCCGACCCGGTCTGGGGTGCGACCTGTGCAGCCGCAGCCGCTGTACCGGGAAATGCAGTGGCGGTTCGCGGGTTCCTCAAGGAGCGCCTCGATGTATTTGGCCTGCGTTCAGCCGACAACACACCGAACGGCCTGATCACCGGCTACTACGAGCCGGTCTACCCCGGCAGCCTCACCGAAACCGCCACCGCGCATGTGCCGGTGTATGGCGTGCCGGACGACCTGATTATCGTCAACCTGGAATCAATCTACCCGGAACTCAAGGGCAAACGCCTGCGCGGTCGCCTGGAGGGCCGCGTGCTCAAGCCGTATGACGACGCCGGCACCATCAACGACCAGGGCTCGAGCGCCAAGCCGATAGCCTGGCTGACCGACCCGATGGACCTGCAGTTCCTGCAGATTCAGGGCTCCGGGCGTATTCAACTGGCCGATGGGCGTCAACTGCGTGTGGGTTATGGCGACCAGAACGGTTATCCCTATCGCCCTATCGGTCGCTGGCTGATCGAGCAAGGCGAGCTGAAAAAAGAAGACGTGAGCATGGGCGCGATCAGCGCCTGGGCCAAGGCACACCCGCAGCGCATCCCGCAACTGCTGGCGAGCAACCCCAGCTATGTGTTCTTCAGCGCCCGCCCCGACAGCAATGAAGGGCCGCGTGGCTCGCTGAATGTGCCATTGACGGCGGGATACAGCGTGGCGGTGGACCGCAAGGTGATTCCGCTGGGGACTTTGTTGTGGTTGTCCACCACCAAACCCGACGGCTCGCCGATCGCAAGGCCCGTGGCAGCCCAGGACACCGGCGGCGCAATCACCGGAGAAGTGCGGGCAGACCTGTTCTGGGGCACGGGCGACGCAGCAGGCGAGTTGGCGGGGAACATGAAGCAACAGGGACAGATCTGGATGCTGTGGCCCAAGGGTACGCCGCTGCCGCACGTGCCGGATGCACCCGCTGGCACCTGACAGCCATAGGTATCTACACAACGCTGCAGCGCCCAACCGTAACCACGATGCGAAGCGAGTCGGCAACCACGATGCGCAGCGAGTCGCCCTTGATCTTGATCTTGATCTTGATCTGCTTTTGATCTCAGGCGCCCCGTTAAACCACGCTGGCCGAACGCAGGCTTGAATCCGTGGGTAACCCGGCAGGACGCCGGGTTAGCCGCACTGGGCCATGGATGGCCCATTGCGGCGGCCCACGGATTCAAGCCTGCGTTCGGGCACACCGAGCCTAGGCGAGGTGCCGAGTGGTGGGGCAAGTGTACGGGTCAACCACATGGGTTACAAAAAAGTGCACTCACATAGGTGACACTTTGATTGAGACATAACCGTTCTTTGCATCTCTCGCATTCACATGGCCCAAGATCACAGGACCGAAGATTACATTCCATACCCCATCACCGATCATCTCCATTCCGATGGTCTGGTGACAAAGTAGATTGCCAACATAAACCCGCATGCCTCCTCGATTGATGATTCCGCTACTGTCGGCCAGGTAACTCTCAATATGACTCGCATAGATCATTTCCGGTAGCGTCTCTGGGTACATTCGAGTTGAAGGCGTATAGCAAGCAGCAGGCGTTTTCTGGCCAAGCGCCTCATGTCCACGCTCGTAATTGTAGTGCTGCAGGAAGCGATCAAAGTGTCGCTGCTGGGCTTCCCACGCAATTGCCGACGGGTGAGGTAATGTACTTTTCAGCGTCCGGTGCATGCGCTCATGCCGCCCATTCTGATCTGGGCGACCTGGCTCGATCCTCTCAGGAATGATCCCAAGTCTCATCCACCAAATCGACAGCTGTGACAGCCCTGCACGACTGGTGCTGGCAAACGGTATCCCATTGTCAGTACGAATACGCTCTGGCAGGCCGTATTCGCGAAAAACCCTTTCGAAGGTTTGCTGGGTTTCCTTCAGATTGGTGCTGCTCATGCTCTGGCACGCCAGCAAAAACCGGCTGGCATGATCCATGATCGTCAGCGGATAACACCAAATCCCTGCTCCGGTCAGGTATTGGCCCTTGTAATCAGCGCTGAACAACTGGTTGGGATTTTCTGCCTTGCGTAAAGGCTTGGGATACACAGCCACCCGTCGGCGCAATGGCTTGGGGGTAATCAAATCAGCTGCCTTGAGAATGTTGTAAATGGTCGTCTTCGAGGGCGGATCCTGATCTGGGAAACGCTGCATGAGGCTATTCTGAATCTTTTTCGGGCCGGGGATCGTCTCGCCACTTAAGCGAAATTCAACGATTGCCTGTTTCACAGCCAAGGGCACCACGTAGGTTTGGTTGTGGCGGCAGCGGCTACGTTCATCAAGCCCACTCGGGCCCTCTGCCTCGTAACGCCTGATCCACTTATACCCAGTCTTGCGGCTGACCTCATAGTCCCGGCACAGCTGGCTAAGGCTGTGCTTCTGGGACAGGTAATCGGCAATGAACATTACTTTAAGGTCCATAGGTTTCAGCTCTTTCCAGGGCATGGTCAGATCCTCGCGAAATCGACCCTGCCAGTTAAAAACTGTTACCTATGTGCGTGAACTGATTTGTAACCCATGTGGGTGAGTCATACC
>NZ_CVTV01000017.1:0-638 GCF_900004865.1 Pseudomonas sp. 37 R 15 | reverse complement strand
GCAACGGTGCGACCACCACGATCAACGACACCATCGACAAGGTCGATGTGGTTCTGACCGCCACTACTACCGTCGGCGAAGGCGGCAACATCGTCTACACCGCCAGCCTTGTGGATAAAAACGGCGCGCCGGTGACGAACATCACCAACCCGTTGACCGTGACATTGGATAACGGCCAGAGCATCACTATCGGTGTAAACCAATCGAGCGCCAGTGTTTCGGTTGTTGCGCCGGATGATGTGTACAAGGGCGAACAAACCGTCACGACCGCCATCAGTGGCGTAACCGGCGGCGAGCACTTCGAAAATCTCGTTCCAGGTACCGACACAGTCACTACAACCGTGACTGATACCCCAGGTACTGATAACGCCACGACTGTCACGCTGACCGCACCGAATGCTGTTAGCGAAGGTGGACAGATTACGTACACCGCGACCTTGAGCAACAAGGCCGGTACTGACGTAACTTTGAAGCTGGATAATGGCTCGTCGATCACCATCAAAGCCGGCGATACCGTCGGCACCGTGACCGTACCAGCGCCTACCGATGACGTGTTCATCGACAAGAGCACGCAGACGGTCAAAATTACCGACGCAACGGGCGGCAACTTCGAGAAGCTGGAAGTTGCAGGCAACGGT
>NZ_CVTV01000018.1:0-304070 GCF_900004865.1 Pseudomonas sp. 37 R 15 | reverse complement strand
CCGCTGAAGAAGTGAAGATCGGCTTCCTGGTCAAGCAGGCCGAAGAACCCTGGTTCCAGACCGAATGGGCCTTCGCCGAAAAAGCCGGCAAGGAGCACGGTTTCACCGTGATCAAGATCGCCGTGCCGGATGGCGAGAAAACCCTGTCGGCCATCGACAGCCTGGCCGCCAACGGCGCCAAGGGCTTTGTGATCTGCCCGCCGGATGTGTCCCTGGGCCCGGCCATCGTCGCCAAGGCCAAGGTCAACGGCCTCAAAGTGATGGCCGTGGACGACCGCTTCGTCGACGCCAAGGGCAACTTCATGGAAGACGTGCCGTACCTGGGCATGGCCGCGTTTGAAGTGGGCCAGAAGCAGGGCGCCGCCATGGCCGCCGAAGCGAAAAAACGCGGGTGGGACTGGAAGGACACCTACGCGGTGATCAACACCTTCAACGAACTCGACACCGGCAAGAAACGCACCGACGGTTCGATCAAATCCCTGGAAGAAGCCGGCATTCCCAAGGACCACATCCTCACCGCCGCGCTTAAAACCCTCGACGTGCCCGGCAGCATGGACGCCACCAACTCGGCCCTGGTCAAGCTGCCCAGCGGCGCGAAAAACCTGATCATCGGCGGCATGAACGACAACACCGTGCTCGGCGGCGTACGTGCTACCGAAAGCGCCGGCTTCAAGGCCGCCAACGTGATCGGCATCGGCATCAATGGCACCGACGCCATCGGCGAATTGAAGAAAGCCGACAGCGGCTTCTTCGGCTCGATGCTGCCAAGCCCGCATATCGAGGGCTACAACACCGCGCTGGCAATGTACGAGTGGGTCACCACCGGCAAGGAACCGGCCAAATACACCGCCATGGACGAAGTGACCTTGATCACCCGCGCCAACTTCCAGGAAGAACTGACCAAGATCGGGCTGTGGAAATGACCGCTGCGGCCCTGCGTTTTGACGGTATCGGCAAAACCTTCCCTGGGGTCAAGGCGCTCGATGGCATCAGCTTCACCGCCCACCCGGGGCAAGTGCACGCCCTGATGGGCGAGAACGGTGCGGGTAAATCGACGCTGCTGAAGATCCTCGGCGGCGCCTATATTCCCAGCAGCGGCACGGTGCAGATCGGCGAGCAGACCATGGCCTTCAAGAACGCCGCCGACAGCATTGCCAGCGGTGTGGCGGTGATCCATCAGGAGCTGCACCTGGTGCCGGAAATGACCGTCGCCGAAAACCTGTTCCTCGGGCATCTGCCGTCGCGCTTTGGCGTGGTCAACCGCGGCGTGCTGCGCCAGCAGGCGCTGGCGTGCCTCAAGGGCCTGGCCGATGAAATCGATCCCGAGGAAAAGCTCGGGCGCCTGTCCCTGGGTCAGCGCCAATTGGTGGAAATCGCCAAGGCGCTGTCCCGTGGCGCCCATGTGATTGCCTTCGATGAACCGACCAGCAGCCTCTCGGCGCGGGAGATCGACCGCTTGATGGCGATCATCACGCGCCTGCGCGATGAGGGCAAAGTGGTGCTCTACGTCTCGCATCGCATGGAAGAAGTGTTCCGTATCTGCAATGCGGTGACGGTGTTCAAGGACGGCCGCTTCGTGCGCACCTTCGAGGACATGAGCGCGCTGAGCCACGATCAGTTGGTGACCTGCATGGTCGGGCGCGATATCCAGGACATCTACGACTATCGCCCGCGCGAGCATGGCGACGTCGCCCTGAAGGTTGACGGCCTGCTCGGCCCCGGCCTGCGCGAACCGATCAGTTTCAACGTGCGCAAAGGCGAAATTCTCGGCCTGTTCGGCTTGGTGGGGGCAGGGCGCACGGAACTGTTCCGTCTGCTCAGCGGCCTGGAACGCGCCAGTGCCGGCAGCCTGGAGTTGTGCGGTGAGCCGCTGCAATTACGCTCACCGCGCGATGCCATCGCGGCCGGCGTGCTGCTGTGTCCGGAAGACCGCAAGAAGGAGGGCATCATCCCGCTGTCCAGCGTCGCCGAAAACATCAACATCAGTGCCCGTGGCGCGCATTCGGCGTTCGGCTGGCTGTTGCGCGATGGCTGGGAAAAGGGCAACGCCGACGGGCAAATCAAGGCCATGAAGGTCAAGACCCCGAACGTGGCGCAGAAGATCATGTACCTGTCCGGCGGCAACCAACAGAAGGCCATTCTCGGCCGCTGGTTGTCGATGCCGATGAAAGTGCTGCTGCTGGACGAGCCCACGCGCGGCATCGACATCGGCGCCAAGGCCGAGATCTACCAGATCATCCACAACCTCGCGGCGCAGGGCATTGCCGTGATCGTGGTGTCCAGCGACCTGATGGAGGTCATGGGCATTTCCGACCGCATCCTGGTGATGAGCGAAGGCACCCTCACAGGCGAGCTACCCCGCGAACAGGCGGATGAAGCACGGCTGTTGCAACTGGCACTCCCGCGCACGCGGGCTTGAAGAATTCGAGGGCACGGGTATGTCTCAGGTAAAAACTGCAAAGGGCTTCTGGCCGGGTTTCAACCAACGCAAATTCCTGGATGACTGGGTGATGCTCTTGGCGGCGTTGGGCATTTTTGTGCTCAGCGCGCTGTTTATCGACAACTTCCTCTCACCGCTGAACATGCGCGGGCTGGGCCTGGCCATTTCCACGGTGGGCATTGCCGCGTGCACCATGTTGTTCTGCCTGGCGTCGGGGCATTTCGACTTGTCGGTGGGCTCGGTGATCGCCTGCGCCGGCGTGGTGGCGGGCATCGTGATCCGCGACACCGACAGCGTGATGCTCGGCGTGTCGGCGGCTTTGGCCATGGGCCTGGTGGTGGGGCTGATCAACGGCATCGTCATCGCCAAGCTGCGCATCAACGCGCTGATCGCGACCTTGGCGACCATGCAGATCGTCCGCGGCCTGGCCTACATCTTCTCCAACGGCAAGGCGGTGGGGGTGATGGATGAAGGCTTTTTCGTGTTCGGCAATGGCCAGCTGATGGGCGTGCCGGTGCCGATCATCATTACCGTGTTTTGCTTTGTGTTCTTCGGCTGGTTGCTCAATTACACCACCTACGGGCGCAACACCATGGCCATCGGCGGTAACCCGGAAGCGGCGCTGCTGGCGGGGGTCAACGTTGATCGCACCAAGATCATCATCTTTGCCGTACACGGCCTGATCGGCGCACTGGCCGGGGTGATCCTGGCTTCGCGCATGACCTCGGGCCAGCCGATGATCGGCCAGGGTTTCGAGCTGACAGTGATATCGGCGTGCGTGCTGGGCGGGGTGTCGTTGAGTGGCGGTATCGGCATGATCCGCCATGTGATTGCCGGGGTGTTGATCCTGGCGATCATCGAGAACGCGATGAACCTGAAGAACATCGATACGTTTTACCAGTACGTGATTCGGGGTTCGATCCTGCTATTGGCCGTCATCATCGACCGCCTGAAGCAACGCTGACTCATGCCATGTGAGGACTAAATGTGGGAGGGGGCTTGCCCCCGATGGCGGTCTATCAGTAGACAGATGTGCAAGCTGACCCACCGCTATCGGGGGCAAGCCCCCTCCCACATTGGATGTCCTGTGTTCAGAAGGGCAGCTTTTGCCATAATGGCGCCGTTTTCGTACTTCCCAATAGGCCCGACATGCAGGAAAACGCTCACTCCCCCGTCAAAGACACCGCCCCCACCGGCACCCAGACCCTGCTGCGTGGCCTGGGCGTGGTGCAGGCGGTGGCGGCCGGTGCGCGGGATCTCAAAGAGATCGCCCGACGTATCGGTACCACCCGCAGCACCACCCATCGCCTGGCCAGTTGCCTGGTGGAGGAGCGTTACCTGCGTGTGGTACCCCAAGTCGGTTACCTGCTGGGGCCCAAGCTGATCGAACTGGGCTTCCAGGCGCGCGAAGAACTGCCGCTGGTAAACCTGGCCGTGCCCTACCTGGACGAGTTGTCGGCCCTCACCGGCGACACCATCCACCTGGCGATTCGCGAATACGACGAAGTGCTCTACCTGCACAAGAACCCCGGCCGCAATGGGCCGGAAATGCGCTCGCGGGTGGGTCATCGCATGCCGCTGGCGCGCACCGGCATCGGCAAGGCGTTGATGCTCGATGACAGCGTGGAGGAGTGGCAGCGCCTGTACGACGTCAGTCTGCCGGCGGGGGGCAAGAACCTGCAATGGCCGCAGCACCCCGAGCAGTCGTGGGCGCAGTTCGAGCAGCGCATGCATGAATACGTGGTGGGCGGTTATGCGTTCGATCTGGAAGACAACGAACCGTCGATCCGTTGCGTCGCGGCACCGGTGCGCGATGCCAGCCGGCGAATCGTCGCCGGCATCAGCATCGCCAGTACCGTGCCCTACATGCCGCTGGAGAAAATGGCCGAGCTGATCCCTGTGATCAAACAGGTCGCGGCTCGGCTGTCGGCGCAACTGGGCGCGAAGGCCTGATCAGGCCTTCAGGGTCGCCATGTCGATGACGAAGCGATACTTCACATCACCGGCGATCATCCGTGTGTAAGCCTCGTTGATCTGGCGGATGTCGAGCATCTCGATGTCGCAGGTGATGCCATGCTCGGCGCAGAAGTCCAGGACTTCCTGGGTTTCGGCAATGCCGCCGATCAACGAGCCGGCCAGCACTTTACGGCCCAATACCAATTTGGCGGCATTGACGGGCGGGTCCACCGGCTCGATCAGGCCGACCAGGATATGCACGCCGTCAAAGCGCAGCACGTCGAGGTAGGGGTTCAGGTCATGCTGCACCGGGATGGTGTCGAGCAGGAAGTCGAAGTGCCCGGCGGCGGCTTTCATCTGCTCCGCATCAGTGGACACGATCACATGGTCGGCGCCCTGGCGACGGCCTTCTTCGGCCTTGCTCGCCGAGCGCGTGAACAGCGTCACTTCGGCGCCCATGGCCTTGGCGAACTTGATACCCATATGGCCCAGGCCGCCCATGCCGAGAATCCCGACCTTGTCACCGGCCTTCACGCCATAGTGCTTGAGCGGCGAGTAGGTGGTGATGCCCGCGCAGAGAATCGGCGCGGCGCTGGCCAGGTCGAGCTTGGCCGGGATCTTCACCACGAAGTGTTCGCTGACCACGATGCTGTCGGAGTAACCGCCCATGGTGTTGCTGCCGTCCACGCGGTCCGGGGTGGCGTAGGTCATGGTCGGGCCTTCGAGGCAGTATTGCTCGAGGTCCGATTTGCAGGCGTCGCAGTGGCGGCACGAATCGACCATGCAGCCCACGCCCACCAAGTCGCCGACCTTATGGGAGGTGACGCTGGCGCCAACCGCAGTGACCTTGCCGACGATTTCGTGGCCGGGCATCAGCGGGTAAACCGCGATGCCCCATTCGTTGCGTGCCTGGTGGATATCGGAGTGGCACACGCCGCAGTAGAGAATCTCGATGGCCACATCATCGGCGCGCGGGCTGCGGCGTTCAAATGACATGGGGGCGAGGGGAGTGGTGGCCGACTGGGCGGCGTAACCGATGGCGGTGTACATGAGGAAACCTCGCAAACGCATTGAAAAGTGAGGCGGTCCATTCTCCTCACCGACCCTGCAGGCGGCCATGGCGATTGCTCCGAGTCTCATGCCTAAAGCTCCGGAGGGGCAGCTAAATGCGGCAAGCTTCAAGCTGCAAGCTATAAACTGTAACCTGCTCACAGCTCACAGCTCACAGCTTGCAGCTTGCAGCTTGCAGCTCACAGCTCACTGACCCCCACCCCCCCACCCCCCGAGAACCGCTTTTATGCTGTTGACCCGCCATCTCGACGCCAACGCCACTCTGGTTTCCTTGATTGAGGGGCTTGCGTCCCGTGACGGCTTTTCGCCGACTCACCTGCCGGGCGTAAAGGTGTTGCGCGCCAGTTGCGACGTGGCGCGTGGGCCGCAGATCTACGAGCCGAGCCTGATGTTCGTGGCTCAGGGCAGCAAGGTCGCCTATCTGGGGCCGCGTACGCTGGAGTACGGCGCCGGGCACTACCTGATCCAGGCCATGCCGGTGCCGTTCGAGTGCGAGACGTTTGCCATGGCTCCCGGGGCGCCTTTGCTCGGCGTGACGGTCGGAATTGATCGAGTGGTGCTGGGCGAGTTGGTCATGGCGATGGGCATGCAAGCCGGACCACCGCCGGCGGCGCAGACCCTGGAGTCGATGAGTTCGGTGGTGCTCGATGACGCCATGCGCGGGTGCGTCGAACGGCTGTTGCAATGCCTGCACGATCCGCTGGAGAGCCGGATCATGGGGCCGGCGCGGGTGCGCGAATTATTATTCACCGCGTTGCGTGGGCCACAGGCCGATGTGTTGCGTGCATTGGTGGAACAGCAAGGGCAGTTTTCGCGGATTGCCACGTCCCTGAACCACCTGCATGCCCATTACGCCGAACCGCTGAATATCGAGACGCTGGCCGGTTTCGCGCACATGAGTGCGTCAACCTTCCACGAACACTTCAAACGCTGCACGCTGTTGTCGCCCGTGCAGTATCTCAAGCGCTTGCGGTTACTCAAGGCCCAGCAGTTGCTGCTGGTCGACGGCATGGGTGTGGCGCAGGCGGCGCACAGCGTGGGGTATCAGAGTACGTCGCAGTTCAGTCGCGAGTACAAGCGTTACTTTCTGCGTAATCCTGGTGAAGAGCGGGCCGCCTGAATCTGCCGGGTAACCCCGCCAAGTGAACTGTTCGTCCATGGGCTCGGTGTGCTTGCAATACCTGATGACTGCTCCGGCAGGGTGGTCGTGGAACTGCCCTCGCGCGTGTTGCACTCACGCTTGCATCAGGCGAATAAACGTCCTGGGACCCAGGAAGTATTCCACGTGAAAGTCCAGCCCCTCACTCATACGATTCTTGTAAGCACTCAACAATCCGTTGCTTCGCTGCCAGCACACACTGTAACCGCGGGAGAGGTCGACCGTGCGGTGGACACGACAGGGGATGTCGTAAAAAGCACGACATCCCTTCCTGATCCGAATCACGAACTTGATTTCTCCAAGCATGTGATTTACGGCTCGCTGGATGTAACGCCGCCCGGCGCGAGGTATACGTTTGGCGAGCGTGAACAGCGAATCGATGCCTATGCCGGTCGCGTCGTCGCGCAGCTCAAAACGATAGAAACTGGCGACGAAGGCCAAAGCAATATCAGGTTCCAGCACATTCGCTCGTTTTTGGAACCCGCAGGCTATTTCAGCGGTGGGTTGCTGGCGGCGGGGTACGACCCTCATCAAAAAATCACGGTGACGTTCAACTCGTATGTCAAGGAGCTCAATGGCGCCTCTCACTTGACTAATCAGGAGGAGCGCACCTACTTCGCATGGCAAATCGCAGCCGGCGCTTTGAAACACGATGAAGTAGCGCCGGGGGGCCAGTTGAATGCCCAGGGTATGCATATCAACGCGCAGGACAAAAATACGATCAAAGACCTCCAATCCCTGGGCAGCACACTCCAAGATCATTGGGAGCAAGAGGTATCCAGGCCGATGCGCGATCCCAACGGAGAACTCGCAAAGCGCTCTGGGAAAGCAGACGCCTATGTGGTCAAAGGGACGTTACAAGGCCTTCGTGACGACGAGGCTGCCTTTAGCCAGCTTACGCTAGCGGGCCAGAAAGCTATCATTCGAACACTTGAAGCAAACGGGAACGTCGTTGTTCCAAATATATACGGCTACTCAATGGCAGGTTATGCCTTTGTTCCTTATGTTCAATATCACGGTGATTATGACCATCGGCCTAATGAAGGCCTGATGGTCGACTTGAGACACGGCACTGTCAGTGAATTGCACGCAGATGATGACTTTGCCAAATGGGCCGAAAGAAATCGCGCTCACGTAGTGAACAGTTTCAACGCCAGTGACCGCCAGGGTGGCGAAGATGCGCACTGGCCGAGGGCGGACTATGTTCTGGATACGCTCATTCACGGTAATAGCGTCACGTACCCAGGCCGAAAAAACTGGCTTGCGGATAAGGCCATACCCGTTCGCGAGACATTCAATTACACGCAATCGAGAGACAGCGATTATTACTTGAAATTTGGCGATCTGAAGAGCGGCATTGCCCCTCATTTCCAGGCGGTTAATGCAAAAAACGCGATATGGGCCGACCAGACAGAGGTTTTTGGGGCGTCGCAACAGAACTGGAAGGCCGCCAAAGCGTTTTGGGGCAGTACTTTCGGTTACCTGCCCGTCATTGGGAATACCGGCAACATTGTCTTTGGGGTCCATGACGCCATTAATGGCATGACGCAAAACGATCGAGTTGGCGGCAGCGCCGCTGCAGTGATATCAGGGTTGCAACTGGTCCATGAAATTGCGACCGCGAGGGCAGACGCAGGGTTGGGAGAACCCTCGTTAACCAATAGCGCTCCCGTTCAACATTACCGCTGGAAAGTTAACTCACAGACAAGCGACCTGGAATTGCTGAGGGCGCCCAATGCGGGCTCGTCTTTTCCAGGCATGCGGGAAATCGAGTTGGGTGGCAGAACCTATTACGCCGCTCATGCACCGGATGCCGGCGACGGCACGCATTACGTTTTGCGTGTAGTCGATCCGCATGACCCCGACAAGTTGGCCAGTAGCGCAATTGTTGCCGCGCCTGATGCACAGGGTATCTGGCAGCGAAGAGGTGTCGTGGGCGGCGGTCTGGATGAACTTGAGGGCCGATTGAAAGACCCCGTCGGGTTTGGCTCCCGTGCGATGGTTTATGCCGACCCGGACGATGCCGACTATGTGATCAAAGTCACCTTCCCTCTGCCGACTGCCGAGCGCGTTGCCGATATGAAAAATGAGGTGGCGTTGTTCAACCGATATTATGGAGGGGAGCGCGCGACGTTCCTCGGCAGTAATGCAGCCGACACCGTTTCCTATATGCGTATGCCCAACGTGCCGGGAGAATCGCTGGAACAACTGATGGCGGGAGGGAAAGCCTTGCCTGAGGGCTTGTCGGCCAGCTTGTTGAATATGCTGGCTGAGTTGGAAAGCGCTGGTATTGCTCATAACGATTTGGCTGCAAGGAATATTCTTTACGACGCCAACACTCAGAAGTGTTTTCCGGTGGATTTTGGTTCGGCCAGGAAGGCAGGGGTGAACCTGGCGCAGTCCGATGACCGCTACAGTATTTGGAATCTGAGGGAGGAGGTTCAACCGGATAACCAGTCTTTGGAGGAAATGGTTGAATTGTTGGAGTCGTTGAAAACGAATGCTGTCAGTTGAGCCGGTCGGCAATTCAAGACGCTGACAGCATTTGCTCCGGCCGAATCGAAAAGACCTTCGATTCGGCCGGAGCAAGTGGGCCCATCAACCAGAGTGGAACCGTTACTCGCGGCGTTACATATTCGGGTAAGTCGGCCCACCCGCGCCTTCCGGGGTCACCCAGGTGATGTTCTGCGAAGGGTCCTTGATGTCACAGGTCTTGCAGTGCACGCAGTTCTGGGCGTTGATCTGGAAACGCTTCTCGCCGTCTTCTTTAGTCACCACTTCATACACGCCGGCCGGGCAATAACGCTGCGCCGGTTCATCGTAGAGCGGCAGGTTGGTGCCGATCGGGATGCTCGGGTCTTTGAGCTTGAGGTGGCACGGCTGTTCTTCTTCGTGGTTGGTGCCGGAGATGAACACCGAGCTCAGCTTGTCGAAGCTCAGCTTGCCGTCGGGTTTGGGGTAGTCGATCTTCTGGCTGTCCTTGGCCAGCTTGAGGCAGGCGTAGTCCGGCTTGGTATCGTGCAGGGTGAAAGGAATCCTGCCGCCAAAAATGTTCTGATCGAGCCAGTTGAAGCCGCCGCCGATGATGGCGCCGAATTTGTGCACGGCCGGGCCGAAATTGCGGCTGGCGAACAGCTCTTCGTACAACCAGCTGGCTTTGAAGCTGTCGACATACGCGGTCAGTTCGTCACCGCCTTCGGATTCGGCAAACAGGCGGTCGGCTACCGCGTCGGCTGCGAGCATGCCGGACTTCATCGCGGTGTGGCTGCCCTTGATCTTGGCGAAGTTCAGGGTGCCGAGGTCGCAACCGATCAGTGCGCCACCCTTGAATACCATCTTGGGCAGCGAGTTCAGGCCACCTTTGCAGATAGCACGGGCGCCGTAGCTGACGCGCTTGCCGCCTTCCAGGTATTGGGCCAGCACCGGGTGATGCTTGAGGCGCTGGAACTCATCGAACGGCGACAGGAAGGTGTTGCTGTAGGACAGGTCCACGATCAGACCGACCACCACCTGATTGTTTTCCAGGTGATAAAGGAACGAGCCACCGGTGTTCTCGTTACCCATGATGTCCAGCGGCCAGCCGGCGGTGTGCACCACCAGGCCTGGCTGATGTTTGGCCGGATCGATTTCCCAGATTTCCTTGAGGCCGATGCCGTAGTGCTGGGCATCGGCGTCGCTGTCCAGGTTGAAGCGCTGGATCAGTTGTTTGCCGATATGCCCACGGCAGCCCTCGGCGAACAGCGTGTACTTGCCGCGCAGCTCCATGCCTGGGGTGTACAGGCCCTCTTTGGGCTTGCCTTCGCGGTCAACGCCCAGGTCACCGGTGATGATGCCGCGCACCACGCCATTTTCATCGAACAGCGCTTCCTGGGCGGCAAAGCCTGGGTAGATTTCCACGCCCAGGTTCTCGGCCTGCTGGGCCAGCCAGCGGCACAGATTGCCCAGGGAAATAATATAGTTGCCTTCGTTGTGCATGGTCTTGGGCACAAAGAAGTCGGGAACCCTGGTGGAGGTATCGCTGCTGCGCAGTACATAGATGTCGTCACGCACGACCGGCGTGTTGAGCGGGGCGCCCAGTGCTTTCCAGTCCGGGAACAATTCGTTCAGGGCGCGTGGTTCGAACACGGCACCGGAGAGAATGTGTGCGCCCACTTCGGAGCCTTTCTCGACCACGCAGACGCTGATTTCCTTACCGGCTTCGGCGGCCTTCTGCTTCAGTCGGCAGGCGGCGGACAGGCCCGCCGGGCCGGCGCCGACGATGACCACGTCGAATTCCATGTATTCGCGTTCCACAGGCTATCTCCTACTCAAGGCTCAACAGGCTTTTTTTTCTAATGGGTGGAGGTTGGGTAGTGTCATGCTGCAACGGCACGACCCACCACTCTCTCTAGGTGGCGCATTATATCTACACCACTGGCAGCGTCCAATACAAACGTTTGTTTGAATTGCCCGCAGGCTAGGTAAATCAAAGCAACGCGGCTTATGACTGACCATTTTGCCGTATTGACCAGAATAGGCGTTCCGGTCAATATACGGTCGGTTTTGCGCTGACCGTAGGCAGACTGCAGGTTTCAAGAGCACGTCCAAAAGCAAGGCCGGTGACGCGCGCACAACGATGGCGTGCAGTTTACACGCTGCGATAAAGAATGACTTCTCAGTCACCCCTGACGAACGGTCATTACTTGCCCATCGCTGAGTCATCCACCGACGGTTTTGGAGGTGCCCTTGTGTGCCGATGAGCATCAACCGCCAGGTTCGCCTAGGCGACTTTCTTTTCACCGGAGAGTAACGAGGAATCCATGAAGGTTCTTGTAGCTGTCAAACGCGTTGTCGATTACAACGTGAAAGTTCGCGTCAAGGCGGACAATTCCGGCGTCGACCTTGCTAACGTCAAGATGTCGATGAACCCATTCTGTGAAATCGCCGTGGAAGAAGCCGTACGCCTGAAAGAGAAAGGCGTGGCGACCGAGATCGTCGTGGTTTCCATCGGCCCGACCACTGCCCAGGAGCAATTGCGCACCGCCCTGGCACTGGGCGCCGACCGCGCCATTCTGGTCGAGTCCGCCGAAGAGCTGACCTCACTGGCCGTGGCCAAGTTGCTCAAGGCCGTTGTCGACAAGGAACAGCCGCAGCTGGTGATCCTTGGCAAACAAGCCATCGACAGCGACAACAACCAGACCGGCCAGATGCTGGCTGCACTGACCGGTTACGGCCAGGGCACCTTCGCTTCGAAAGTCGAAGTGAGTGGCGACAGCGTTGCGGTCACCCGTGAAATCGACGGCGGCGCGCAGACGGTTTCCTTGAAACTGCCGGCCATCGTCACCACCGACCTGCGTTTGAACGAGCCGCGCTATGCGTCCCTGCCAAACATCATGAAAGCCAAGAAGAAGCCGCTTGAAGTGCTGACTCCGGATGCTTTGGGCGTTTCCACCGCCTCCACCAACAAGACCGTCAAAGTCGAAGCGCCGGCTGCACGCAGCGCGGGCATCAAGGTCAAGTCGGTGGCTGAACTGGTCGAGAAACTGAAAAACGAAGCGAAGGTGATCTGATCATGACTATCCTCGTAATCGCCGAACACGATAACAAGGTGCTGGCCCCGGTCACCCTGAACACCGTGGCCGCTGCCGCTAAAATCGGTGGCGACATCCACGTGCTGGTAGCGGGTCAGGGCGCTGGTCCGGTGGCTGAAGCCGCCGCGAAAATCGCTGGCGTGAGCAAAGTGCTCAACGCCGACAACGCCGCTTACGCGCATCAGTTGCCGGAAAACGTTGCGCCGCTGGTTGCAGAGCTTGGCGCCGGCTACAGCCACATCCTGGCTGCCGCCACCTCCAACGGCAAGAACATCCTGCCACGCGTTGCCGCGCAGCTGGACGTTGACCAGATCTCCGAGATCATCTCGGTCGAAAGCGCCGACACCTTCAAGCGCCCGATCTACGCCGGCAACGCCATTGCCACCGTGCAGTCCAACGCTGCGGTCAAAGTCATCACCGTACGCGCCACCGGTTTCGACCCGGTGGCCGCCGAAGGCGGTTCGGCCACCGTTGAAGCCGTCGCTGCTGCCCACGACGCCGGCACCTCCAGCTTTGTTGGCGAAGAGCTGGCCAAGTCGGACCGTCCCGAGCTGACCGCTGCCAAGATCGTCGTTTCCGGCGGCCGTGGCATGCAGAACGGTGACAACTTCAAGCACCTGTACGCCCTGGCCGACAAGCTGGGCGCGGCGGTCGGCGCTTCCCGCGCAGCCGTTGACGCAGGCTTCGTACCCAACGACATGCAGGTCGGCCAGACCGGCAAGATCGTTGCGCCACAGCTGTACATTGCCGTCGGTATCTCCGGCGCGATCCAGCATCTGGCTGGTATGAAAGATTCCAAAGTGATCGTTGCGATCAACAAGGACGAAGAAGCACCGATCTTCCAGGTGGCGGATTATGGCCTGGTGGCGGACTTGTTCGAAGCCGTACCCGAGTTGGAGAAGCTGGTCTAATCCAGTCGCTTCACTTATAAAGAGCCCGGTCTTGTGACCGGGCTTTTTTTTGACGTGTAGGAGCTCCTCGCCATGCAACTGCGTTCCCTGATCCCGCTGCTGGGCTTTACGCTGCTGCCGACCTTGTCGCTGGCGGCCGGCAAGTGCGAGCGCCTGGTCATTACCGGCAGCCCGGATGCACCGCCGTTGCTGTGGCGCGACCCGCAGGACCCGACTCACCTGATCGGTGCCACCGCCGATGTGCTGCAACACGTAGCCACGGACCTGGGCCTGAAGATCGACCTGCTTTACGGCGGCAAGCGCTCCCAGGCCCTGGACGAAGTGCGCAGCGGACGCATGGATATCCTCGCCGATGCGCCGTTGAATCTCGGCGAGCTGGAAAACCTCGACTACATACACCCGGCGTTGATGCAGATCGATTATCTGGTGTGGACGCGCAAGGACTCGCCCCTGGTCTACACCACCGCTGCCGACTTGCATGGCCATAAGGGCGCCGCCTCGGAGCGCGCTCGCCTGAGTGCCGGGTTCGATACCTTTGCCGGTGAGCAATTGACCTTGCAGCGTCTGCCCAGCCTGACGCCAGCCTTCCAGAAGCTGTTGCTGGGGGAGGTTGACTATGTACTTGCCAGCCGCTATTCCGGCATGGCGATGGCCCAGACCCTGGGCATGAACAATGACCTGATCGCGCGCGACATACCGATCGACCAGCCCGGCCTGTACCTGGCCATATCCCACAATTCGGCCTGCAATGATCCGTGGCTGCGCGGACAGCTGGCTAAAAAGATGACAGAATTGCCCGCGTCCGGTGCCGCGGAAGCCGCGTTGCAGCGCAATCTCGAGCGCTGGAAGGCGCAATTGCAACAACCCGTCGGTACCCCAACAAAGTAGGGATTTTCAGTGACTCTTCGACCTCTTTTCGCGGCCCTGGCCGTTGTCGCCCTGGCGGGATGTGCCACCGATCCTGCGCCGACCGAACAAATGCGCCTGACCCAGCAAGCCCTGGAGCAAGCCAACGCAGTCGGTGCCAATACCGATGAATCGCCCGAACTGAAACTGGCCGAAGAAAAATTCGCCAGAGCCCAAAGCAACATGGCCGACCAGTCCTACAAACATGCACGCATGCGCGCCGAACAGGCTGAGCTGGATGCGCGCCTGGCCGAGGCCAAAGTGCTGACCGGCAAGAGCCAGGAACAATTGAATGTGGTCAACACTCGCATCGCGCGCCTGCGCAAGCAGTTGCAGTTGGGAGAAGCCCAATGATCCGCAGTGTGAGTGTGGCGTTGCTGCTCAGCGCTGCGGCGCTGGGCGGCTGTGCCAGCCAGCCCAGTAGCGAGCAGGCGTTGCAACAGGCCGGCAGTGACTTTCAGTTGGTCAAGGAAGACGCCAATGTATTGCGTTTCGCGCCCAAGGATGTGATCCGCGCCGGGGAGTCCCTGGCGCGTGCCGATCGCCTGTCCAGCTATTGGGGCAGCGGCGCCGACGTGGTGCATTACGCCTACCTGAGCCAACGCTACAGTGCCATCGCCCGCGAACACACCGAGCAGGGACTGAACGCCGAGCGCCTTGCCAAACTCGAGTTGGAACGCCAGCGTCTGCAATTGGCCTTGCGTGAAAGCAAGTTGGCCAGCGTGCAGCAGCAGGGCAAGTGGGTCGAACAGCAAATCGCCAGCCTGACCACCCAGACCGACCGTGGCCTGGTGATGACCCTGGGCGATGTCTTGTTCGATACCGGCGAAGCCGAGTTGCAGAATTCGGCCAACCGTACAGTGTTGAAGGTCGTGCAGTTCCTGCAGCTGAACCCAAGGCGCAAGGTGCGTATCGAGGGTTACACCGATGATACCGGGGGCGAACGCGACAACCTGAACCTGTCCCGTGACCGTGCCCAGTCGGTGGCAGATGTGCTGATTGACCTGGGAATCGACGAAAAACGTATCCAGGTCGAGGGCTATGGCGACAAGTACCCAGTGGAGGCCAATGCTTCCGAACGTGGCCGTGCGCAGAACCGCCGGGTGGAAATTGTGTTCTCCGACGAAAAAGGCCAACTGGGCGCCGCTCGCTAAGCGCCCGGCGCAGATCAGAATGTGGGAGGGGGCTTGCCCCCGATAGCGGTGGTTCAGTTGGAACATTTCTGACTGACACACTGCTATCGGGGGCAAGCCCCCTCCCGCATTTCGTCAGGTGTACGCCCTTACAGTTTTTTCTGTCACTGCGGCCCGTGCTCGACTATTGTGGCAACTGTCCCCGTACACTTCTAAACTGTGCCGGTATGTTTCACACAAAAATAAAATGCCCGTGAAATCGAGTGCTGCGTCATGACCAATCTGTTGCTCTACCAACGTATTGCCCAGCAATTGGCTGAGGACATCCGGCGTGGTGTTTATCAGCCGGGGGAGCGCGTGCCTTCGGTGCGCAAGATGAGCTCCCAGCTCAACGTGAGCCATGCCACGGTGCTGCAGGCCTATGCCAACCTGGAAGATCAGGGGCTGATCAGGGCGCGGCCGCAATCGGGTTATTACGTGCACCAGACACCGGCACTCACGGCGCCGACGCCGGATATCGCGCGGGTTGAACGTCCGGGGTTGGTCACCCGCAGCAGCATCATCCAGCAAGTGCTGGTCGAGTCGCGGCGCGAAGGCGTATTCCCCCTGGGCGCGGCGGTGCCGAGTGTGGATTACCTGCCGGTACGGGCATTGCACCAGCAACTGGCCAAGGTCACGCGCTTCCAGAGCCCGCGCGCTTTCAGCTACATGTTCAGCCCGGGCTTTGAACCGCTGCGCCGTCAGGTGGCGATTCGCATGCGCGATGCCGGCGTGGTGGTGGACCCCAGCGAAGTGGTGATCACCCACGGCTGCGTCGATGCGTTGCAAATGTCCCTGCGCGTGCTGACGCGCCCCGGCGACCTGATCGCCGCCGAGTCACCGACCTATTACGGCTTGCTGCAACTGGCCGACCTGCTGGGCCTCAAGGTTATCGAGATCCCCAGTGACCCGGCCACCGGCATGAGCCTGGAGGCCCTGCAACTGGCCGCCAACCAGTGGTCGATCAAAGCGTTGGTGCTGACCACGCGCCTGAGCAATCCGTTGGGCGGGACCATGCCCGAAGAGCGGCAGAAACAGTTACTGCGCCTGGCCTCGGATTTCGATATCCAGATCGTCGAGGACGATATCTACGGCGAGCTGATGTTCGAACTGGGCCGCACCAAGGCCCTGAAAGCCTATGACCGTCTTGACCGGGTGATCTATTGCTCGAGTTTTTCCAAGACCTTGTCCCCCGGCGTGCGCATCGGCTGGATGATTGCCGGCAAGTACCAGCAGGAAATCCAGCGTTTGCAGATGTTCAGCACCCATTCCGCGTGCAGCGTCACCCAGATGGGCGTTGCCGCTTACCTGGAGAATGGCGGTTACGACCGGCACCTGCGTTACATCCGCCAGGAATACCGCAAGAACCTCAGCGCTTTTCAACTGGCGGTGCAGCAGTATTTCCCCGAAGGCACACAGATGACACGCCCGACCGGCGGCTTTATTTTGTGGGTCAGTTTGCCAGGAAGGGTCAATACCCAGGAACTGCACGTGCGCGCCCTGCAACAGGGCATCAGTATCGCGCCGGGGCTGATTTTCAGTAATACGGAGCAGTTCAACCACTGTATCCGGCTCAATTGCGGCACCCCGTGGAACCGCGAGGCAGAGCGTGCGCTGATGACCCTGGGCATGCTTGCCAGCCAGTTGTGCCAGGAGACGGCGGCGGGCTTTTGAGCGGGGCAATGGGGACAAGATTGATCTGCGTGCTTGTCATGCCCCGCACAACAAGCGAGCATATGGCCTTCTGCCGTTAATGCTGTTGGCGATATGAACTCTATTTTTCGCGCTGTCTGGATGGTTGGCTTGTTAAGCCTATGCAACGTTGGCACTGCGCTGGCGGCGTCGCCCGTCAAGCAATCCCAGCCTGGCGCAAGCGCCGAGCAGAATGCTGCTGCGCAAAAACCGGCAGCGGTAAAGAAAGCGCCACAGACGAAGAAAAAAACCGCCAAGTCAAAAAAGCGCGCACCGATTGCGAGCAAGTCCAAGTCCGCTCGTGAAGTCGCCCAGACCAAACTGCCACCGGCACAGTTGGACCTTTCCCTGCCATCGGACATGGTCAGGCTGTTGCAACCCATCGGCACCATGCCCAAACCCAAGAGCGTGCCGTTATTGCCGCCCATGTTCGGTGACAAACCTTCCGACAACAGCGCGTTTCAAATCAATGGCCGCTTGCTCAGCAACGAGATGAAGCTGCAATTGCGCAACGAAGAACGGCGTGATGTGGAAGGTGCCGCGCTGGATTTCGAATTCAAGCAATAAACGTTCTATCCCAGTGACCCACGGCCCCGACCATCTGTCGCAGACTGGTCAGTCACCTTGGTTTTGTGCGAAAAACCCCTGTTGGACCATTTTAAAACGGCTGTTTAAGGGCGTACTCTAGCCCGGCCATCCCATTGAGTCGTCGAGGACCTGCTGGTCATGAAATGCCGTGAAGGCTGTGGCGCCTGCTGCATCGCTCCCTCCATCAGTTCGCCGCTGCCGGGAATGCCCCAGGGCAAACCTGCCGGCGTTCGCTGCCTGCACTTGTCGGTCGAACAACTGTGCCAGTTGTTCGGTCAACCGGAGCGGCCGGCGGTGTGCAGCGATTTCAAGGCAGATATCGACGTCTGCGGCACCGACCAGACCGACGCGATCCGCTTGATCGGCTGGTGGGAGCAGATGACGGCGGCTTGATGGGCTTTACTATCGGAACTTCAACAATAAGGAATACATCGATGGGTTCGCTGAAACGAATGGCTGTGGTCTGCGGTTTTACAATGATGTTCGCTGGCGCCGCCCAGGCCGAGGATTGGCAAGTGGCCAAGGACGAGGACGGGATCAAGGTATCCCTGAGTGAAGTGGCCGGTTCCAAGTACAAGGCCTATCGCGGGGTGACGGTGATCAAGGCGCCCTTGGCGAAGATTGTTGCGCTGCAGGAGGATGTAGCGGGCGCCTGCAAGTGGATTCATGAGTGCAAATCGCAAAAGCTCGTCGACAAGAAAGGCGATGAGGCCTGGACCTACACCCAGTTCAAGGCGCCGTTCCCGGTGACGGACCGTGATTCGTATATCCATGTCACTACCACCAAGTCCGCTGACGGCGCCGTCACCCGCAAACTGGAAGGCGTACCGACCTACAAGCCCGAAGAAAAAGGCTATGTTCGAGTCGCCCAGGTGGAAGGTGCCTGGACGCTGGTGCCCAAAAGCGCCAACGAAACCGAAGTGACCTACCAGGTGCACACCGAGCCAGGCGGCAGCGTGCCATCGTGGTTGGCCAACAAGTTTGTGGTGGACGCGCCGTTCAACACCTTGAAAGCCCTGAAGGAACACGCCGAGAAGTAAACGCGGCGAATCCTGTGCCTCCTGTCTTGAGTGGAACGTTTGGTAAACCCTCAAGGTCCAGATAGATGTGAGCCCACACATGGGTTTTATCGAGGAGGCACCGATGCCGAAGTGGAACATTTCTTTCATCAATGACCGTGGTGAGCCGGTAGTCGAGCAATTTGACTGCGATCATGAGCCGACGCTGGAAGAGGCTGCACAGATGGTGCGGGTACGCGTGTCGCCGGTATTGGAAAAGTTGGACCTCAACGATCTTGCCGATCGTGTTCCCGAGCCGACGGTCAAGAGCTTGCACGACCAAAATGGTATCAAAGACCTCAAGGTCGAACCCGCCGCCTGAATATTCCCTATACGCCATCCTTGCGCCTCTGGTGCAGCTGGTAGCTTCGCGCTACTCTGCAATCGAGATCAGCGAATCAATCGCTAAGGTCTGGTCTTGTCAGCTACATGCTTGTTTTCCTGCGGTCGTCATTGCCGTGGTACCCGCGCCAGTAGCGCGCGGGCTTCAGGAAGCACGGAAAGTCTATCCATCAGTCTGAGGAGGACGTTTCATGAGCACAGCCTATCAAGAAGACATCAGCACCAACGTTCTGCGTCGCATGAAAGAAGGCGGCTTCGACTTCTCACGCTTTCACCCCATCGAGTTCTACGCCATTTTTCCTGATGAAGAACGGGCGCGCAGGGCTGCGGGTCGATTTCGTGGAGAATCGCTGAACGCCCAGGTCAGTGCACGCGACGACGGTGCCTGGTACCTGGAACTGAGCAAAATCATGTCTGCAACCTACGACGGTATAGGAGACTTCGAGCAGGACTTTGAGGCAGTGGTAGAGCCGCTTGGCGGGATCATCGAAGGCTGGGGCGTCAAGCAGGAGGTGCGTGGGTTACCCATGTAGCGTTTATGAGCAACACAGCGCATCGGCTGACCTTTGGGTCGGCCGATTTTGTTTGGGCTGCCGTAAGTGTTCGGCACTTGCATCGCGCTGTGCGTGCACCCAAAAAAAAGCCACCCGAATAGGGTGGCTGAAAGGGAAGATCGAGGAGCTGATCAATACACGAGTTGACACGGTACTGGCTGTGCAGAGGGTTTAGCTGTAGGACATGTCCTTTTCAGCTGATGGAGACGATTATCCGCAGGTGTAGGCGGGCAGTGAAATCAACTCTGACTATGCTGTTGATAGTCAGAGGTCGCATTGCCATGAAGCGTGCGTCCAGGCTCCGGTCATGCCGCGCACCAGGACGGTGCAGTGAAAATTCCCTAGTAGTGCAGCTTTCTGATTTTTAAGTGTTTATGCCGCTGGCACGGGCCTTGCGAAGGTCCTTGCGTCCGGGTGACAAGGAGTACGGCATGATTCGCACTTATTACGATGAAATGTACGATGGAGCAGGGCAGGTCCGGCCTCATTACCGCTTGTTCGCCCGCTGGTTGGCCGACACCCCTGCTGAACTGCTGGCCCAGCGTCGGCGCGAGGCTGACTTGCTGTTCCATCGTGCAGGGATCACGTTCACGCTGTATGGGGACGAGCAGGGGACCGAGCGCTTGATTCCCTTCGACACCATCCCCCGCAGCATCCCGGCGAGCGAATGGCGAACGGTCGAGCGCGGCTGTATCCAGCGGGTCAAGGCGCTGAACATGTTCCTCGCCGACCTGTACCACGAACAACGCATCATCAAGGCCGGGATCATTCCCGCCGAACAGGTACTGGCCAACGAGCAATACCAGTTGGCGATGCAGGGCCTGGACCTGCACCGTGATCTGTATGCCCACGTCTCCGGGGTCGACCTCGTTCGCGATGGCGACGGCACGTACTACGTACTGGAAGACAACTTGCGTACGCCGAGCGGCGTCAGCTACATGCTCGAAGACCGCAAGATGATGATGCGCCTGTTCCCGGAGCTGTTCGCGGCCCAGCGTATCGCGCCGATTGATCATTACCCCAACCTGTTGCTCGACACCCTGAAAAGCGCCAGCCCCCTGGATAACCCCAGCGTGGTGGTGCTGACCCCGGGGCGCTTCAACAGCGCGTTTTTCGAGCATGCCTTCCTCGCCAGGGAAATGGGCGTGGAGTTGGTCGAAGGCGCCGATTTGTTCGTGCGCGATGATCGCGTGTTCATGCGCACCACCGACGGGCCCAAAGGGGTGGACGTGATCTACCGCCGTCTCGACGATGCATTTCTCGACCCGCTGGCCTTCAACCCGGCCTCGATGCTCGGCGTGCCGGGCCTGCTGGCCGCCTACCGCTCGGGCAATGTCGTGCTGGCCAATGCCATCGGCACCGGGGTGGCGGATGACAAATCGGTCTACCCCTTCGTCACCGAGATGATCCGTTTTTACCTGGATGAAGAACCGATCCTGCAGAACGTTCCGACGTTTCAATGCCGTAAGCCCGACGAATTGTCCCACGTCCTGGCCAACTTGCCCGAGTTGGTGGTCAAGGAAACCCAAGGCTCCGGCGGCTACGGCATGCTGGTGGGCCCGGCGTCCACGGCGGTGGAAATCGAAGCCTTCCGCGCACGCATCAAGGCCAAGCCCCACGCCTACATCGCCCAACCCACCCTGTGTTTGTCCACCTGCCCGACGTTTGTTGAAAACGGCATCGCCCCACGGCATATCGACCTGCGCCCGTTCGTGCTGTCCGGCAAGGAAACCCGCGTAGTGCCCGGTGGCCTGACCCGCGTGGCGCTGCGCGAAGGTTCGCTGGTGGTCAACTCGTCCCAGGGCGGCGGCACCAAAGACACCTGGGTGGTCGAGGATTGATCTGTGTTGCTTAAAAACTGTTCCCACCTGGAGGCGGCATGAGACTCTCCATCAGCCACGAAACCACCTACCACTACGAAGATCAGGTGCGCGCCAGCATTCAGTATCTGCGCCTGACGCCCCACGACAGCGAGCGCCAGCACGTGCTCAGCTGGCAGCTCGACCTGCCGCGCCCTGTGCGGGCGCAACTGGACCCGTTCGGCAATATTCTGCATGTGCTGACGCTGGACGAACCTCACGACTCCATCATTATCGGCGCCCGTGGCCAGGTGGATATCGACGAGCTGCTCGAGGCCGAACACGAGAGCCAATCGGCCTTCCCGTTCCTGCGCTGCACGCGCCTGACCGAGCCCGACGAAGCCCTGCGCAGTTTTGCCCGGCAGCACTGCCATCAGCGGCGCGACCGCACGGCCTTGATCGACCTGATGCAGGCCTTGAACCAATCGATGCGCTACACGCCGGGCGCCACCCAAGTCGACACCTGCGCGGCCGAAGCCTTCGCCGGCCACGCGGGCGTCTGCCAGGACCATACCCATGCGTTCCTGGCCTGCGCGCGCAGCCTGGGCATTGCGGCGCGATATGTATCAGGCTATTTGTACACCGAAGACAGCACGCACCTGGCCAGCCATGCCTGGGCCGAAGCCTGGCTGGACGACGCCTGGTACAGTTTCGATGTGACCAACCAGTTGGCCCGGCCGGAGCGGCACTTGAAGCTGGCCGTGGGCCTGGACTATCTGGACGCCTGCCCGGTGCGCGGCATGCGCCGTGGGGGCGGGCATGAGCAGATGCATGCCAAGGTGTTTGTGGCGCCGACCCCGTTGATTTCGGTTCAACAGCAATAATCAGAGACCTGATAATGCAATTCCAATGTGGGAGGGGCTTGCCCTGATACCGTCTGTAGGAGCGAGCAAGCTCGCTCCTACAACGGGTATTAGGGTTTGCCCCCTCCACATGTGATCTGTGTAAGCCTCAAGGCTTCTGCTTGCGCCCCGCCATATGCTGCAAGTACGCCACCAGCAGATCCAACTCGGTGTCCGGCAACACGCTGGTCGCAATCGCCGGCATCTTCGCCTGCGGCCAGTGCCTCAGACTTTGTGGGTCACGAATGTAACGCTTGAGGAAATCGCCGCTGAAATACTCGGTGGGGTTGTAGGGAATATTCAGATCCGGCCCCACTTGTGCATCACCGGCACCGTTCAGGCGATGGCAGGCCAGACAGTTCTTCTGAAACAGCGCAAAGCCTTGATTGACCGGGTCATCCGCCGGCAACTCAGGGTCGGGTAACAGTGCGGGGAAACGCTCGGCGACCGTCTGTAATTGCTTGATCCTGGAAATCTGGAACGGCCACTGCTCCGGGCTGACACGCCCTGCCTGCGGGTCGGTCCACACCAGATAAAACGGCCCGGCGCTCGGTTTGCCTTGCGCCAGGGCGGGCCAGGGGTGGGCCGGGTCTTCCACCGCGAGCCAGGCGCGGGCGCCGTTTTTTTCCAACAGCGGCGCGGCGGCCAGTTCGGCGGCAAAACCGTCAAGGGCGACCGCTTGCAGATGGCTGCCAGGTGTCAGGCCCGGCAGTAGCGCCGCCAGGGGCACTGCGCGATAGGTCATGGTGCGCTTGTAGGAAACATCATCGACAATCTGCACCGTCTGCGCGTCGGGGTGTTTGAGCAGGTCCGTGGTCTGCCAGGTCTTGCTGGCGTGGTCCAGTTCAACGGTCAATTGCGCCGCCCACGCGGGCAAGGCCAGCAGCACGGCAACAAAGGCGAGGATCAATTTCAAGGGGAAGCCCGGGTTCGAAGTGGCGAGAGAGGCACGATACCTCAAATCCGCACGCAAAAAGACAGCCCCCGCAGCGGGACCGCTATACGCATTGTCCCGGCAGGTGCTGCCAAAAGCTGCAGTCCCGATGCTGTGGGTGCACGCAACAGGTAGCGTGCGTCGTCACCCGATAACCTTGGTTAAATTGGGCAAGATCAGAATCAGTGTGGTGGCGAACAGAATAAGTCCCGCCTGACGTACTTTCGAATGTTTGAACATGGCTGACTGCCTTTTGTTGTTATTCCTGAGCGTCAAATGCGTGCCGGTTAATTCAGTATCGCGATCTGGCGTGACACTTTTCTTACAGCCGCTCCAGCAAAACCCGGCAGCAGCTTCTTACAGATTCCACCTTAGAGCCCTCGTTCTTCGGCGCATAGATCCATTTCATATCAACTCATTACGTTTCCTGCTTAAAACGGCATGAGGCCTAGTGCCATCCTGGCGCCAACCCCAAGGCTAGACAGCTAAAACGATTAACCCGGGGTTTCCCATAGCTGCCTACCGTTCGTCCGAGCGAGGGGGTCAAAAGCATTGAGCGCATCCGTCATTGAAACCGTGTCAATCGGGCCTAAGGTAAGGGCATACGCCCATTGTGGTTCGAGGACATCATGACCCAAGCTTTGATCTTTGATGCGATACGCACGCCCCGTGGCAAGGGCAAGGCCGACGGCGCGCTGCACAGCGTCAAGCCGGTGAACCTGGTCGCCGGCCTGCTCACCGCACTGGCGCAGCGTAGCGACCTCGACACCCGCCAGGTGGATGACATCGTCCTCGGGTGCGTCACCCCGGTGGGCGATCAGGGCGCCGATATCGCCAAGACTGCCGCGCTGGTCGCGGACTGGGACGTCAGCGTCGCCGGTGTGCAGATCAACCGCTTCTGCGCCTCGGGCCTGGAGGCCGTAAACCTGGGGGCGATGAAAGTACGCTCCGGTTTTGAAGACCTGGTAGTGGTCGGCGGCGTCGAATCCATGTCCCGCGTGCCGATGGGCAGTGACGGTGGCGCCTGGGTACTTGACCCGCAAACCAACCTGCACAGTCACTTCACGCCTCAGGGAATTGGTGCCGACCTGATCGCTACCCTGGAAGGCTTCACCCGCCAGGACGTGGATACCTTTGCCCTACAGTCCCAGCAGAAAGCCGCCAGGGCGCGGGCAGACGGTTCCTTCAACAAGTCGCTGATCGCGGTGCAGGACCAGAACGGCATCGTGCTGCTGGCCCATGACGAATTCATTCGCGGCGACTCAACCCTTGAGGGCTTGGGCAAGCTCAAGCCCAGCTTCGAAATGATCGGCCAAATGGGCTTTGACGCCACCGCACTGCGGGTCTACAGCCATGTGGAACGCATCCACCATGTGCACACGCCGGGCAACAGCTCCGGCATCGTGGACGGCGCCGCGCTGATGTTGATCGGCTCCGAGGCCAAGGGCCGCGAACTGGGCCTGCAGCCACGGGCGCGCATTGTCGCCACGGCCGTCACCAGCACCGACCCGACCATCATGCTCACCGGCCCTGCACCGGCGACCCGCAAGGCGCTGGCCAAAGCCGGCCTGCGCGTCGAGGACATCGACCTGTTCGAGGTCAACGAAGCGTTCGCGGCGGTCGTGCTCAAATTCATCAAGGACATGGGGATCGACGCCGCCCGCGTCAATGTCAATGGCGGCTCGATCGCCATGGGCCACCCTTTGGGCGCCACCGGCTGCGCGATCCTCGGCACCTTGCTCGATGAGCTGGAGGTGCGTCGGCAGCGCTACGGCCTGGCCACCCTGTGTGTCGGTGGTGGCATGGGCATCGCCACCATCATCGAACGCCTCTGAGCCCAAGGACACTGTCATGACCGACGCCATTCGTTACGAAAAAGGCCAGGACCAGATCGTGGTGCTGACCCTCGACATGCCCGGCCAAAGCGCCAACACCATGAACGCGGCCTACCGTGAGGCAATGGCGGCCACCATTGCGCGCCTGGAGGCGGAGAAGGACACCCTGGCCGGGGTGATCATTACCTCGGCCAAGAAAACCTTTTTTGCCGGTGGCGACCTCAATGAGCTGATCCAGGTCGACAAAGCCCACGCCAAGGCGTTCTACGCCGACGTAGGCGTGTTGAAGGCGCAACTGCGCAGCCTGGAAACCCTCGGCAAGCCGGTGGTGGCCGCGATCAATGGTGCGGCCCTTGGTGGTGGCTGGGAGATTTGCCTGGCCTGTCATCACCGCATCGCGCTGGACGACACGTCCGTGCAGCTCGGCTTGCCGGAAGTCACTTTGGGCCTGCTGCCGGGCGGTGGCGGGGTAGTGCGCATGGTGCGTTTGCTGGGTCTGGAAAAAGCCCTGCCGTATCTGCTGGAAGGTCAGAAAGTGCGGCCGGCGCAGGCATTGCAGGCGCGCCTGATTGATGAAGTGGCGGGAGATCGCGATGAGCTGCTGGCCAAGTCGCGCGCCTGGATCCTGGCTAACCCGCAGGCCAGGCAGCCGTGGGACAACAAGGGCTATCAGATGCCCGGGGGCACGCCGTCAAACCCTAAAGTCGCGCAGATGCTCGCCATTGCGCCGTCGATTCTGCGCAGCAAGACCCAGGGCTGTTTCCCGGCGCCGGAGAAAATCCTCTGCGCCGCCGTGGAAGGCGCCCAGGTGGATTTCGACACCGCGCACCTGATCGAAACCCGCTATTTCACCGAGCTGGTGACCGGTCAGGTGGCGAAAAACATGATCGGCACGTTCTGGTTCCAGCTCAATGAAATCAACGCCGGCGGCTCACGACCACAAGGTTGTGCGCGGTCTGTGACGCGCAAGGTCGGCGTACTCGGCGCCGGCATGATGGGGGCGGGCATCGCTTACGTCAGTGCCTGTGCGGGTGTCGACGTGGTGCTCAAGGACATCAACCTGGCCGCTGCCGAGAAGGGCAAGGCCCATTCGGCGGCGTTGCTGGACAAGAAAGTCAGCCGTGGGCAACTGACCGCCGAGCAGCAGGAAACCATCCTGGCGCGGATTCACCCTACAGAGGATGACGCCGACCTGGCCGGCTGTGATTTAGTGATCGAAGCGGTGTTTGAAGACCGCGAACTCAAGGCCAGGGTATCGGCCGCCGCGCAACGCGTGGTCGGTGCAGACGCGGTGATCGCGTCCAACACCTCGACATTGCCCATCAGCGGCCTGTCGAGCGCGGTGCCCGACCCTGGCAAATTCATCGGCCTGCATTTCTTCAGCCCGGTGGACAAGATGCCTCTGGTGGAAATCATCAAGGGCGCTCACACCAGTGACGAAACCCTGGCGCGGGGTTTCGATTTCGTACTGCAAATCAGGAAAACCCCGATTGTGGTCAACGACAGCCGCGGCTTCTTCACCTCGCGGGTATTCGGCACGTTCACCAACGAAGGCATCGCCATGCTCGGCGAAGGCGTGGCCGCGCCGATGATCGAGACCGAAGCGCGCAAGGCCGGTATGCCGGTAGGGCCGCTGGCGGTGTCCGATGAAGTGTCCCTCAGCCTCATGAGCCATATCCGACAGCAAACCGCCAAAGACCTGCAAGCGCAGGGCAAGGCAGCGCCGACCCATCCGGCGACGGCGGTGATCGATCTGCTGGTCAACGAACACAAGCGCACGGGCAAAGCCGCGGGGGGCGGTTTCTATGACTATCCGGCAGGCGCCCGGAAGCATCTGTGGCCCGAACTCAAGACGCGGTTCGAACAGCCCGATAAACAGATTTCGCCCCAGGATGTGCGCGATCGCTTGTTGTTTATCCAGGCCATCGAAACCGTGCGCTGTGTGGAGGAGGGCGTGTTGCTGTCCACCGCCGAGGCCAATATCGGTTCGATCTTCGGCATCGGCTTTGCGGCGTGGAGTGGCGGCGCGCTGCAGTTTATCAACCAGTACGGCCTGAACGATTTTATCGCCCGGGCGCGCTATCTGGCAGAGCAGTACGGAGAGCGTTTCGCGCCACCGGCGTTGTTGCTCGAGAAAGCGGCACAAGGCGCAACCTTTTGCTGATCAACCAGGGGCTTGCTTTGCATGTACCTTTCAAGGCACGCTCTGGGGTGTTCAATATTCCCATCGCCGTGTCAGGTATTTTTTATGTCGCTACGCGTCTGCATCCTGGAAACCGATATCCTGCGTCCGGGCCTGATCGATCAGTACCAAGGCTACGGGCAGATGTTCAAGCGCCTGTTCGCCAGGCAGCCGATTGCCGCCGAGTTTGTGGTGTACAACGTGGTGCAGGGTGAATACCCGCCGGATGACGAAGTGTTTGACGCGTACCTGATTACCGGCAGCAAGGCAGACTCGTTCGGCACCGACCCATGGATCCAGACCCTCAAGACCTACGTGCTGCAGCGCTATGAGCGCGGCGACAAGCTGTTGGGTATCTGCTTCGGCCACCAGTTGCTGGCGTTGCTGCTCGGTGGCAAGACCGAACGCGCCAGCCAGGGCTGGGGCATGGGCATCCACGATTACAAACTCGATGCCAAGGCGCCCTGGATGAGCCCGGAAGTGCCGCAGCTGACGCTGTTGATCAGCCATCAGGACCAGGTCACCACCTTGCCGGAAAATGCCACGGTCATCGCCTCGAGTGAGTTTTGCCCCATCGCGGCGTATCACATCGGTGACCAGGTGTTGTGCTTCCAGGGCCACCCGGAATTCGTTCAGGACTATTCCCGCGAATTGCTCGAGATTCTTCAGACAACCCTGGGCGAAAAGGTCTACACCAACGGCGTGGCCAGCCTTGAGCGCGACCACCACGGTGCGACCGTGGCGGAGTGGATGATGCGCTTTGTGGCACACACACCTAAAGCCATCCCGAACGCTTGAAGCTTGCCCACAGGCTGGTGCAGCCCACCGCAATAAACCCGAGCACTGCAAAGTAGCCGTAGTGCCATTGCAGCTCGGGCATGTTCTGGAAATTCATCCCATAAATCCCCGCCACCGCCGTGGGGAACGCGAGGATCGCCGCCCACGCGGCGAACTTGCGCTGCACCACACTCTGGCGTGAGGCCTCCAGCAGGACGCCGAGCTCGATGGTCTGGCTGGCAATGTCGCGCAGGGTGGTCAGGTCTTCCATCTGCCGCGTGACGTGGATCTGCACGTCACGGAAGTAGGGGCGCATGTTCTTGTCGATAAACGGAAAGCTCAGCTTCTGCAATTCCTGGCTGATTTCCACCATCGGTGCCACGTAGCGCTTGAGCCGCAGCACGTCGCGGCGCAGGCCGTGGAGGTTCTGGATATCGCGCTCGCTCAGCGAACTGCACAGCACGTTGCGCTCCAACTCATCGATCTCGGCGTGGATCGCTTCGCTGACCGGCTGGTAGTTTTCAGTGACGAAATCCAGCAAGGCATAGAGTACGAAATCTTCCCCATGCTCCAGCAACAACGGACGCGCCTCACAGCGCTGGCGCACAAAACCGTAGGACGCCGAATGCCCGTTGCGGGCGGTGATGATGTAGCCATTGCCGGCGAAGATATGGGTCTCGATAAACTCCAGCTTGCCGTTCTCGCGCACCGGTGAGTACGTGACGATAAACAGCGCGTCGCCGAAGGTTTCCAGCTTCGGGCGGCTGTGTTTTTCCATGGCGTCTTCGATCGCCAGTTCATGCAGGTTGAACTGGCGTTGCAGGTTGTTCAGTTCCTGGGCGCTGGGTTCTTCCAGGCCGATCCACACAAAGTGGCCGGGTTTGGCGGCCCAGGCCGCACCTTCGTCGAGGGTGATATCCGTGACTTTCTTTCCGGCGCTGTAGACGGCGGCCGCAACGACTCTACCCATGGTGCTGATCACTTCTTATCAATAGGACAGAGGTTGGGCAGCTTAGCGTGAATGGCGTTCCGTTGTGGCTCACAAAGACGCAGGCGCTCCAGCGCTTTGCAGCTCGTGATCCATCTGCGCAATGCACGCATCCATCTGCGCCTGACACGCCTGCATCAACGCCGGAACGTCGTCCGCCGTCATCCCCACAGTAGGAATCGGCGCCAACGAACGTATGAGCACATCGCCACTGTTCCAGCGATTAAGTCGCATATGCGTGACGTAATTACTGACACACACCTGCACGATCGGCACACCCGCCGCAATCGCCATATGGAACGCGCCCTTTTTGAACGGCAACAAACCCTTGCCCAGGTTGCGCGTGCCTTCCGGAAATACCCAGATGGACGTGTCTTCATGCTGCAGGGTCCGGGTCGTGGTGAGCATGGCACGGCGTGCCTTGTGCGCATTGCCGCGGTCGATCAGCACATTGCCGGCCAGCCAGAACAACTGGCCGAACAACGGCACCCATTTCAGGCTTTTCTTGGCGATGCACACCGTGCGGTGCGGCACCACGGTGCCCAGCACGAACAGATCGTAGTTGGACTGATGGTTGGCGATCACCACGCAGGTACCGGGCTTGTTGCGCAGGGAGTCGACATCCTTCATCACCTTCAAGCGCAATATCCACATGGCGGGCAGTGCATAGAGGCGCGCGCAGAGGCGACTGTTGTCAGGATTGAACGGGCGGCATACCCCTATAAGCACGCCCACTATCCCGGCGAGCATAAAGTGCAGGCCCATCAACAACATACGTAACAGAAAAAGCATCGACACGACCCATCGGGACAAAAGGTGGCGCAGTGTACGGATGTGCACTGTATTCGGCAATTGCCCCTAAAGACGTAGGAGATGGGCGATGTTTAAGCGCATGTTTCAACATAGGCCGATAACGCCTGTCTAGAGCGGCGCGGGCTGTTTAGGCTTTGTCTGTAAGAAAAAGCCCGACTCAAGGTCGGGCTTTGGCACCGTAGGTTCAGGCATTACATCAGCACGTGACCTTGATCCTGGATAATTGCATCGTCCAACGCCTCCAGCAGCGCCTTGCGCACCTTCAGCTTGGTCTGCTTGTGCGCGTTCATATTGATCTTCTTCAACTGCCGCGCCGCTTCCAATGCCGCCGCGTGCAATTCTTCCGGCGCCACCACCTTGTCCAGGAAGCCCGCCTGCAAGGCGCCTTGCGGGTCAAACATCTCGGCATTGATCACCGAGCGATGAAACGCCGACTTGCGCAGACGATCGCGCGCCAACTCGATACCGGCGTGGTGCATGGTCATGCCGATCGCCACTTCATTGAGGCCAATGCTGAACGGGCCCTCAACGCCAATCCGATAATCCGCCGACAGCAGCAGGAACGCCCCCTTGGCTACAGCATGCCCAGGGCACGCCACGATCACCGGAAACGGATGCGACAACAGGCGCCGCGCCAGCGTCGAACCGGACGTCACCAGGCCGATGGCCTCTTTGGGGCCGGCCGTCATCACTTTCAAATCATAACCACCCGACAGAATCCCCGGCGTGCCCGTGATGACCACCACTGCCCGATCCTGCTCCGCCTGATCCAGCGCCGCATTGAACGCACTGACCACTGCCGGAGAAATGGCATTCACTTTGCCATTGCTCAGGGTCAGGGTCGCGATACCGTCTTCGAGGTGGTAGGCAATCAACTCACTCATGACGCGGTTCCTTATAGGGCTTGTTATGGAAGAATGCAGCAGACGTTACCCAGCGCGCCCGCGCGGGTAAAGCGCCGTGACTGACTGCCCAGTCAGGCTTTTGCTTCACAGCCGGCAGCAGAGCGCCTGAAGCAGGGCACAATAGCCAGCGTAGACCATCCCGATCCATGCCCGAGATTGGCGCAATCACCATCGCCCGCAGACCCTGTTCCGGCATAACCGTCTAACCGCATGAAAATTCTGAAAAAAACCTTTGCCATCAGAAAGGCTTTCGACTACATTAGCGCGCCTCGACAGACTGAACTGGTTTGCCGAGATACGGTGAAGTGTCCGAGTGGCTTAAGGAGCACGCCTGGAAAGTGTGTATACAAGAAATTGTATCGAGAGTTCGAATCTCTCCTTCACCGCCACATTGTTACGAAAAAGCCCCGTTTTACGGGGCTTTTTTGTGCCTGCTGGTTTTGTCCCGCCATCTGCCCCCATCCGGACTCTGTAGCGCTTTATCCAGGCATACAGGCGCTATGCGTCGACACACCCGGGCGAGCCGCTACATCAGCAGCTCCTGTCTCAGCGGTGCGACGCTTTGGATCGTCTTCGCCAATACCGCACCCCTGCCGCCAGGGACACCAGCGCTACCACCGCGAGGAAGATCGGCAGGCGATAGGGCTTCAGGTCGCCAAAGAAATGCTGCAATGCTTCGCCGGCCCAATAGCCGGCGCCGACGAACAGGGTGGCCCAGATTGCCGCACTTGGCACATTGATCAGGGCAAACTTCCAAGGCGATAGTCCACTGGCACCGATCACGATGGGCCCCACCAGGCGCATGCCGTAGAGAAAGCGCACGCTGAATACCGAGGTCGTCGGATAGCGATGGATAAGGTTCTCTACCCGTTTGATGGCTGACTGGTGACGCTTGAGTTTGGGCAGCAGGCGCTGCCCGGAATAACGTCCGGTCCAAAATAGCAGTTGATCGCCGAGTATCCCGCCTGCAGTGGCCCACCCGATCACCTGCAGCACTTGCAAAGTGCCCTGGTGCGCAGCCATTCCGCTCAGGATAAGAACGGTCTCGCCTTCGAGCAGGCAGCCCAGGAAGATTACCCAGTAGCCGTAGCCAGCGATCAGCGCATTTAGATCAAGATGTTCGAGCACGGCGTATTCCTTGTCGCTTGGCACGGAAAGGCCGCGCCGGATTCTTCGCGTTTCCTTTGAGGTATCCGCCAGCAAAAGGTTTCGACAATGTGGCCAGTGCTTCTGGCCGCCGTTCTATTCGGTCATACGGGAGGGGGGATGAATGCGCGCGTTCATGGCCGTTGGATGCCTGCTGCGGATTAGACAGCAGGCACCAGGGCAGGGAAAATATAGGTAGGCAAACGTGGGTGGTGAGCGTTACTAAAACGGTACTTAGCGAGCAATCATCCCGGCAGCTTGTTCTGTCGCTTCAGTGGTACGCGTTGCCAGCTTGCGAACTTCGTCTGCAACGACCGCGAAGCCACGACCCGCTTCGCCCGCGCGCGCAGCTTCAATCGCCGCGTTCAGTGCCAGCAGATTTGTCTGGTTCGCAATGCTCTGAATCGTCCCGACGATCTGTGACAATTGAGCGATGTTGTCCTCAAGCGTCCGCTGGTGCTTAACCTCTTTGTGTCGTAACGCCTCCTGCTCATGCTGCAAGTGGACATCCACAAGGGCACCTACTACCCGAAGCGGTGAGCCGCTGGAGTCGCGCCGGGTCTGACCTCGCGCTCTGAACCACCGATACTCACCGCTCTTCATCTTCAGGCGATACTCGATATCAAAGGGCGTTTTACCTGATCGGTCGTTCAGGTGCGCACCAAATGCGTTGAGGCTTTGTTCCTTATCATCCGGGTGTAGCCGGGATGCCCAGCTGTCCAAAACGTCCGGGAACTCCTCCACCGTTTCAAATCCAAGCAGTCGCCGGAACTGGGGAGACCACCAGAAAGGGTTCTTTGGATTGACCGGGTCTCCCGCGATGACTTCCATATCCCACAAACCGTCCGAGAGCATCTCCCTGGCCAGTTCAAATCGGGTGATGATGACGTCGTGCTCCTGGTCTCGCTCAAGCTGATCATGGATATCACGCAGTGAACCCGCGACGCGTAGAGGCATCCCCCGATCATCCCGTAAGGTTTCTCCCTGGGCATAGAACCAACGGTAGGAACCGTCCTTCATCGCGAGGCGATTTTTTACCTTATACGGCGTGTGCCCGGACTTATCGTTTAGATGGCGGGCAAAAGCGTCAAGCGTGGCTTGCTTGTCCTGTGGATGCAGGCGGTCAGCCCAACTGGCTAACACATTTGGGAAATCGCGCTCATCTTTGAACCCCAGAAGGTTTCGCAGTTGCTGAGACCACCAAAAGCGATTTTTGGGATTCACCGGGTCGCCGGCGACGACCTCCATATCCCAGAGCCCTTCGCTGGAGGCGCGGTTCACAAGATCAAATCGGACCTCGTGGGCATGCGCGGACAACGCAGCTTCGCGAAGCAGCTCACGGGCTGCCTCCAATTCCTGCTCAAGCGCATGTAGACGGGACTGGGCGTCGCGATCGAGGGAGTCAAAAGCTTTCCAGGCATCAAGCACGGCAGCGCGTTCAGCACACCCGTCTACTTGTGGCGGTACCCGGCGGGTGATTGCAGCCACCAATTGTTGAATAGCGCGACGATCACGGCGCATTTTGAAGAAATTAATCATGAAGATTGGACTCGTAGATGTTGCGGGCCCGATCCATGGCACCTTGCCATCTATATCGTCATGAGCAAAAAAAACTGTACAGGATTTTTGATTTGTACATGATCTGATGAGCGTGCCCTGGAGATCGGTGGTCCTTAACGCTCCAGGCGTGCGGCGGTCGCTTGAAAAGTAAACAAGCCCCTGATACTGCGAAGAATCAGGGGCTTCGTTATTTCTGCGATCTGAAAATCCGGCGATTCAGGTCAGGCGCAAGGCATGTCCATCCGCCGCCCTATGACGTCCAGCAAATCGCATCCATCGCGCAATGGTATTGAGCACAGCAGTGCGAAATCGCTGAGTACGACAGCATCGCTGCTGATGTCACTGCGTAGTGCGAGGTTCTCAAGGACCTGGGTAACGGCGCGAAGTCGATAGGTTGCAGCGTCGAGAAGTATTTCCAGCGGCGCGGTGGTGTCGACAAAGAGGGCAGGGGTGGCGCTGTCGTTGTTGGTGAGGGCTATGTAGTGGTTCATATGTGCAACTCCGGTTGTCAGAGGAAAGCAGCCACACATTTGTCGCCAAACAAAAGGGTGGCAGCTGTACGCAGGTTGGCGAACCGGGACAATCGGAAAACCGGCAGACCCGAAGGTCTCCCGCGCACAGCTACCGTCGAGCAGCTTATTGCGCGTAGAAGCATCCCGCAAATATGCTGGGACACTTCTGTCGATTTATCGTCGAGTCGCCAAACCCGGTCACCCTATGAGTGACCGGGTGACTATAGGCAGGGTGATTTTCAAGCGGGAGCCCCGCATTTCTGCAAGGCGTGTAGGACGTTGCCCAAACCCGCACAGCGTAAGAACTGGTTCAGGATTGAGCGTCAGCGAGACGGGCGTAACGGATACCGAGGTTCATGGGCCATCCTCTGGCGTCAGGCCCATGAAACCTCGCTTGCCAGGCTCAGCGCTCTGGCAACCTGATACTTATTGCGCGGTTTTCAACTTGATCACATCACCGGAGATCTTGGTGGTGTAGCCATTGAGGACCCAGGCCCAGAACCATTTTTCCTGGATTTGGGTGTTGATCATCGCGTCGCCGCCTTTGGCCTTGATGGCTGCATCCTGAGCGCGCACGAAGCGGCTGTTCTGGCCGATCGGGATAACGCCCAGCAGCATGATGCCGGTGGCGCTGGCTTCGCTGTGGCCGAGCACGGTGTATTGGCTGGCGTCGTATTGCTGGGTTTTCATGGCGGTGCCGGTGCAACCTGCCAGGGTGAGACCAAGAACGGCTGCTGCAACTACTTTGCTGACGTACTTCACAAGAAACTCCATGGACTGAATCTCGAGATCCAATTCTCGAGGCGCGACACTTTAATCGCTCAGGTGGCGGATTGAAATCAGCGCGCCCAGGTTTCATTTTATGGCGACAATCAGGCGGCCATCGGGGGCAAGCCCCAATGCCAGTCAGTCAAGCGCAGATCCCCTGTGGGAGGGGGCTTGCCCCCGATAGCGGTGGGTCAACCAAAATCAATGTTTGCTGGGCCGACGTCTTCGGGGGCAAGCCCCCTCCCACATTTGCCCGCGCTCGGTCAGAGGTGCAGCCACGCCAGGCCGCCGAGTACCACGGCCACACCGCCGGCCGTGTACGCCATGCGCTTGAGCCATTCCTTGCGCGTGAGCAAGGTAATTGCCGCCAGTGAGATCGCGATCTGAATCGCCGTCATCGCCTGGGCCCAGCGATGGTGCTGGTGCAGCGCTTGTTCGGATTTGCGGTCCCATTCCAGGGAGGTGGCTTCAAGCTTCTCGGCTTGTTTGCGCACCTCTTCCTTCTGGCTTTTATAGCGCTGGATTTCATCGTTGTAGTGGGCGGCATCCACGCCGGGAATATGCGTGGCCAGCTCCGCCAGGTTCTGGCGGCTGGATTTGGCCTGGTAGTAATTCCACTGGTTGGCGGCTTCGGTCTTGATGATCGCAGCGTTGTTCTTGTCCATCGCCGCCTCGCTTTCACTGGAGCCGGCCTGGTAGCTGAGCATGGCGCCAACGGTGGCCATGATGGCCGTCATCACCGCGATACGGCTGGCGAAGGTGTCGCCCCGGCCGTGGGCCTGTTCGGTGGTGTGTTCGAGGTGCTTTTCGTGGGGGCTGGGGACTTCGAAGGCTTCGGACATGGCGGCGTCTACGAGGGAGCAGAGGGAGCCTGATTCTTCACCAGTGCGGCTGTCTCAAGCCTGTCGATAACGCCGGATCAGGTGCCCATACACCGCAATATTGATCAACAGCACCAGCGCGCCCAGCCCTAGCTGGATCTGCGGCGTGAGCCCGGCCGGGTAGATCAGCGCGAGGAGGTAATGTTCGATGAAGCCTGCGCCATAACCGTCTTGCCCGGCCAAATGGCGCAACAGGTTTTCCCAGCGGGTGAGCGGGCAGGGCAGGTGAAACACCTCGACGGCAACGCCCCAGGCGGCTGCGGGCAGGTGCAGCCAGATCAGCGGTCGCCATTTGAGCGCCAACAGGCCACCGAACAACACAAACAGGATGAAGCATAAATGGAACAGCACCAGGCTGTCGGCGGCTAAACGGTAGAGCATGCTTGGGTTCGCTTTGAGGGCGTCGAAGGCGCGGGCTTTGGAGATGAAGTTATAACTCAAGTTGACAGGCGTTTATGCCAACGGCCCTGGCGATTTTTTCCCGCGTGGTTCGACGTGGTTTGGTGACCGCTTCTTGCTGGGCGAATGCCGATTGTGAAATGCCCAGGCGCTTGGCAACTTCATCCTGGGTGAGGTTCAAGTGCTCGCGCCAGGCCCGTATGGGTGTCGCTCCATCTACCAGGCGGCTGACGACAGCGTGAGGAATCAGGTTCGGGTCCTTTTACCGGGCCAGATAATGTTCATAGGGGATCACCACAAAGGCTGGCTTGCCCTCGATATTGTGGATGATCTGTACGGCAGTAGGGTCGTTAGTCACGTTTCTTGACCTCTTGAATGCTGACCCCATGGATGTCGCCGTCGCAGTCGAAAAGGACGCGATAATTACCCACCCACAACCGATAGCCGTGTGGATGGTTAACCAACGCTTTGACGTTGACTGCATCGGGCATGCGCTCAAGCGCTGATACCGCATTGCGTACCTGTTGCTGAGGGTAGGTATGCAGCCGAAGCAGTTGTTTGACCGATTTGCGGGTCCAGTGGATCGAATTCATTGGAGGGTAATAAGTCTTTTATAAGGTTTGCAAGGTGCATTGTTAGATCACGGTCGAAAGCTGATCGCTATTCGCTCACAAACTCTAGACAGACGCCGCGCACGCCTGCAGGTAAAACTGTTGCGTGGTATGAATGACCTATCGAGGTTTCACCGAGGTTGCTCGCAGGCAGCCGGGCCCGCTATTGTGCTGAATCCTTTAGTCTTCCCCCAGGGTTTCTGTTGTGATGAACGCACCGCGTACCGCTGTCCCGATCAAGGCTGTGATTTTCGACATGGACGGGTTGTTGCTGGATACCGAAGGCATCTACACCGAAGTCACGCAAATTATTGCCGAACGCTACGGCCGCACCTATGACTGGAGCATCAAGCAGCACATCATCGGGCGCGGTGCACAGGACCTGGCCGACTATGTCGTCAAGGCGCTGGACCTGCCGATCACACCAGCTGAGTTTCTAGAGATTCGCGAGCCGCTGATGAGCGAGCGTTTCCCCAAGGCCCTGGGCATGCCCGGCGCCGAGGCGTTGGTGCGGCATTTAAAAGCGCATAACATTCCGATTGCCGTGGGCACCAGTTCGTCGCGCAATTCGTTCGGCCACAAGACGACGTTGCACCGTGAATGGTTTGGCCTGTTCGACACCATCGTCACTGCCGACGACCCGGAGGTCGGCGCCGCCAAGCCCGCGCCGGATATCTTCCTCACCGCCGCGCGCCGCCTGGGCGTGGCGCCTGAGGATTGCCTGGTGTTCGAGGACTCGCCGTTCGGCGTGACGGCGGCGAAAGCGGCGCACATGACCGCCATCGCCGTGCCCGATGAAGCCATGGCTGACAGTAAATATCAGCATGCCGACCAGATCATCCGCAAACTGGCGGATTTCGATCTGGCGGCCTATGGCTTGCCACCCATGGCCTGATTCAACATCGGTCTGAAACTGTGGGAGGGGACTTGCCAGTCAGTTAAGCGTACACCGCCCTCTCGTAGGAGCGAGCAAGCTCGCTCCTTCAGACGGCATTAGGGCAAGCCCCCTCCCACATTTGGTTTGTAGTTCTGCAATAAACTATGCGCTGAACCCCCCATCGATGGTCAGGCTGGCACCGGTGATATAGCCCGCTTCCGGCCCGGCAAGATAGGCCACAAAACTGGCAATCTCCTCGACATGGCCATAGCGCCCCACCGCCATCAACCCGATCAAACTCTCGGCGAACTCACTGTTCGCCGGGTTCATGTCCGTGTCCACCGGCCCTGGCTGCACGTTGTTGATGGTAATCCCCCGTGGTCCCAGGTCTCGTGCCAAACCCTTGGTCAAACCCACCAGCGCCGCCTTGCTCATCGCGTAGGGGCCACCGCCGCCAAATGGCATGCGCTCGGCGTTGGTGCTGCCGATATTGATCACACGGCCACCTTCGCTCATATGCTTGGCGGCTTCCTGGGTGGCAATAAAGACGCTGCGCACGTTGATCGCCAGGGTCTGGTCGAAGTCTTCCAGCTTGAAGTCCGCCAGCGGAGCGATAGCCAGCACGCCGGCGTTGTTCACCAGGATATCCAGGCGCCCGAAGGCCTCGACGGTGGCGTTGACCGCAGTGCGAATCGCCGCGGCATCGGCACTGTCGGCCTGAATCGCCAGGGCTTTGCCGCCTGCGCTGATCACGCTGTCCTGCAAGGCTTGCGCCTTGTCGGCCGAGCTGACGTAGGTAAAGGCAACGGCAGCGCCCTGCGCGGCCAGGCGCTTGACGATGGCGGCGCCGATGCCGCGGGAACCGCCTTGAACCAAGGCGACTTTGCCAGTGAGGGTTGCTGTAGTCATGTCGATCTCCAAGTAGTTGATGAGCCGAGTATCGGCCTCACACGACCAGGCCGGTAGAGCGAGATTGCTATAGTCTGTGTAAACCAAAAGTTTAGAGTGGTGGTTCATGGAGAGCTTTGGCAGTATCGAATGCTTTGTGCGTAGCGCCGAGGGCGGTAGCTTCGCAGAGGCTGCACGACACCTCAGCCTGACGCCGGCGGCAGTCGGCAAAAGCGTGGCCAAGCTGGAAGCACGCCTGGGCGTCAGGCTGTTCCAGCGCAGCACCCGACGCCTGACCCTGACCGAAGCCGGCAAGCTGTTCCTGGGCGAAGTCAGCGGTAGCCTCACCACGATTCAGAACGCCGTGGCCAATCTGGCCAGCGCCGAGGGGCGCCCGGCGGGCACGCTGAAGGTCAGCATGGGCACGGTATTCGGCAATCGGTATGTGGTGCCGTTGCTGGGTGAATTCATGCGGCGCTTTCCGGCGATCAGCCCGGATTGGCACTTCGATAACCGCCAGGTGGACTTGATCGGCCAGGGCTTCGACGCCGCCATTGGCGGTGGCTTTGAACTGCCCCAGGGCGTAGTGGCGCGCACATTGACCCCGGCGCACCGGGTGCTGGTGGCGTCGCCGGCTTATCTGGCGCAACACCCCGCAGTGCGTGCGCCCGAGGATTTGTCGCGTTGCCACGGCATCCTGATACGTTCGCCGCAGACAGGCCGGGTGCGTTCATGGCAACTGACCCACCGCGAGCGCGAGCACAGCCCGCTGCTGCTCAAGCCCGCCATGACCATGAGTGATTCCGAAGCCGCCTGCTGCGCCAGCGCCCAGGGCCTGGGCATTGCGCTGGTCAGCCTGCCGATGGCCGTGCCGTTCCTCGACAGCGGTGCGGTGGTGCGGGTGTTGCCGGACTGGTATGTGGATGACGGCAATATCTGCATCTACTATGCCGAACACAAGTTGCTGCCCGGCAAGACCCGGGCGTTTGTGGATTTTGTGATTGAGCAGTTTGCCGAGCAGCAATTGGGCCGCAGATTCAGTGCGGTCGCAAAGTAAACAGAGTTCCAAGTGTGGGAGGGGCTTGATCTTCAGTGGCCGAACTTGCCGGGCCAGCCCAGGATTTTCTTCGGCCTTGGCGTCGCATAGGTCCTGACCTTGGACGTCGACAACCCCAACCGCACCAGCGACTCGGCGATCGTCACCGCCGCCGTCACCCCATCCACCACCGGCACCCCGGTGCGCTGGCGAATCTGCTCGTCCAGCCCGGCCATGCCGCCGCAGCCCAGGCAGATCACTTCTGCCTTGTCCTCAAGGATGGCCAGTTCCGCCTGGCGCACGATCGCTTCCATGGCCGCCACTGGGTCTTCTTCCAACGCCAGCACCGCCATGCCGCTGGCCCGCACCGAGGCGCAGCGCTGGTACAGGCCGGCGAGTTTCAGGCGGTCTTCGATCAGCGGTACCGTGCGGTCCAGGGTGGTCACCACCGAGTAGGCATGGCCCAGGAACATTGCCGTGCTGGCCGCAGCCTCGGTGATATCCACCACCGGCACGTTGAGCAGCTCCTGCAAGCCTTCGCGGCCATGCTCGCCGTAGCCGGCCTGGATCACTGCATCAAATGGCTGGTCGTAGGCCATTACGCGGTCCATGACCGCGATGGCGGCCAGGTAGCTTTCAAAATTGCCCTCCACCGACTCGGCGCCGAAGTAGGGGGTCAGCCCCACAATCTCGGTGCCCGGCGAGGCCACGCTTCTGGCCTGCTCAGCGATGGTCTGGGTAATGGATTCGGTGGTGTTGACGTTGACCACGAGGATGCGCATGGAAAGTCCTTGTTTAATGACTGACGTTATCGACGGCAATGCTTTCGCCGCTGACGTCGGCGTAGAACGGCTGACGCTTGGCGATCAGCAGGTACAGCAACCCTGCAATACCGGCGCCAAACAGCCAGGAGAACGGCGAGACGCTGGCAAACCCGGGCAACAGTGCCAGCAGGATGGCAATCACCGCTGCCGGCACGAACGCCGCTACCGCGCGCAGGTTCACGCCCCGGCTGTAGTAATAAACCCCCTGCGCGTCTTCGCTGTACAGTTGCGGCACATCCACCTGGCTTTTGCGGATCAGCCAGTAGTCGACCATGATCACCCCATACAACGGCCCCAGCAGTGCGCCCAGCCCGGAAAGGAAATACACGATCACCAACGGGCTGTTGTAGAGGTTCCACGGCAAGATCAACACCGCCACGGTGGCGCTGATCAACCCGGCGCGACGGAAGTTCAGGTACTTGGGCGCCAGGTTGCTCAGTACAAACGCCGGGGCGACGAAATTGGCCATGATGTTCACCGCCACCGTGACGATCAGGAAGGCCAGGCAGCCGAGCACAAGGAAGAAAGTATTGGGAATGGCGGCGATGATTTCGGTCGGGCTTTCGATCACGCGGCCATTGAGCTGGAACTGCCCGCCGCACAGCAGCACGGTGATGGCGGCGAACACCAGGATATTCACCGGCAGGCCCCAGAAGTTACCCACCAGGATCGTCCTGCGGCAGGGCGAGGAGCGCGCGAAGTCGCAGAAGTTAAGGATGAGCGTGCCGTAGATCGCCAACCACAGTGCGCCTCCGGCAAAGATATTGCGCCACATCTCACCGCCGCTCAGTGGCTCGCGTATCGACCAGGCAATGTGGCCGCCTGCCTGGAAGTACATCCAGCCGGCGAGCGAGGCCACGGTGAGCAGAATCACCGGTCCGGCGAATCCTTCATAGCGACGTACCATTTCCATGCCATAGGCCAGGATCACCAATTGCACCAGCCAGATCGCCACGAAACACGCCCAGCCGAGCGATGACAGGCCAAGAATCGAGTTGTGATCATAGTCGGCAAACCCTGGATGAATCGCCGTGAGCAGCACGCGAAACACCACCGAGGCCAGGTAGGTCTGGATACCGAACCAGGCAATCGCAATCACCGCACGGATCAGCGCCGGAATCTGTGCGCCGTGTATACCGAAGCTGATACGGCTGATCACCGGGAACGGCACGCCGGTCTTCTGGCCCATGTACCCCGACAGGTTCATGAAGAAATACACCAGTGCCGCCCCTATCCCCAGGGACAGCAGAATCTGCCAACCGCCCAGGCCCAATGCATACAGGCCGATGGCGAATGAATAGTTGGCGATGTTGTGCACATCATTGGTCCACAGCGCAAAGATGCTGTAGCGCCCCCAGCGACGACCTTCGGCCTTGGTCGGCGCCAGGTCCTTGTTGTGCAGGCGTGGGCTGAGAACCAGCGGGCCGGGGCGGGCGGCCTCGGGATTCAGAGCGGAGGAGGGCAGATCCAATGCGACGTGATGGGAGAGGCTTGTACGCATTCCGGCGGGCTCCAGCACATCCGCAGCAGTGCTGAAGATGGCAAAGTGTATGTAGGTTTTGTATTTATTGTATACAAAGCGTAAATACTCCTAAGCCACATGCGTGCCAGTTTTCGATCTATGAAACTAGAAGCTAATTTCTTTTTTATTGGCTGTTTAAATAACTGGCTGAATTTAAAGCGATATAAATTGACCGTTCGAACAGCTATTTATTTTCTTGAGGATGGGGAGCGATCTGGGAGGGCGAAAAATTTTAGAAAGGAAGTGTTACGTTTTGGTGCGCTTAAAACTAGATTGCACACATAAATGGCACCGATGGTTACAGGCGTGTGTACATTTGAAGTGCTAACGCGAACCCAATGTGGGAGGGGGCTTGCCCCCGATTGCGGTGTGTCAGTTAAAAATATGTTGACTGACACTCCCTCATCGGGGGCAAGCCCCCTCCCACACAAGCCCCCTCCCACAGTCTTTACCGCGTCAACTTCACGCCTTGCTGATGATATTCCCCGCGTGCAGCCCGCACTCCTTCTGCGTGGCTTCTTCCCACCACCAGCGGCCTTCACGCTCGTGCTGGTTGGGCAATACCGGGCGGGTGCAGGGCTCGCAGCCGATGCTGATAAAGCCGCGCTCGTGCAGGCTGTTATAGGGCAGTTCAAGCATGCGGATGTAACCCCAGACTTCCTCACTGGTCATCTGCGCCAGCGGGTTGAACTTGTACAGGGTACGTTCTGGGGTAGAGAACGCCGTATCGATTTCCAGCGCGGCCACCTGACTACGGGTGCCCGGGCTCTGGTCGCGGCGCTGGCCGGTGGCCCAGGCGCGCACGCCTGCGAGTTTGCGGCGCAACGGTTCGATCTTGCGGATGCCGCAGCACTCGCCATGACCGTCCTTATAGAAGCTGAACAGGCCTTTCTCCTTGACGAAGGGTTCCAGCTTGCTCTGGTCCGGCGAGATCAGTTCGATGTCGATCTTGTAGAAGTCACGCACCTGTTCGATAAACCGATAGGTTTCCGGGTGCAGGCGGCCGGTGTCGAGGCTGAACACCTTGACGTTCTTGTTCAGCTTCCAGGCCATGTCCACCAGCACCACATCTTCGGCGCCGCTGAAGGAAATCCACAGGTCGTCACCGAACTGGCTGAACGCCAGCTTGAGAATGTCCTGGGCGGACTTGTTGGCATAGGTCGTGGCGAGTTCAACGACGTCGAAGGCTTGGTTCATCAGGACGGTTCCTACAGGTCAGTGGCGCTGAGCGCTCTATAGGCGGCGATGGTATCAAAATCCGCCCTGCGTTGCGGCGGCGTGCGTGAGTCGCTAGAGTTCGGCAGTCCTTTTGCTCGCTCAACTTGAATAATACGAACGGAGTGTCTTGTGGAAATTGCCTGTCTCGACCTGGAAGGGGTACTGGTTCCGGAAATCTGGATCGCCTTCGCCGAAAAAACCGGTATTGAATCCCTGCGCGCCACCACCCGTGACATTCCCGACTACGACGTATTGATGAAGCAGCGCCTGCGCATCCTCGATGAGCACGGGCTCAAGCTTGCCGATATCCAGGCAGTGATCGCGACACTCAAGCCACTGGAGGGCGCCATCGAGTTCGTCAACTGGCTGCGCGAACGCTTCCAGGTGGTGATTCTCTCCGACACGTTCTACGAGTTCTCCCAGCCGCTGATGCGCCAGCTGGGCTTCCCGACATTGCTTTGCCACCGCCTGATTACCGATGAAAGCGACCGGGTGGTCGGCTACCAGTTGCGCCAGAAAGACCCCAAGCGCCAGTCGGTGCTGGCGTTCAAGACACTCTACTATCGGGTGATCGCTGCGGGTGACTCCTATAACGACACCACAATGCTGGGTGAGGCTGATCGTGGAATTCTGTTCCATGCGCCAGAGAATGTGATTCGTGAATTCCCGCAGTTTCCGGCCGTGCACACGTTTGAGGACTTGAAGCGGGAGTTTATCAAGGCGTCGAATCGGCAGTTGAGCCTGTAAATTATCCGGCGCGGCTGATGGCCTCATCGGGAGCAAGCCCCCTCCCACATGAGCCTCCCAGCCTGCGCCTAAATGCCTGCCAGCAATCGTTCGTAAGGAATACACAATCCCTCATGCAGGCGTCTGATCATTGCCAGGCTCAGTTTGCGCTTGCCGTTCAGAACTTCTGAAACTCGCCCGCTCGGGCCGATAAAGGGCTCAAGATCGCGGGCGGTCAAGCCCATTTGTTCCATGCGGAATTTGATCGCTTCTACTGGATCCGAAGGCGGCATTGGAAAATGTTCCGCCTCGTATTTCTCGATGAGAACGGCGAGAATTTCCAGTTCGTCACCTTCGGGGCTGCCGGTGGCCGCTCCCCAAATCTGCTCGACGCGCGCGAGCGCAGCGGCCAGGTCTTCCTGAGAATGAATAGGTTTGATGTTCATCACACGGTCTGCGCGTTATTTTCCTTATCTCCCATTTTGGGAGGTTGTGGGGCGAAGTGGCCGAAGATGCAATTCCTGAAACAAATCCTGACGATTGAGCAGTCGCATATGTGATCCTTCACAGACGGCCGGTGGGCGGTGGAAGACGGAAGCTATCGCGCAGCTCACCGTCGGTCCACAACCGTTCTGATTCAGGGTTTTTCGTGGCGAAGTCGCTGCCTTGCGCGGCAGGAATGGCCTGGTTCTAGAGCGCTTCCAGGGTGTGTAACAACACCCGTACCTTGGTCAGCGACTCTTGATATTCCGCCTCCCACTGCGAGTCCGCCACGATCCCGCCGCCGCCCCAGCAGCACACCTGTGCGTCCTTGACCAGCAAGCTGCGGATGGCAATGGAGCTGTCCATTTCGCCGCGCACGTCCAGGTACATCAGCGAGCCGCAGTACAAGCCACGTCGGGTCGGTTCCAGTTCGTCGATGATCTGCATGGCGCGGATCTTCGGCGCACCGGTGATGGAGCCGCCGGGGAAGCTGCCTTTGATGAGGTCGAGGGCATCCTTATCGTCGGCCAGTGTGCCGGTGACGCTGCTCACCAGGTGGTGCACGTTGGGGTAGCTTTCCAGGCTGAACAGCTCCGGTACGGTTACCGAGCCGATACGGCAACTGCGGCCGAGGTCGTTGCGCAGCAGGTCGACGATCATCAGGTTTTCCGCGCGATCCTTGGGGCTGGCCAACAGTTCGTTGGCGTGCGCCGCGTCAGCCTGCGGTGTCAGGCCACGGGGGCGGGTGCCTTTGATCGGGCGGGTTTCGACATGGCGCTCGCTGATACGCACGAAACGCTCGGGCGACAGACTCAATACCGCACCGTGATCCGGGAGGCTCTGGAATCCGGAGAACGGCGTCGGGCACGCTTGGCGCAATGCACAGTAAGCCACCCATGGATCACCGGCGCACGGCGCGCGAAAACGCTGGGCAAAGTTGACCTGATAACAGTCACCGGCCTGGATGTAGTCCTGGATGCGCACGATGGCCTGGCGGTACGCCTCGGCCGTGAGGTCCGGCGCCATCGGGCCTTGCAGCGTGAAGCTGGCCGTTGACTCAGTGAACGGCCGACTGAACAAGGCAATCAGGCGCTGCCGCTCACTGTCGACCAGTGTGGGATGAAACACCAGTTGGCTGGTCTGCGTCTGGTGATCACTGATCAGCGCCCAGGCGTACAGGCCCAAGCGCGCGTCCGGCAGGTGCAAGTCGTCCACCGCCAAGTGGGGCATGTGTTCCAGGTGTCGGCCGAAGTCGTAACTCAGGTAGCCGATCAAACCACCGGCAAAGGGCAGCTCTACACCGGCGGGCAGTGCCGCGTCGCCCAAGTGCGTCAGGCTTTCGCGCAAGCGTTGCAGGAAATTGCCGCCGCTCTCCTCAGGCTCAACCGCCAGGGTCGCCTCGGGCCAGGCGCTGAGCAGGTCATAGCGGCCACGCTCGGCAGCCGGTCGACCGCTGTCGAGCAGCACCGCGCCAGGGGCATGACGAATCGCCGCAAAGTAGTGGGCGGGGTTGGCCCGATAGGGCAGCGGATGTACGGAACAAGTCGACATGCGGGGTGGATCAGCCAGTGGCGCGGGGGGGAAGGAATTGTAGTCCCCTGTAGGATTTGCTCCTAGAGGGGATGTCGGGGATAGACAGTTTGAAGACCGGATCAGCCTTCCACCGGCGGAATATGGCCGAACATTTCCTGTACGAACTTGACCCGCTCTTCCACGGTTTCCGTCACGCCGGCGGCTTTCAGTTCTTCCAGCCGCGCCTCCACCGCATGGGTGCGCAGGGTCAGGCCGCAGTCGTTGGCAATCTGGATATTCAGCCCCGGCCGCGCATTCAGCTCCAGGATCAGCGGGCCTTTTTCCTGGTCCAGTACCATGTCCACGCCGATATAGCCCAGGCCGCACAGCTCATAACAGCCGGCCGCCAACTTCATGAAGCCGTCCCAGTTGGGCAGTTGCACGCCATCCACCGCATTGGTGGTATCGGGGTGTTTGGTGATGATGTTGTTCAGCCAGGTGCCACGCAGGGTCAGGCCGGTGGCGAGGTCCACGCCCACGCCAATCGCGCCCTGGTGCAGGTTGGCCTTGCCACCGGACTGACGGGTCGGCAAGCGCAGCATCGCCATCACCGGGTACCCCATCAGCACAATGATGCGGATATCCGGCACGCCTTCGTAGCTGATGCTCTTGAAGATCTGGTCGGGCACCACGCGGTATTCGATCAAGGCGCGGTCGCGGTGGCCGCCCAGGGAGTACAGGCCGGTCAGGATGCTGGAAATCTGATGCTCGATTTCTTCATGGCTGATGATCTTGCCGGACACCGTGCGATAGCGCCCTTCAAAACGGTCTGCCACCACCAGGATGCCATCGCCGCCCGCGCCCTGGGCGGGCTTGATCACGAAGTCGCTGCGCCCGCCAATAATGTCGTCGAGCCTGTCGATTTCCTTCTCGGTGGAGATCACCCCGTACATCTCCGGCACGTGGATGCCGGCCGCCAGGGCCCGCTCCTTGGTGATGATCTTGTCATCCACGATCGGGTACAGGCTGCGCTTGTTGTACTTGAGCACGTAGTCGGCGTTACGCCGGTTGATGCCCATGATCCCGCGTGCCTCCAGGGCTTTCCAGGTCTTCCAGAAGCCGAACATTACGAGTCAGCCTTCAGGAACGCCTTGAAACGTACCAGTTCGGTCAGGCGATAACCGCGATAACGCCCCATGGCCAGCATGAAACCTACCAGGATCAGCAGGATCGCCGGGAAGGTGAACACGAAGTAGATCAGCTCCGGCACGCTCATGATGATGTGCGCCAGGGAGGCCGCGAACAGCGTGCCGATCGCCACTTTCAGCGCATGGTTGGCGCCGCGCTCTTCCCAGGTGATCGACAGGCGTTCGATGGTCATGGTCAGGATCACCATCGGGAACAGCGCCACCGACAGGCCTCGCTCCAGGCCCAGCTTGTGGCTGAACAGGCTGATGGCGGCAATCAGCACCACCACGAAGGTCAGCACCACCGACAGCCGTGGCAGCATCTGCAGCTTCAGGTGCTCCAGGTAGGACCTGAGCGACAGCCCCAGCGCTGTAATAATGGTAAACAGCACAATGCCGAAGCCCAGTTGCGTCTCGCGAAATGCCAGGGCAATCAGTACCGGGGTGAAGGTGCCAAGGGTCTGCAGGCCGATCAGGTTGCGCAGGATCAGGATCACCAGCACGCCAATCGGGATCATCACCATGATCATGAACGTCTGTTGGGTTTGCAGCGGCAGGCCGTACAGCGAGTATTCGAGAAAGTTGGCGTCGGTGTTTTCGTCGGTCAGCTTGGCCAGGCGAATCGCGTTCATCTCGCTGTTGTTCAGGCTGAAGGTGACCATGGCTTTCTTGCCACCATCGACCGTGATCAGGTTTTCATCGCCGGTCCACCACAGCAGGCGGTCGGCGGGCAGGCCTTGTTCACCGGTTTCCGGGTTGAAGTACAGCCAGTCGTTGCCGTTGAAGCTGCGCAACCACAGTTCAGGCGATTGCGGCTGGTCGGCGACGAGGCGGATGGTGTGGACTTTTTCCACCGGAACATGAGCGATGGACAGCAGCAATTCGACGATCTTGGCCTTGTGCGACGTCGACGGGTCGCCCGCCAGCAGCAGCTTCACGTTGTCGTCGTTGAGGTTGTTGGTGCGCTTGATGGCTTCGGTGATAAAGGTTTCGACGTCTGCCGAGTGCTGGCGAATCGGCGCGAGCAAGGCTTCGGCGGCAATTTTTTCCGGGCCTTCCACGGCGATGCTGTCGCGAAAGGTCGGGCCCTTGATCTTGACCTTTTCACCGCTGTAGCGCTTGGTCAGCACCAGACGGTAATACAGCGTCTGGTTGCCCTTGGCGCGGCGCGCCGACCACGTGACCTTGCGGTTGCCGTCGGCGCGGTTGACGCTCACCCCGTAGTTGTTCGAGATAAAACTCTCATTGAGGCTGACGAAGTCGCGGCTCAACGGCGGCACGAACATCGAAATCTTCACCGGGTCCTTGGGACTGGCGACGAACTCGACCTTGGCGTCGATGTTCCACAAGTCGTCGGTGGCGTCCTCGGTGACAGGGATGCCCAGCACGAAGATCTGGTAGGCGGTGACCGAAATACCCAGCACCACCAGAATGGTGATCAGGATTTTCAGGTGCAGGGTCAGAGAGCGCATTCGGTTTACTCGGCGGTATGAGCGTCGGCGGCGCAGGCAGGTTTGCCTGCTGCATATTTAAGGCTGGGGTCGATCAGCGCGTCAAAGCGCTTGAGCGCTTCGGAGCCGATCAGCAGCGGATATTGGAAGGTGCTGCGGTCAGTCAAGTTCACTTCGATGCTGCGTAAAGCGCCGCCCATGCAGATATCCAGGGCAATCACCGGACGAGCGGTGTACTTCTTGTCCTCATCGGGATCGTAATCATCGGCGCGGCGCTTGATTTTGCTGACGCGGGCCAGGGGACGTTCGATGGGATGGGAGTGGGCGGTATCGATGGCCAGGTAGAAACGTACCCAGGATTCGCCGTTGCGCTTGAAGCGTTTGATATCGCGCGCACTCAGCGAGGCAGTCTTGGCGCCCGTGTCGAGTTTTGCCGCGACTTCCAGGTCGATGCCCGCCAGCTTGGCGTATTCGTTCAGGCCATACACCGTCTTCTCGGCGGCAACGCCAAGGCTCGGTATGGACAATAGGCATAACAGTAGGGGGAAGGGCTTGAGTCTCATAATTCCTGAGGCGATGCAGTGCGAAATTCAAGGCGACTGGCATTACTGCGCAAGCTCCCTCGTGCGCCATTTCATCTGGAGATGTCAGGCAAAAGCGGCGGGCATTCTAACATGATGCTTTTTTGGCGCCAGCGCTGGCAGGCGGCCATGCTCGTCAATGTCAAAGGAGGTTATTAGACGATTGTCGACAATGTGGATTTATTCTTTGACTAAGTAGTGGGTATTAGCTAGTTTTTGCCACATTGCTTTTAGAGGTGTCGACAATATGCTGGGTCAACCGGAATTTCCGCCGGCGCTGTCGGATGAATCCCAAACTATGTCGGAAAACGTCTTCCGGCGCATCCAGGCCGCCATCGTCAAGGGCGAGATCGCCCCCGGCACGAAGATTTCCGAACCGGAGCTGGCGCGCACCTATGGCATCAGCCGTGGCCCGCTGCGCGAGGCGATTCACCGTCTGGAAGGCCAGCGCCTGCTGGTGCGGGTGCCCCATGTCGGCGCACGGGTGGTGTCATTGAGTCACGCCGAGCTGATCGAGCTGTATGAAATCCGCGAGTCATTGGAAGGCATGGCTTGCCGGCTGGCGGCCGAGCGCATGACCGACGCGGAAATCGAAGAACTGCGCCAGGTATTGCACACCCATGAACGGGATGCCGCGTTTCAGGCCGGTGTCGGCTATTACCAGCAGGAAGGTGACTTCGATTTTCATTACCGGATCATTCAAGGTGCCGGTAACCGCACCCTGACCCAGATGCTCTGTGGTGAGCTGTACCAATTGGTGCGCATGTACCGCATCCAGTTTTCCACCACCCCCAATCGTCCACGTCAGGCCTTTGCCGAGCATCACCGCATTCTTGACGCGATTGCCGATCGCGACGGTGAACTGGCCGAACTGTTGATGCGTCGGCATATCGGCGCTTCGAAACGCAACATCGCCCGTCACTTTCCGGACGGCGCTCCCCAATAAATAGAGGTGAGTCATGAGTTCCACGAACAAGAGCACCCCAGGCCAGCGTTTTCGTGACGCGGTCGCCAGTGAACAGCCGCTGCAGGTGGTTGGCGCAATCAACGCCAACCACGCCTTGCTGGCCAAGCGCGCCGGCTTCAAAGCCATCTATCTGTCAGGCGGTGGCGTGGCCGCCGGCTCCCTGGGCGTTCCGGACCTGGGCATCACCGGCCTGGATGATGTGCTGACCGATGTACGCCGTATCACCGATGTGTGCGACCTGCCGCTGCTGGTGGACGTGGACACCGGTTTCGGCTCCTCGGCGTTCAACGTGGCGCGCACCGTCAAGTCGATGATCAAGTTTGGCGCCGCCGCCATCCACATCGAAGACCAGGTCGGCGCCAAGCGCTGCGGCCATCGCCCCAACAAGGAGATTGTGTCCCAGCAGGAAATGGTCGACCGCATCAAGGCCGCCGTGGACGCGCGCACCGATGACAGCTTCGTGATCATGGCCCGCACCGACGCCCTGGCCGTGGAGGGTTTGGAGTCCGCCCTGGAACGCGCCGCCGCCTGCATCGAGGCCGGCGCCGACATGGTGTTCCCGGAAGCCATTACCGAACTTGAGATGTACAAGCTGTTCGCCTCGCGGGTCAAGGCACCGCTCCTGGCCAACATCACCGAATTCGGCGCGACCCCGCTGTACACCACCGAACAGTTGAAATCTGCCGATGTTTCCATCGTGCTGTACCCGCTCTCGGCCTTCCGCGCCATGAACAAGGCCGCCGAGAATGTGTACACCGCGATCCGTCGCGACGGTACGCAACAGAACGTGATCGACACCATGCAAACCCGCATGGAGCTATACGATCGTATCGACTACCACACCTTCGAGCACAAGCTCGACGCGCTGTTTGCCGCGAAGAAGTAACGGCTATCCGCTTAACTGCTATAGGAGCGAGCTTGCTCGCGAAAATCGTCAACGATAACGCGGGAAACTTGAAGATACGCGGTGAATGTGCGGTCTTCGCGAGCAAGAACCAGGCGTCCCCCTCGCTCCTACAGTGATAAATACAAAAATGGGAGAAGAACCATGGCTGAAGCAAAAGTATTGAGCGGTGCCGGCCTGCGTGGCCAGGTGGCCGGGCAGACCGCACTGTCGACCGTGGGCCAGGCCGGTGCCGGCTTGACCTATCGCGGCTATGACGTGCGTGAACTGGCCGCCGATGCGCAATTTGAAGAAGTCGCTTACCTGCTGCTGTACGGCGAACTGCCGACCCGCACCGAACTGGCTGCCTACAGCGCCAGGCTGGGCAAGCTGCGCGACTTGCCGCAAGCGTTGAAGGAAGTGCTCGAACGCATTCCCGCCGACGCCCACCCGATGGACGTGATGCGCACCGGTTGTTCGTTCCTGGGCAATATCGAACCGGAAAAAGACTTCAGCGTGCAGCATGACGTCACCGACCGCCTGCTCGCCGCGTTCCCGGCGATCATGTGCTACTGGTACCGCTTCAGCCACGATGGCGAGCGCATCGATTGCGTCACCGACGAGCCGAGCATCGGCGGGCACTTCCTGCACCTGCTGCATGGCAAGAAGCCGAGCGAGCTGCATGTCAAAGTGATGAACGTGTCGCTGATCCTCTACGCCGAACACGAATTCAACGCCTCGACCTTCACCGCCCGGGTGTGTGCTTCGACCCTGTCCGACCTGTATTCCTGCGTCACCGCCGCCATCGGTTCCCTGCGCGGCCCGCTTCACGGCGGTGCCAACGAAGCGGCGATGGAGATGATCGAGCGTTTCGGATCGGCCGAAGAAGCCGTCGAAGGCACCCTCGGCATGCTGGCGCGCAAGGACAAGATCATGGGTTTTGGCCACGCGATCTACAAGGACAGCGACCCGCGTAACGAAGTGATCAAGGGCTGGTCGAAAAAACTTGCGGACGAGGTGGGCGACACGGTGTTGTTCCCGGTGTCCGAAGCCATCGACAAGACCATGTGGGACCAGAAGAAGCTGTTCCCCAACGCCGATTTCTACCATGCCTCGGCGTACCACTTCATGGGCATTCCCACCAAGCTGTTCACGCCGATTTTCGTCTGCTCGCGGCTCACCGGCTGGGCGGCGCACGTGTTCGAGCAGCGCGCCAATAACCGCATCATCCGTCCCAGCGCCGAGTACATCGGCGTTGAGCAGCGCAAGTTCGTGCCAATCGAACGTCGCTGAATGAGAGGACCGACGGGCCCGGGATTGGAATGCGATCAAAGTGTGGGAGGGGGCAAGCCCCCTCCCACATTTGGATTGCATTTCAATTTTCCGACCGGCGTAGGTCTTCCTTTTGCAATCACCGTGACCGAGTCCTGACGATGAACACTGAATTTCGCAAACCGCTCCCCGGCAGCCGCCTGGATTTCTTCGACGCCCGTGCGGCTGTCGAGGCAATCAGCGCTGGCGCCTACGCCACCTTGCCTTATACCTCACGCGTACTCGCGGAAAACCTGGTGCGCCGCTGCGACCCGGCCACCCTCAACGCGTCCCTGAGCCAACTGATCGAACGCCGGCGTGACCTCGATTTCCCCTGGTTCCCGGCCCGCGTGGTCTGCCATGACATCCTTGGCCAGACCGCGCTGGTGGATCTGGCCGGCCTGCGCGACGCCATTGCCCTGCAAGGCGGCGATCCGGCGCAGGTCAACCCGGTGGTGCCCACCCAGTTGATCGTCGACCATTCCCTGGCCGTCGAAGCCGGTGGTGCCGACCCTCAGGCGTTCGAAAAAAACCGCGCCATCGAAGACCGCCGCAACGAAGATCGCTTCCACTTTATCGAGTGGACCAAGAAGGCCTTCAAGAACGTCGATGTGATCCCACCCGGCAACGGCATCATGCACCAGATCAACCTGGAGAAAATGTCGCCGGTGATTCAGGTACGCGACGGCGTGGCGTTTCCCGACACGTGCGTGGGCACCGACAGCCACACCCCGCATGTGGATGCCCTGGGCGTGATCGCCATCGGCGTCGGTGGCCTTGAAGCCGAAAGCGTGATGCTTGGGCGTGCTTCGTGGATGCGCCTGCCCGAAAGCGTCGGCGTGGAGTTGACCGGCAAGCTGCAGCCGGGTATCACCGCCACCGATATGGTGCTGGCGCTGACCGAGTTCCTGCGCCAACAGAAGGTCGTCGGCGCCTGGTTGGAGTTCTTCGGTGAAGGGGCATCGGCGCTGACCCTGGGCGACCGTGCGACGATTTCCAACATGGCTCCGGAATACGGCGCCACGGCGGCAATGTTCTACATCGACCAGCAGACCATCGCCTACCTGAAACTCACTGGCCGAGAAGACGAACAAGTCGCCCTGGTAGAACAATACGCGCGCCACACCGGCCTGTGGGCCGATGATCTCAAGGGCGCGCAATACGAGCGTGGCCTGACATTCGATCTCTCCAGCGTTGTGCGCAACATGGCCGGTCCGAGCAATCCGCACGCCCGTGTCGCCACCCGCGACCTGGCGTCAAAAGGCATCAGCGGCCAGTGGGACGAAGTGCCAGGGCAAATGCCCGACGGCGCGGTGATCATCGCCGCTATCACCAGTTGCACCAACACCAGTAACCCGCGCAACGTGATCGCCGCCGGCCTGCTGGCGCGTAACGCCAACAGGCTCGGGCTGACGCGCAAGCCGTGGGTCAAGTCGTCCCTGGCGCCGGGATCGAAAACCGTGGCCATGTACCTGGAAGAAGCAGGCCTGGGGCATGAGCTGGAAACACTCGGGTTTGGCGTGGTGGCCTTTGCCTGCACCACCTGCAACGGCATGTCCGGCGCGCTCGACCCGCTGATCCAGCAGGAAATCATCGACCGCGACCTGTACGCCACTGCCGTGCTGTCGGGCAACCGCAACTTCGATGGGCGTATTCACCCGTACGCCAAGCAAGCCTTCCTCGCTTCACCGCCGCTGGTAGTGGCCTATGCGATTGCCGGCACCATCCGGTTCGATATCGAGAAAGACGTGCTCGGGCTCGACGCCGACGGCAAGGAAATCCGCCTGCAGGACATCTGGCCAAGCGACGAAGAAATCGACGCGGTGGTCAAGGCGTCGGTCAAGCCGGAGCAGTTTCGCGCGGTGTACATCCCGATGTTCGCGATTCACGAAGATACCGGTCCCAAAGTCGCCCCGCTGTACGACTGGCGCCCGCAAAGCACCTATATCCGCCGCCCGCCGTATTGGGAAGGCGCATTGGCCGGTGCGCGTCCGCTCAAGGGCATGCGCCCGCTGGCGGTGCTGCCGGACAACATCACCACCGATCACCTGTCGCCGTCCAACGCGATCATGCCGGACAGTGCCGCCGGCGAGTACCTGGCGAAAATGGGCCTGCCGGAAGTTGACTTCAACTCCTACGCGACGCACCGCGGCGATCACCTGACCGCGCAACGCGCGACCTTCGCCAACCCGAAACTGTTTAACGAAATGGTGCAGGAAAACGGCAAGGTCAAGCAGGGCTCCCTGGCGCGTATCGAGCCCGAAGGCAAGGTCACGCGGATGTGGGAAGCCATCGAAACCTACATGGAACGCAAGCAGCCGCTGATCATTATCGCCGGTGCCGACTACGGCCAGGGCTCGTCCCGCGACTGGGCGGCCAAGGGCGTGCGCCTGGCCGGGGTGGAAGCGATCGCCGCCGAGGGTTTCGAGCGTATCCACCGCACCAACCTGGTCGGCATGGGCGTATTGCCCCTGGAGTTCCTGCCGGGTACCGACCGCCACACACTCATGATCGACGGCAGCGAAACCTATGACGTGGTCGGCGAACGCACGCCGCGCGCGCAACTGACCCTGGTGATCAATCGCAAGCATGGCGAGCGTGTCGAGGTGCCGGTCACCTGTCGCCTGGACACCGCTGAAGAAGTGTCAATCTACGAGGCGGGCGGCGTGTTGCAACGTTTTGCCCAGGACTTCCTGGAATCGGCGGCGACCGCCTGAAGAGGATAACCATGGCACACGCAGCGCAAATCAAGATCCCCGCCACCTATATGCGTGGCGGCACCAGCAAGGGGGTTTTCTTCAGCCTCGAGGACCTGCCACCATCGGCCCGGGTACCGGGTGCTGCCCGTGACGCCTTGCTGTTGCGGGTGATCGGCAGCCCCGACCCCTATGACAAACAGATCGACGGCATGGGCGGCGCCACGTCCAGCACCAGTAAAAGCGTGATCCTGTCCAGGAGCACCCGTGCCGGGCATGACGTGGACTACCTGTTTGGCCAGGTCTCCATCGACAAGCCGTTTGTCGACTGGAGTGGCAACTGCGGCAACCTGTCGGCGGCGGTCGGTTCGTTCGCCATCAGCGCCGGCCTGGTCGACCCGGCCCGCGTGCCCCACAACGGCGTGGCCGTGGTGCGCATATGGCAGGCCAATATCGGCAAGACCATCATTGCCCACGTGCCCATGACCGACGGCGCGGTGCAGGAAACCGGCGATTTCGAACTCGACGGTGTGACCTTTCCAGCCGCTGAAGTGCAGCTGGAATTCATCGACCCGGCGGCGGAAGAGGAGGGGGGTGGCGGCTCGATGTTCCCCACCGGCAACCTGATCGACGAACTCGAAGTGCCGGGTGTCGGCACCTTCAAGGCCACCCTGATCAATGCTGGCATTCCGACGATTTTCATCGATGCCCAAGACCTGGGCTATACCGGCACCGAGCTGCAAGGCGCAATCAACGGCGACCCGCAGGCCCTGGCCATGTTCGAAACCGTGCGTGCCTATGGAGCGTTGCGCATGGGCCTGATCAAACACCTGGACGAAGCGGCCCAGCGCCAGCACACGCCGAAGGTTGCGTTCGTGGCCAAGCCTGCCGATTACGTGGCCTCCAGCGGCAAGGCGATCAAGGCCGGCGATGTGGACCTGCTGGTGCGAGCCTTGTCCATGGGCAAGTTGCACCACGCCATGATGGGCACGGCGGCGGTGGCGATCGGCACGGCGGCGGCGATTTCCGGCACTCTGGTCAACCAGGCGGCCGGTGGCGTGGCGCGCAATGCCGTGCGCTTCGGGCATCCGTCGGGCACCTTGCGCGTCGGCGCCGAAGCGACGCAAGTCAACGGTGAGTGGGTGGTTAAGAAAGCCATCATGAGCCGCAGTGCGCGGGTGTTGATGGAAGGTTTCGTGCGCGTCCCCGGTGACGCTTTCTAACTGTGGGAGGGGGCTTGCCCCCGATTGCGGTGTGTCAGTCGACACATTCATCAGCTGACCCACCCCCATCGGGGGCAAGCCCCCTCCCACAGGGGATTTCTATTCCAAGGCAGGCAACCAGACCTGCCCTGATGATCAACCGTGACCCTGAGGAATAAACCAACCTTTTTGGAGAACTGCCATGAGCGCCAACGTCGACCAGAACAACCGCCCCGACTACGACCAGGTCCTGCAGGACATTGCCGACTATGTCCTCACTTACCGAATCGAGTCCGAGTCCGCCCTGGACACCGCACGCAACTGCCTGATGGACACCCTCGGCTGCGGCCTGCTGGCGTTGCGCTTTCCCGAGTGCACCAAGCATCTGGGGCCGCTCGTCGAAGGCACCGTTGTGCCGTTCGGCGCACGGGTACCGGGCACTTCGTTGCGGCTGGACCCGGTCAAGGCTGCCTGGGACATCGGCTGCATCGTGCGCTGGCTCGATTACAACGACACCTGGCTCGCGGCGGAGTGGGGCCACCCTTCGGACAATCTGGGCGGCATCCTCGCGGTGGCTGATCATCTGTCGCAGCAACGCGTGGCCAACGGCGACGCACCGCTGAGCGTACGCACCGTGCTGGAGGCGATGATCATGGCCCACGAGATCCAGGGCGTGATTGCCCTGGAAAATGCCTTCAACCGCGTCGGCCTCGACCATGTGCTGCTGGTCAAAGTCGCCTCGACGGCAGTTACCGCCAAACTGATGGGCGCCAACCGCGAGCAACTGCTCGCCGCCTTGTCCCATGCGTTTGTCGACGGACAAGCGTTGCGCACTTATCGCCATGCGCCCAATGCCGGTTCGCGCAAGTCCTGGGCGGCGGGCGATGCGTCGAGTCGCGGGGTGCGCCTGGCGGATATCGCGTTGCGCGGCGAGATGGGCATCCCCGGTGTGCTGAGCGCGCCGCAGTGGGGCTTCTACGACGTAGTGTTCAGCCACACCAACAAGGACCTGGCCCTTAAGCCTGAAGAACAGCGTCGCTTCAGCCTGTCCCAACCCTATGGCACCTACGTGATGGAGAACGTGCTGTTCAAGATCAGCTTTCCCGCCGAGTTCCACGCGCAGACGGCCTGCGAAGCGGCGGTCACCTTGCATCCGCTGGTCAAGCGGCGCCTGCATGAAATCGAACGTATCGTGATCACCACCCACGAGTCGGCCATTCGTATCATTTCCAAGGTCGGCCCATTGGCCAACGCGGCGGACCGTGACCATTGCCTGCAATACATGACCGCCGTGCCCTTGGCCTTCGGCGACCTGGTGGCCGAACATTATGAAGACCACTTCCATGCGGCCCATCCAATCATCGATGAACTGCGCGGGAAAATGGTCATCGTTGAAGACCCGCGTTACAGCCGCGAATACCTGGAGGCCGACAAGCGCTCCATTGCCAATGCGGTGCAGGTGTTCTTCACCGACGGCACCTGCACCGAGCAGGTGACGGTAGAGTATCCAATTGGCCATCGCCGTCGTCGTGAGCAAGGCATTCCTCTGCTGGAAGCCAAGTTCAAAGCCAATCTGGCGACGCGCTTCCCCGCGCAGCGCAGCGCCGAGATTTTTGCCTTGTGCAAGGACCAGGCACGGCTTGAGGCTACGCCAGTCAACCGTTTCATGGACCTGTTCATGATCTAGAAAACAACTCGGCCAGTGTGGGAGGGGACTTGCCCCCGATAGCGGAGTGTCAGTCAGTGCATCAGGTACTGATCCACCGCCATCGGGGGCGAGCCCCCTCCCACATTTCAGCCTTCAAACCGCAAAATCACCCTGCGGTTGTGCTTGCTCTTCTTCTCGATCTTCTCGCAGAACACCCGGCCGATTTCCTCGGTATTGAGCACATGGGTGCCGCCGCACGGCTGGATGTCGATGCCCGCAATTTCAATCACCCGCACCGAACCCTGGATGACCGGCGGCGCCACGGCCTGGGTGCGGGTGATCTGCAGCAGGGTGGCGTACTCGGTAGCGGCCAGCGACAGGGTTTGCACCGGGTGCGCCTGCTCGATCAGTGCGTTGAGGTCGCGCGTGATGCTGTCCTTGTCCAGGGTCATTTCCGGCAGGTCGAAATCCAGGCGACCCTTGTCCGCGCTGATACTGCAACCGGTGACGGGCGCGTCGATGATGGAGCAGAGCAAGTGCAGACACGTGTGCATCTTCATATGCTGGTAGCGGCGCTCCCAGTCCAGGCCGGCGTCTACCTGGGCGCCGGCGATCAGTTGCGCCGGGCGATGTTCCACCTGGTGCCAGATGATCGAGCGCAGCACCGGATCGCGCACCGTGCCGGTGACCTGCACGCGGCTGCCGTCGGCCAGGATGAGGTGGCCGGTGTCGCCCGGTTGTCCACCGCCGGTGGGGTAGAACAGGGTGTGCTCCAGCGCGACGCCGTGCTCGCTGACGGCAATCACCCGGGCGCTGAAGGCGTTTTGATAGGGCGCGCTGTCGAACAGCGCCAGGGTTTCCATGGTGTGCACGGACATGTTCAACCTCCGACGATCAGTGGGCTGGCTTGCAACAGGTGACGCACCATCGCACTCAAGCCAGGGGGAGAGAGCAGGGTAATTTCGAACGCCGGCCCGCAGACTTTCAGGTTCAGCGGCAGGCGTGGCAGTTGTTCGCCGAGGTCGAGACGGCGCAGGCGAAATTGCAGGTGATGGCGCTCCTTCACCGTAGGTTCGAGCATCAGCCCCGGCAGTGGATGAAAGTCGGCGTCCAGCACCGTGACCTTGTGCCCCGCATCGACCTCGCCGACCACGTGCAGGCGCTCATCCAGGGCGAACGCGCCGAGGTAGCTGCTGTGCTCCGATTCATCGTTTTTCTGCAACTGGATCTGGTTGACCACTTTGACCTTGGTGCCCGCCGGCACGTCCTGGGTAATGACGCAGGACGGGCTGATAAACACGTTGTCACCGATCTGCACATAGCCCAGCACCCGCGCCCCGGCGCCGACCTCGACATGGTTGCCCAGGCGTGGATGACGCTTGCCGTCCGGGTTGTTGGCGATACCGCGAGCGCCCAGGGTCACGCCGCAGAGGATGTAGCAATCGTGACCGATCTCGCAGGTTTCACCGATGACCGTGCCGTAGCCATGGTCCAGCACAAAGCGCCGGCCGATGCGCGCAGCCGGGTGAATCTCGGCCCCGGACAGGATCTTGCCCTGGTTGCTGAGCTTGAGAGCCATGCGCGTAAATACGCCGTGGGCGGGCTCCGGAAAATGCCACACCAGGTGTGCAAGCCGGTAGAACAACACCGCCTTGAACGAAGCGTAGGATTCCAGGATCAGCTCACCGCGTCCGCGCGATGCCGGGTCGCGATAGGCGTAGGCGATCAGGTCCTCGGCCACCGCCTGGGAAGCGTTCTGGATCAGCGGCGCCAGGTGCGGTTCCAGCTGCTTCATCTGCCCGGGCGTCAGGGTCTGGATGAGGTGGGTCAGCAACTCATCGTGCAGCTGTTGCATGTCGATAAAGCCTCCCATGGAGGCACCCCCGCATTCTGTTTGGTTGGGTAACCGGCTATTCGAAACTGGGCAGGTAGCTGTCGGCATTGTCGTAGACCATGGTCAACACCACCGTTTCAGGCGGCAGTTCCGGGGCGAGTTGGGCGATGGCGACCATATTGGCGGCCGAGGACAGCCCCAGGCTGATGGCGTCGGTGCGCATGATGCGTTTGATCATCTCCAGGCACGCCCCATGCGACACCTTGAGCATGCCGTCCAGCACGTCCAGGTTGAGAATGCTCGGGATCAGGCCAATCGACAGGCCCTGGATGGCGTGCGGGGCGTGCTGGTCCTTGAGCAGGTCGCATTCCTCCGGTTCCACGCCCATCACGCGCAGTGCCGGCCAGGCGGCCTTGAGGGTTTCGCCGATCCCGGTGAGATGCCCACCGGTGCCGATGCCGCTGACGAAGTAGTCCACACGCCGTTCGCCAAAGGCACGGAGGATTTCCGGCGCAGTGGTGTCGCGGTGGGTTTGCGGGTTGGCGCCGTTGCGTTGCTGGTTGAGCATCACGTAGTTGGGATTTTCCAACAGCAGCTCCATGCACTTTTCGCCGTGGGAGTTGTTACCCAGGCGGCTGTCCGAGAGCACCACCCTGGCGCCATACAGGCGCAGCAGCTTCTGTTTTTCCGGGCTGTAGTTGTCCGGAATCACCAGCACCACTTTGTAGCCGAGCACATTGCCAGCCATCACCAGGCCGATGCCGGTATTGCCACCGCTGGGTTCGATGATGGTTTGCCCGGAGTCGCGCATCAACACACCCCGGCGCTCGGCGTCGAGGATCATGCCCAGGGCGATGCGCGCCTTGTGGCTGCCGCCCGGGTTGAGGGATTCCAGCTTGGCGTAGACCTCGATGCCGAGGTCTTCGGAAAACTGCGCCAGACGCACGATCGGGGTCTGGCCGATCACGTCGAGAATGGAGTTATGCAGCATCGGTCGGCCCCCGGTCAGTACAGCGGCATGTCGGGTTCGACGTCGCGCACCCAATGTTTCATGCCGCCCTGCAGGACTTTGGTGTTGGCGAAGCCCGCCGCCAGCAAGGTGCTGGCGGCCTGCTCGGCGCGGGTGCCGGCGTAGCAGATCAGGTAATGGGTGTTGTCGCGGCTCAGGCTGCCGAGCTGCTCATCGAGCTCGGCCAGGGGGATGTGCACCACGCCTGGTAATTTGCACACTTCCAGTTCGCTGGCGTCGCGTACGTCGAGCAACACGTCGGCGCTGCGGGGGTTGTCGATCACTTGCTTGAGCACGCGGGGCTCAATGTAGCGCTCGTCGGCCAGGGACGGGTGGCTCGGCACGGCGTCCGCGCACACCGCTGGCGTGGCGGTCTGGCTGTGGCGCAGGTCTGAGCAGCACGGGCAGTCGGCACGGCGCTTGAAACGGATTTCGCTGAATTTCATGGCCAGCGCATCGAAGCGCATCAAGCGGCCGGACAAAGGTTCGCCAATGCCGATAAGCAATTTGATCGCCTCGGTCGCCTGGATCATGCCGACCACCCCCGGCAACACGCCGATGACCCCGCCGGCGCTGCAATTGGGGGCCAGCTCTGCGGGCGGGGCCTTGGGGAACAGGCAGCGGTAGCACGGCCCGCCTTTATGGTTGAGCACACTGATTTGCCCGTCGAAGCGGTAGATGGCGCCGTATACCAGAGGCTTGCCCAGCTGCACGCAGGCGTCATTGACCAGGTAGCGGGTGTCGAAATTGTCTGTGCCATCGATCACCAGGTCATAGGCGCCCACCAGTTCCAGGGCGTTGTCGGTATCGAGCGCGGTGTTGTGTGTGTTGATCTGGATGTGGGGGTTCAGATCCTGCAAACGTTGCCTGGCGGACTCCACCTTGGGCATGCCCAGGGTGCTGTTGCCGTGTACGATCTGGCGTTGCAGATTGCTGCTTTCCACCACGTCGAAGTCCACCAGGCCCAGGGTGCCGATGCCGGCCGCCGCCAGGTACAGGCTGATGGGTGAGCCCAGGCCACCGGTGCCGATGATCAGCACCCTGGCTTTCTTCAGGTTCAACTGACCTTCACGGCCGACACCGGGCAGAGTGATATGGCGTACGTAGCGTTGCACTTCTTCGTTGCTCAGGGTGTCGACGTCGATGCCGCCGGAGGTCGCCAGCAGCACTTCGATCCGGGCCTTTTCCGGCAAGCTGTCGTCGGCGTCGATCAACGCTTCCTCGGCGGTAAACAGGAAGTGTTCCTTGAGCTGGTTGTTCTGCTCGTGAAACAGATGCGGGCGCAACTGTGGGTGACTGTCGCAGAGGTTTTCAATGACTTCGCGCAATGTCGATCCTGCGCCCTCGAGGGTCGATTGCGGCAGCTTGGCCACGCGAACCAGAATGTCGGGGAAAGAGACAGCGTTCATGGACAACTCCGTGTGCAGGTCGTTGAAAGGTTGAAGGGCGAAATGCTTGCCATCCCAGGCAAACAGCTTTGACCCCAGGGCCTGGCCCTGGCGAACATCCACCACCAGGTAGCCTACAGGGTAGATCGGCTCGCCCAGGAACAGCGCCTTGTCCTGGTCTTCATCACTGAAATAGGCGCCGACATCCGGGTGCGAGTGGTAGATCACCACCACCGGGTTGTCGCTGCGAAACGCCTTGTTCATCAGCAGCGTATCGGCGACTGAAAAGGTGTAGCCGTTGGCCGCGCTGCGCGGGTACATCTGCGGGTTTCTGCGGTGCAACTCGTTCTGGATATTGCTGCCCAGGTACACACTGCCGTCGGCGAAGATAAAACCGCAGCACTCCTCGGGATAGCTGCGGCTGGCGTGGGCGTAGATCTGTTCCAGGGCTTCGGGGCGCAGGACATCCATGTTTCTCTCGCGTCGCTGGGTGATGGGTGCAGGGGTCAATTTTTGTTGGCCAGCAGTTTTTCGATGGGCAGCTTGGTGATCGCAAAGCCGGCCAGCAGGATCGCCGAGTACAGCATCAGGTCACGGGAAATCTCCACCCCTTCGTACCAGGCACCGATGATGACTGCGAACACCGGAAAGATGATGAACACGAATGACAGGATGATCGGGCTCAGGCGCTTGAGCAGCATGAAATACACAATGAAACCGCCCACCGAAGCGACCAGCCCAAGGTAGAACAGCGCGCTCCAGGAACGCAGGGTGATGGCGTCGAACGTCGGGTTTTCAAACCACAGGCCGGCCACGAACAGCATCAGCCCGGCAATGCCGATGGGCAGGGTGTTATAGGTGATGACACCGATGGCGCTGCCTTTTTGTTTGGTAATCACGTAGCACAACGCGTGCATGATCGCGGCGGTCAGAATCGCCAGTACGCCGAAGAACTCGGCATGGTCCAGGTGCAGGCCCTGGCTCTTGATGATCATGTAGAGGCTGCCGAAACCGATGCCGATGCCGACCACCTGGGACAGGTAGATGCGCTCACGCAGGAACAGCGCGGAGAAGATCAGGATAAACACCGGCATGCAGCTGAACAGCAGGGCAGTCAGACCGGACGAGACGTGCATCTCGCCGTAGTTGAGCAGGTAATAGGGAATGCTGAAGTAGGACAGGGTCACGAACACGAAGAACCAGCGGCTTTCCCGTGGGAACACAATCGGCTCACGGCGCACCATGGCGAAACACAGGAACAGCGGGAAGGCGATCAGGAAGCGCAGGCCTGCTGACGTCAGCGGCGGCACGCTTTCCACCGCAATCTTGATGCCCAGCCAGGTAGTGCCCCAGCTCAGGCACACGATCAGGAACATGACGCTGGTGATCAAGCCGGCCAGCCATTGTTTCCGGGTTTTGGTTTTTGCGGTGTTTTCAAGAATGGCGGACATTGGCATCGTTTATTGCTTCCCTGAGCCGGAATTGAACTCTATATTGAACTTGTTATAAGTGATTCAATCCGGTGATTGAACCCGCAAAAGCACACTATTAGGGCGAATGATGACTGTCAAAACAAATATTGACATGGTGTCAATTATGCGTGAGGGGTTGTCCAACGGTCAGGGCGTGAAGTACAAGCGCCTGTCCGATGTCATGGAACGGGGCATCCTTGAAGGCACGATTGAACCGGGAAGAAAACTGCCGCCTCATCGGGTGCTTTCCGACAATCTGGGCGTCACTATCGGCACCATCAGCCGGGCCTACGGTGAGCTGGAGCGGTTGGGTTTGGTGGTGGCGCGTGTGGGTGACGGTACATTCGTGCGCAAGCGTGGGATGGAGCGCCAGCGTGATGAAGGCTTTCGCAACTTCAGCGAGGAGCCACGCCAGTACTTCGACATGAGCCGCAACATGCATATTCCGGGGCAGGAAACGGTATTCCTTGCCCAGAGCTTCCAAACCCTGTCGACCAACGGCAAATTTCTCCAGGACATCAGCGCCTATACCCCGGACGCGGGCCTGCCGCGCTATCGCGAGGCCGGTGCGCAATGGCTGGTGCAGCGCGACTTTCATCCGATTCCCGAGCAGGTCATCTGCGTCAATGGCGGCCAGCATGGCTTGCTCTGCGCGATGATGGCGTTGCTGCGCGCCGGCGACACGGTGGTCACCGAGCAACTGACTTACCCGGGGCTTATCACCGCCGCGCGGATGCTGGGTGTGCGGTTGATCGGGCTGGAGATGGATGAAGAAGGCGTGCTGCCGGGTGCGCTGGATGAAGTCTGTCGAAATCACCGGGTTTCGGCGCTGTATTGCACGCCAACGATCCAGAATCCCACAACCGCAGTGTTGTCAGTCCCGCGCCGTGAAGCGTTGGCCAAGGTCTGTCGTGAACATAATCTGCTGATTCTGGAGGATGAAGCCCATGGCGTGCTGGTCGAGGATCGTCCTCCGCCCCTCAGTTACTTCGCCCCTGAACGTACGATCCTGATCAGCAGCTTGAGCAAGGCGGTATCGGCCGGGCTGCGCGTGGGCTATGTGCATGCGCCGCCGGCGCTGGTCAGCCGGGTGTCGGCGGCACTGCGTTCGACCTGCTGGATGGCCACCCCGGTGACCCTGGAACTGGCGACCCAATGGATCGAAAACGGCACGGCGGAATACCTGCTGCGCCAGCAGATCAACGAGATAAGCCGGCGCAAGGCCTTGGTCGAGGGCTTATTGAGCGGTCTGCAGTATCGCACTCACCTCAACAGCCCGCACTTCTGGATCGAAGTGCCGGAACCCTGGCGCGCGTCGGAAATCGAGGCAGAACTCAAGCAGAACAACTACCTGATCGCGACCGCCGAAGCGTTTGCCGTGGGGCAGACGGCGGTGCCGCAGTTTATCCGGGCAAGTATTTGCAATACCTCGGGGGATGATCAGTTGCTGCGGGCGGGGTTCGATGCGCTGGCGACGGCGCTGGGGCAGGGGGGCGGGCGGTTTCAGTTGTAGGTGTTAAGGCGCAAGACGTAAGCTTCAAGCTTCAAGCTTCAAGACGAGAGCCGAGTGGCATGTTCTTGCAGCTTATAGCTTGCAGCTTGCAGCTTGCAGCTTGCCGCTGCCTCACTTAAACCTGCGCTCCACACCCTTCTCCACCAGAATCTTCGCCGAAATCTCTTCCACCGAAAAATGCGTGGAATTGATGTGCGCAATATTTTCGCGACGGAACAGATTTTCCACTTCGCGCACTTCGAACTCACACTGGGCGTAACTTGAATAACGGCTGTTGGGCTTGCGTTCATTCCGGATCGCGGTGAGGCGGTCCGGGTCGATGGTCAGGCCGAACAGCTTGTGCGAATGGGCGCGCAGCGCGGCGGGCAGCGTCAGGTGTTCCATGTCGTCTTCCGTCAGCGGGTAATTGGCCGCGCGAATACCGAATTGCATGGCCATGTACAGGCAGGTCGGGGTCTTGCCGCAGCGCGACACGCCCACCAGGATCAGGTCGGCCTTGTCGTAATAGTGCGTGCGGGCGCCGTCGTCGTTGTCGAGGGCGAAGTTCACTGCCTCGATACGCTCCATATAATTGGAATTATGACCAATGGAATGGGACTTTCCGACGGAGTAAGAGGAATGCTCGCTCAACTCCTGTTCCAATGGCGCCAGGAACGTGGAGAAAATGTCGATCATGAAACCATTCGAGGTCGCGAGAATCTCACGAATGTCTTGATTGACGATGGTGTCGAAAATGATCGGGCGACAACCGTCTTTTTCAGCCGCCAGATTGATTTGTTGTACCATGGCCCGCGCTTTATCCACGCTGTCTATATAAGGTCGCGTGAATTTGGCGAAGGTAATGTTTTCGAACTGCGCGAGCAGGCTCTGGCCCAGTGTTTCGGCCGTGATGCCGGTGCCATCGGAAATAAAGAAAGCAGATCGTTTCATTTGAGCCCTGGGCCTTAAGCTGATGGCGAATCTTGGATATGATAGGCGCGATTTTGCCGTCCCGCAGTGGGCCGCATTCTCACTTATTTTCCAGGTCCAGGCCACAAGCGCTGGCGTTCGCTCCTACTGAGCAAGCCGCGTCCTGAGCTTTTCCAACACAGAAAGTGGAGAGATCACCTTGGTAGAGTACGTAGTTTCCCTCGATAAGCTCGGCGTCCATGATGTAGAGCACGTGGGGGGCAAGAACGCATCCCTCGGCGAGATGATCAGTAATCTTGCAGGCGCCGGTGTCTCGGTGCCGGGTGGTTTCGCCACCACGGCCCAGGCTTACCGTGATTTCCTCGAGCTGAGCGGCCTGAACGCCCAGATCCACGCCGCGCTGGACGCTCTGGACGTCGATGACGTCAACGCCCTGGCCAGGACCGGCGCCCAGATCCGTCAATGGATCATGGAAGCCGAGTTCCCCGAGAAGCTCAACGAAGAAATCCGCACCGCCTTCGCCACCTTGTCCGCCGGCAACCCGGACATGGCTGTCGCCGTGCGCTCCTCGGCCACCGCCGAAGACTTGCCGGACGCCTCTTTCGCCGGTCAGCAGGAAACGTTCCTGAACATCCGCGGCGTGGAAAACGTGATCCGCGCGGCCAAGGAAGTTTTTGCCTCGCTGTTCAACGACCGCGCCATTTCCTACCGCGTGCACCAGGGTTTCGACCACAAGCTGGTGGCCTTGTCTGCCGGTGTGCAGCGCATGGTGCGTTCGGAAACCGGCACCGCCGGTGTGATGTTCACTCTGGACACCGAATCGGGCTTTCGTGACGTGGTGTTTATCACCGGCGCCTACGGCCTGGGCGAAACCGTCGTACAAGGCGCGGTCAACCCTGACGAATTCTACGTGCACAAGCACACCCTTGAGGCCGGACGCCCGGCCATCCTGCGCCGCAACCTGGGCAGCAAGGCGATCAAGATGATCTACGGCGACGAGGCCAAGGCTGGTCGCTCGGTTAAAACGGTTGACGTCGACAAGGCTGAGCGTGCGCGTTTCTGCCTGACCGACGCTGAAGTCAGCGAGCTGGCCAAGCAAGCGATGATCATCGAGAAGCACTACAAGTGCCCGATGGACATCGAGTGGGCCAAGGACGGTGACGACGGCAAGCTGTACATCGTGCAGGCCCGTCCCGAGACCGTTAAGAGCCGCACGTCGGCCAACGTCATGGAACGCTACCTGCTCAAGGAAACCGGCACCGTGCTGGTGGAAGGCCGCGCCATCGGCCAGCGCATCGGCGCCGGCAAGGTGCGCATCATCAAGGACGTGTCCGAGATGGACAAAGTCCAGCCGGGTGACGTGCTGGTCTCCGACATGACCGATCCGGACTGGGAGCCGGTGATGAAGCGTGCCAGCGCCATCGTTACCAACCGTGGCGGGCGCACGTGCCACGCGGCGATCATCGCCCGTGAGCTGGGGATTCCTGCGGTTGTCGGTTGCGGCAACGCCACGCAGCTGTTGAAAGATGGCCAGGGTGTGACGGTGTCCTGCGCCGAAGGCGACACCGGCTTCATCTTCGAAGGCGAGCTGGGCTTCGACATCAAGCAGAACTCCATCGACGCCATGCCGGACCTGCCGTTCAAGATCATGATGAACGTCGGCAACCCGGACCGCGCCTTCGACTTCGCGCAGTTGCCGAACGCCGGTGTGGGCCTGGCCCGCCTGGAATTCATCATCAACCGCATGATCGGCGTGCACCCCAAGGCCCTGTTGAACTACGCCGGCCTGCCGCTGGACATCAAGGAAAGCGTCGACAAGCGCATCGCCGGTTACAACGACCCGGTGGGCTTCTACGTCGAGAAGCTGGTGGAAGGCATCAGCACCCTGGCGGCGGCGTTCTACCCGAAAAAGGTCATCGTGCGGCTGTCGGACTTCAAGTCCAACGAATACGCCAACCTGATCGGCGGCAAGCTTTACGAGCCGGAAGAAGAAAACCCGATGCTGGGTTTCCGTGGCGCCTCGCGTTACATCAGCGAGGCCTTCCGTGACTGCTTCGAACTCGAGTGCCGCGCCCTCAAGCGTGTGCGCAACGAGATGGGGCTGACCAACGTCGAAATCATGGTGCCGTTCGTGCGTACCCTGGGCGAGGCGAGCCAGGTGGTTGATCTGCTGGCCGAAAACGGTCTGAGCCGCGGCGAAAACGGCCTGCGCGTGATCATGATGTGCGAGCTGCCGTCCAACGCCATCCTGGCCGAGGAATTCCTGGAGTTCTTCGACGGTTTCTCCATCGGCTCCAACGACCTGACCCAGCTGACCCTGGGCCTGGACCGTGACTCCGGGATCATCGCCCACCTGTTCGACGAGCGAAATCCTGCGGTCAAGAAGCTGCTGTCCAACGCCATCCAGGCCTGTAACAAGGCCGGCAAGTACATCGGTATCTGTGGCCAGGGCCCGTCCGATCACCCTGACCTGGCCAGATGGCTGATGGAACAGGGTATCGAAAGCGTCTCGCTGAACCCCGATTCCGTGCTTGAAACCTGGTTCTTCCTGGCCGAAGGTCAAGCGTCCGCTTAAAGCCGCTACGTCAAAAGTGCCGGTCACCTGTCGAGGGTGACCGGCATTCTTATCTGTACAGGGCGGAATTCCTACCGAACGCCGCCCTTTTTTGTGCAAGAGCATTATGCAAAGCAGCAGCAACCTGTTTCCCGTCGCCCTGATCAGCGCTGAACGTCGTGGCGACCTGAGTGAAGATGTGTACCGTCTCAAACCCGGCAACAGCCCCGACGCTACCGTCGAGCTGGCGGTTACCCGGTTGGGCCTGGCCGATGTCCCGGAAAACCGGGGCACGCCGGTTATTTTCCTGCACGGCAGTTTTTCCAATCGGCGCTTCTGGTATTCGCCCAAGGGCATTGGCCTGGGCGCTCACCTGGCGCGCCGCGGTTTTGATGTGTGGATCCCGGAAATGCGCGGCCATGGCCTGTCCAGGCGCAACCACGACTACGTGCGCAACCGTGTCTCCGATTATGCGCGCTACGATTTGCCGGCCATCGGCGCCTTTGTGCACGAGCAAAGTGGGCAGGTGCCGCACTGGATCGGGCATTCCCTCGGCGCCACGACGTTGGCTGCGGCGCTGGGAGGGCAAACCTTGAACGCGCAGTCGGTGGCCTCAGTGGCGTTATTTGGTTGCCAGGTCAGCCGCACGCATTGGCCGTTGAAAATTCCACCGGTGGAGTGGGGCGGTCGATTTATCCTGAAGCGTCTAGCTCAGGTGTCTGGCCCACGCTTCAAGCGTGGACCGGAGGACGAACCGGCCGGTGTGATAATCGAAGCGCTGCGTTGGAATGGCCTGTTCGGCCGCTTTGGCGACGGCGAGCGGGATTGGTGGAAAGGCCTGGCAGCGGTCGACGTGCCGTTGTTGGCGGTCAGTGCGGCGGGCGATCGGCAGGATCCGGACTGGGCATGTCGCAAGCTGTTCGAGCAAGTCGGCAGCGAGCATCGCCAGTACCTGTGCCTGGGACGTCAGCAGGGTTTTACCGAAGATTTCGGGCATGTACAAATGCTGGTCAGCAAAGCCGCGCAGGCCCAAGTGTGGCCCTTGGTGGAACGCTGGTTGAAAGATCCGCTGACACCTGTGCTCGGCACCCGGCCAGAGGTGGCTGTGGCGGTTTGACGAAGCGCGCCATCGAGGCCGTTTCACTCTTGAGTGGTTGCGGCTAAGATATGACGCCTCAGGCGCTTCTGGTCATATTCAGTCGCGTAACGACTATTGCGTTGCGTTGATTGCGCTTTGATCATGGCCGGCGCCAGTGGCCGAGCACTTAAAGAATGCCTGCTGCAGCACGTTTTTCCTGATATATGCCGTGAACTGTTCGACCCCTTCTTTGATGACAGGAGTTTCGCGATGGACCATTACGTGACCCCCGACCTGTGCGACGCCTACCCGGAGTTGGTGCAGGTGCTTGAGCCGATGTTCAGCAATTTCGGTGGCCGAGACTCCTTCGGCGGCGAGATTGTTACCCTCAAATGCTTCGAGGATAACTCCCTGGTCAAGGCACAGGCCGAGCAGCCGGGCGCCGGCAAGGTGTTGGTGGTCGATGGAGGTGGTTCGCTGCGGCGTGCGTTGCTCGGTGACCTGATTGCCGAGAAAGCCGCGAAAAACGGCTGGGAAGGTATGGTGATCTACGGTTGCATCCGCGATGTCGACATCCTTGCCCAGACCGACCTGGGCGTGCAGGCCCTGGCCGCCCATCCGATGAAAACCGACAAGCGTGGCCTGGGTGACCTGAACGTGGTGGTGACCTTTGCAGGCGTGACGTTCCGTCCGGGTGAATACGTGTACGCCGATAACAACGGGGTAATCGTCTCGCCCAGCCCGCTGAAAATGCCTGAATAAACCGCAGTAGCCGAAAGGGATGAGGATGTTCGAGGAAGACAACGCGCAGTGGGGGCTGGTGCATGCCCTGGTGCTGGACGGTAAAGGCGGTGCGCGTTCGATTGCCCGGACCGAGCTTGACGAGTTGCAACTGCAGCCCCAGGAAAGCCTGTGGCTGCATTGGGACCGCAGCCATCCGCAAACCCAGACCTGGCTGCGCAAATCCAGCGGTTTGAGTGAATTTGCCTGTGACCTCCTGCTGGAAGAAAACACCCGTCCGCGGCTGCTGCCGCTGCCGGATGCGGAACTGCTGCTCTTTCTGCGCGGGATCAATCTCAATCCCGGCGCGGAACCGGAAGACATGGTTTCGGTACGTATATTCGCGGCAGCCAATCGGGTGATTTCCCTCAGGTTGCGCCCGTTACGCGCCACCGATGAGCTGCTGGTGCAATTGGCCGAGGGCAAGGGCCCCAGAACTGCATCGGAACTGATCCTTTATATGGCGCAGTACCTGACCAACAAAGTGCAGGATCTGGTCACTGGGCTGTCCGAAATTGTCGATGCCGAAGAAGAAAAACTCGATGCCGACGAACGGTATACCCCCGAGCACGGCAGCGTCTTGCAGATCCGTCGGCGAGCGGCCGGGCTCAAGCGTTTCCTGGCGCCGCAACGGGATATTTTTGCGCAGCTGACGCGAATCAAACTGGCGTGGTTCTGTGATGACGACGCTGACTATTGGAACGAATTACACAACAGCCTGACCCGTTACCTTGAAGAGCTCGAATTGGCTCGGGAGCGTGTGGGGCTTGTACTTGAGGCCGAAGACCGGCGCCTGAGCCTGCGCATGAACCGCACCATGTACCGCTTCGGCATCATCACCGGCATCTTCTTGCCGATGAGTTTTCTGACCGGCTTGCTGGGCATCAATGTAGGGGGAATACCGTTTTCCAGCAGCCCTTACGGATTCATGATTGCCTGCCTGCTGATGATCTCGGTGGCGCTGGGTCAATGGTGGCTTTTTCGACGGTTACGCTGGGTTTGAGCTGAATATGAGCTGAACGTAGGAAAGGGTCGATGTGACCCGATGAATTTTACCCTCGTCTTTTAAATCACTTGCGAGAGGTCTCTATGCACGATCCGTTCGAACAGTCTTTGCGTGACATGCTCAATGCTTCGCCATCCAACCGTGATGACGATGCCTGCCTGGGCCGCGTACTGAAAACCGCCAACCGTCAGGTAGGGGCGGGGGACCTGTTCGGTCTGCTCGGGCGTTGGGTGCCGGCGTTGATGATGGCCCTGAACAACGGTTCGGCCCATGTATCACCGGTTTCCCGGCATAAACCTCTTGCTCGCACTGCTGATAAGGCTGATTGAATATGGAACTTGATCTCTGGACCCAGAGCCTGGTCACCGCAATGACCGCATTGTGGACCAAGGTGGCGAATTTCATTCCCAACCTCTTTGGTGCCCTGGTCCTGGTACTGCTGGGCTTTGTCGTGGCCAAGCTGCTCGACACCCTGTTGTCCAAATTGCTCGCCAAACTCGGGCTGGATCGCCTGATGGCCGGTACCGGCCTGACCAAGCTGCTGGGCCGTGCCGGGCTGCAGGTGCCGATTTCGACGCTGATCGGCAAGATCGTTTATTGGTTCGTTCTACTTATTTTTCTGGTTTCTGCGGCTCAGTCCCTTGGACTTGAGCGAGTTTCAGCTACGCTCGACATGCTGGCACTGTATTTGCCGAAAGTATTCGGCGGCGCGCTGGTGCTGCTGGTCGGCGTTTTACTCGCGCAACTGGCCAATGGCCTGGTACGCGGAGCCGCTGAAGGTGTCGGCCTGGACTATGCGGCAGGCCTGGGGCGAATTGCCCAGGGACTAGTGATCATCATCAGTATTTCGGTCGCGATCAGCCAGTTGGAGGTCAAAACTGACCTGCTGAACCACGTTATCGTGATTGTTTTGATTACCGTTGGTCTGGCCGTTGCACTGGCCATGGGCCTGGGAAGCCGGGAAATTGCCGGTCAGATTCTTGCGGGAATCTACGTGCGTGAGCTGTATCAGGTAGGGCAACAGGTGCGTGTGGGCGAGGTCGAAGGGCAAATCGAGGAGATCGGCACCGTCAAGACGACCGTGCTGACCGATGACGGGGAACTGGTGTCGCTGTCCAACCGGATTCTCATGGAGCAGCAGGTCAGTAGCCGCTAAACCGGCAAACCCTGCTAATGTACGCCGCCGCGAACCCGGCTGACCGGGTTGCAGCGGACATTGACCTGACTGCCGGCACGACTTGTTTTGAATAAAGCCCAAACGCTGTCCACGCGCTATGACCCCCGTGAGCTCTCTGATGAGGAGTTGGTCGCGCGTTCGCACACGGAGCTGTTTCACGTAACACGCGCGTACGAAGAATTGATGCGCAGATATCAACGCACTCTGTTCAACGTTTGTTCAAGGTATTTGGGGAACGATAGGGATGCGGACGATGTCTGTCAGGAAGTGATGCTCAAGGTGCTGTACGGCCTGAAGAACTTCGAGGGAAAATCGAAGTTCAAGACCTGGCTCTACAGCATCACGTACAACGAGTGCATCACGCAGTATCGAAAGGAACGGCGAAAGCGTCGCTTGATGGACGCCTTGAGTCTGGACCCCCTTGAGGAAGCGTCTGAAGAAAAGGCGCCGACACCCGAGGAGAAGGGCGGACTCGATCGCTGGTTGGTGCATGTGAATCCGATTGACCGTGAAATTCTGGTGCTACGATTCGTCGCAGAATTGGAATTTCAAGAAATCGCTGACATCATGCATATGGGCTTGAGTGCTACAAAGATGCGTTACAAACGTGCTCTTGATAAATTACGTGAGAAATTTGCGGGCGAGACTGAAACTTAGTGCGTAGCAAATATCTCTTACGTGTAGGCAAGTTCTGTTAGACTTGTCGCCGAGTTGTCCCCCGGTTTGTGGGACTGCTTTACAATCACCAGATGGGGATTTAACGGATGAAACTGAAAAACACCTTGGGCTTGGCCATTGGTTCTCTTATTGCCGCTACTTCTTTCGGCGTTCTGGCACAAGGCCAAGGCGCAGTTGAGGGCGAGCTGTTCTACAAGAAGCAGTACAACGATAGCGTCAAGCACATCGAAGACGGCTTCAACCCTGGCGCTCGCATCGGTTACTTCTTGACCGACGACCTGTCCTTGAACCTGTCCTACGACAAGACTAACCACACCCGTTCGAACGACGGTACTGGCAACCAGAAGATCAAAGGTGATACCGGCAGCCTCGTTGCCCAATACCACTTCGGTCAAGCTGGCGTTGACAGCCTGCGTCCATACGTTGAAGGCGGTTTCGGCCACCAGAGCCGTACCAACGTGCAAGCTGACGGCCACAGCGGTCGCGACCAGACCACTTTCGCTACCATCGGTACCGGCGTGAAGTACTACTTCACCAACAACCTGTACGCTCGTGCTGGTGTTGAAGCTGACTACGGTCTGGACAACGGCAAGTGGGACTACTCCGCACTGGTTGGCCTGGGTGTGAACTTCGGCGGTAACGCTGGCGCAGCTGCTCCAGCTCCTACCCCAGCACCAGCTCCAGAGCCAGTTCCAGAGCCAGAAGCTCCGGTTGCTCAGGTTGTTCGTGTTGAGCTGGACGTTAAGTTCGACTTCGACAAGTCCGTTGTTAAGCCTAACAGCTACGGCGACGTGAAAAACCTGGCCGACTTCATGGCTCAGTACCCAGCTACCAACGTAGAAGTTGCTGGTCACACTGACTCCGTAGGTCCAGACGCTTACAACCAGAAGCTGTCCCAGCGTCGTGCTGACGCTGTTAAGCAAGTCCTGGTTAAAGACGGCGTGGCTCCTAGCCGTGTAACTGCTGTAGGTTACGGCGAATCCCGCCCAGTTGCTGACAACGCAACTGAAGCTGGTCGCGCTGTTAACCGTCGCGTAGAAGCGTCGGTTGAAGCTACCGCTCAGTAATTACTGAGTAGTAGAGAAAAGCCCGGCTCAGGCCGGGCTTTTTTTCGCCTGCGATTTACCTCAAGCGCTGGCCGCTGCCGCATCGCATGCCATTTGCGCCGCGCCGGCAACACGGCCAATCACCAGGATTGCCGGGCTTTTCAGCGCAAAAGCCTGCGCGTCTTCGTGCATGGCGGCGAGGTGGCTACGGCATTCGCGCTGTTCGGGCAACGATGCATTTTCAATCATCGCCACCGGCATATCCGCAGCCATGCCGCCCTCCAGCAGCTGTTGCCGGATCTCTTCGAGCTTGGCCACGCCCATGTACACCACCAGCGTCGTTCCGCCCTCGGCCAGTGCGCGCCAGTTCAGGCTGCTGTCATCCTGGGTATGCGCGGTGACCAGGGTTACGCCACGGCTGACGCCGCGCAAGGTCAACGGGATATGGCAATTCGTCGCTCCAGCCAGTCCCGAGGTGATGCCGTTGACCAGCTCCACCTCGATCCCACGCTCGCGCAGCCACGTCGCCTCTTCGCCACCCCGCCCGAAAATACACGGATCGCCGCCTTTAAGCCGCACCACACACTTGCCCTGGCGTGCATAGCGCAGCATCAGACGGTGAATGAACGCCTGCGGCGTAGAGCGACAACCGCCGCGCTTGCCGACGGTAATCACGCGCGCGTCCGTGCAGTGTTCCAAGACAACCGGGTTGACCAGATCGTCGATCAACACCACGTCTGCTTCATGCAGGGCCCTTACCGCTTTGAGGGTGAGCAATTCCGGATCACCGGGCCCAGCGCCTACCAGCCACACTTTTGCGCTCATGTTTTCCCCTCACACACTGATTGCGAATGGCTGCGGGCTGGCGGCCAGCAGACGTTTGATTTCCGGCACGCAGGAGCCGCATTGCGTGCCGCATCCCAGTTGCTGTTTGAGCCCGGTCAGGTCCATGCCACGGGCAATTGCGGCGCACACCGCGTTTTCGCTGACATTCTTGCAATTGCACAGGATCTTGCTGCTGGCCGGCGCTCCCCCCGGTGGCGCGCTCAGGGGCGCCAGGAGCCAGCGCCGCAGTTGATCGTCGGTGCGGCCCTCCAACCACAGGCTTTGCAGCCAATGCCGGGCCAGGGTTTCGCCGGCCAGACGAACCGCTGTAATACGGCCCTGTTCGATTTTCACCCGTTTGCCGATAGAGCGGCGCGGGTCGTCATAGGCCATCACCGGGCCGTCGTGCAGGCCCAGCAACTGGTCGATACGGGTCAGTATCTGCAGGTCGGGCGCCTCGGTATGGGCTGCGCGCACCAGCAGCGCCGGCCGCTCGCGCCCGCTCAGGCTCAGGCTGACGTAGGCAAATTCTTCGCACAGCGGGCGCAGGGCGTCGAAATGTCGTTGCACGTCACCCTCGATCAGCGCGAACAGCTGCCACGGCAGTTGCACCGCTTCCAGGCGCACACCGCTGTGTTTGAGTTCCGGCTGTTTCGATAACGGATCGAACGCCGGCTGAGTGAGCACATTGACGCCGCCTTTGAGAAACCGGTCGCCCCAATGCATCGGCAGGAACGCTTGACCGGGGCGCACGCTGTCATCGCTGGTGACCGCGACCACCACATTGCCCCGACGGCTTTTCAGGTTGACCAGGTCGCCTTCCTTGAAGCGGTGACGACGCAACTCGTCCGGGTGCAGGCTCAACAGCGCCTCGCTGACATGCCCGAACAGCTGCGCCGCCGTGCCGGTGCGGCTCATGCCGTGCCACTGGTCGCGCAGGCGACCGGTGATCAGGGTCAGGGGAAAGCGTGCGTCACGCTGCTCCTTGGCGGCGCGATAAGGCTCGGCGACAAATTGCGCACGGCCGTTATCAGTGGGGAAAATGCCGTCGACGTAGAGTCGTGGTGTTCCGGCTTGTGCGCCCACGGGAAACGGCCACTGTTGCGGGCCGAGTCGGTCAAGCAGGGCATGGCTGAGGCCTGACACATCCAGGTCACGCGCTTGAGTCAGCAGCTTGAACTCGTCAAAGATCTGCGCGGGTTGCTCAAAGGCAAACAGGCTGTCCAGCCCCGGCCGCAGACGGCGCTCCAGGCGCTGCGCGAAATCCACGGTAATCGCCCAGTCCGGTCGCGCTTCGCCCGGTGGGGTGATGGCGCGACGCACGTGGGAAATACGCCGTTCGGAATTGGTCACCGTGCCTTCTTTTTCACCCCAACTGGCGGCGGGCAGCAGCAGGTCGGCGTAGGCGGCGGTCTCGGTGGTTCGAAAGGCCTCCTGCAATACCACGAACGGACACGTCGCCAGCGCTGCACGCACTGCATTCTGGTCCGGCAACGATTGGGCCGGGTTGGTGCAGGCGATCCACAGCGCCTTGATCGTGCCCGCCTGCACCTGTTCAAACAGTTCGATAGCCGTGAGGCCGGTGGTTGCGGGCAGTTGGTCGACACCCCAGTAAGCGGCTACTTCTGCGCGGTGTTCGGGGTTGGCGGCGTCGCGGTGCCCAGGCAGCAGATTCGACAAACTGCCGGTTTCGCGCCCGCCCATGGCATTGGGTTGGCCGGTCAGGGAAAACGGCCCGCAGCCTGGCCGGCCAATCGTACCGGTGGCCAGGTGCAGGTTGATCAGCGCGCTGTTTTTTGCACTGCCCGCGCTCGATTGGTTAAGGCCCATGCACCACAGCGACAAGAAGCTACTGGAGGTGCCCACCCACTGCGCGCACAGGCGCAACTGCTCGATGCTGATGCCGCACAGTTGCGTGACCATTTGCGGCGTGTAGTCATGCACCAGGCGTTTGAGCGCTGCCAGGCCGTCGGTATGGGCGTGAATGAAATCGCGGTCGATCCAGTCTTCCCACAGCAGCAGATGCAAAATCCCATGGAACAGTGCGACATCCGTGCCCGGCAGGATCGCCAGGTGCAGGTCAGCCAAGTCGCAGGTGTCGGTACGGCGTGGATCGATCACCACCACGTTCATCTGCGGCCGTCGCGCCTTGGCCTCCTCCAGGCGTCGGTACAGTACCGGGTGCGCGTAGGCCATGTTGCTGCCGACGATCATCACACAGTCGCTGGTCTCCAGATCTTCATAGCTGCACGGTGGCGCATCGGCGCCCAGGCTACGTTTGTAGCCCACCACTGCCGAGGACATGCACAGCCGTGAGTTGCTGTCGATATTGTTGGTGCCGACCAGCGCCCGCGCCAGTTTGTTGAAACTGTAGTAGTCCTCGGTCAGCAATTGCCCGGAGATGTAGAACGCCACGCTGTCGGGGCCGTGTTCGGCAATGGTGTGGGCGAATACGGTGGCCGCATGTTCCAGGGCGCTGTCCCAGTCGGTGCGGGCGCGGGCCAGGTCTTTGCCCAGACGCAACTGCGGGTACAAGGCACGGGCGTCGAGGTCACCGGTCAGGTGCAGGCTGGCGCCCTTGCTGCACAGCTTGCCGAAGTTGGCCGGGTGGTCCGGGTCGCCTTGCACGCCGAGGATCCGGGTGTCGTCATGCTCGATCAGCACGCCGCAGCCCACCCCGCAATAACAGCAGGTGGACGCCGTGACCTGGCGGTTCATCACCCTGCATCCCGCAGGGCCAGCATCACTCGGCCGTTTTCCACGCGGGCGAGGTGATGATGGGCGCAACCGATATCCGGCGCCTGGGCTTCACCGGACGCCAAGTCGATCTGCCAGTTATGCAGCGGGCAGGCCACGCGTTTGCCATAGATCAAGCCCTGGGACAGCGGCCCGCCTTTGTGCGGGCAACGGTCATCGAGTGCGAAGACTTCATCGTCGCTGGTGCGAAAAATCGCAATGTCGCCCTTGGGCCCGTTGATGATGCGCGAGCCCAGGGCGTTGATTTCTTCCAGGGCGCAGATATCCAGCCAGTTCATGCCGGCACCTCCAATTGCTTGACCGGGATCACATCGAATTCTTTTTTCAGCAGCGGCTGTTCCAGGCGTTCTTTCCAGGGGTCTTGCTCGAACGACAGGGAAAACTGCAGACGCTCGTTGAGGGCCTGGCGCCGGGCCGGGTCTTCCAGCACGGCTTTCTTGATATGGTCCATGCCGACCCGCTGCAGGTAGTGCACGGTGCGCTCCAGGTAGAAGGCTTCTTCGCGGTACAGCTGCAGGAATGCGCCGTTGTATTCGCGCACCTCTTCAGCGGTCTTGAGCTTGACGAAGAACTCCGCGACTTCGGTCTTGATCCCGCCGTTGCCGCCGATATACATCTCCCAGCCTGAGTCCACACCGATAATTCCGACGTCCTTGATGCCCGCTTCCGAGCAGTTGCGTGGGCAACCGGACACCGCCAGCTTGACCTTGTGCGGCGACCACATGTTGAACAGGTCGTGCTCCAGCTCAATGCCCAGTTGCGTGGAGTTTTGCGTACCGAAGCGGCAGAACTCGCTGCCTACGCAGGTCTTCACGGTACGGATGGATTTGCCGTAGGCGTGCCCGGACGGCATATCAAGGTCCTTCCACACGCCAGGCAAATCCTGCTTCTTGATGCCGAGCAAGTCGATGCGCTGGCCACCGGTCACCTTGACCATCGGCACGTTGTACTTGTCGGCCACGTCGGCGATACGGCGCAGTTCCGACGGGTTGGTCACGCCGCCCCACATCCGTGGGACGACCGAATAGGTGCCGTCTTTCTGAATGTTGGCGTGGGCGCGCTCGTTGATCAGGCGCGATTGCGGGTCGTCCCTGGCTTCGCCCGGCCAGGTGGAGATCAGGTAATAGTTCAGCGCCGGACGGCAGGTGGCGCAACCGTTGGGCGTGCGCCAGTTCAGGTAGCTCATGGTGCCGGCGATGGTCAGCAGGTGCTGGTCGCGAATGGCCTGGCGGATCTGCCCGTGATTGAGGTCGCTGCAGCCGCAGATGGCTTTTTCGCTCTTGGGCTTGACGTCGGCGGCCCCGCCCACGGTATTGATCAGAATCTGTTCCACCAGCCCCACGCAGGACCCACAGGAGCTGGCCGCCTTGGTGTGCTTCTTCACGTCATCGACGCTGAACAGCCCCTGTTCCTGGATCGCTTTTACGATAGTGCCCTTGCACACGCCATTGCAGCCGCAGACTTCGGCGCTGTCGGCCATGCTCATGGCTTTGTCCTGGCCTTGATGGCCCACATCGCCCAGCGCATTTTCGCCAAACATCAAGTGATCGCGAATCTCGCCGATCGCGTGGTTCTCACGGATCTGGCGGAAATACCAACCGCCATCGGCGGTATCGCCGTACAGGCAGGCGCCGACCAGGATGTCGTCCTTGATCACCAGTTTCTTGTACACGCCGCCGATGGGGTCGGAGAGGGTGATGGTCTCAGTGCCTTCGCCGCCCATGAAGTCGCCCGCGGAGAACAGGTCAATGCCGGTAACTTTGAGCTTGGTGGAGGTCACAGAACCTTTATAGGTGGCGAAACCCAACTGGGCGAGATGGTTGGCGCACACCTTGGCCTGTTCGAACAGCGGTGCGACCAGGCCGTAGGCGATCCCACGGTGGCTGGCGCATTCACCGATCGCATAGATGCGCGGGTCGTAGGTTTGCATCGTGTCGTTGACCAGAATCCCACGGTTGCAGGGGATGCCGGACTTTTCCGCCAGTTCGGTGTTGGGGCGGATACCGGCGGCCATCACCACCAGGTCGGCGGGGATGATGTCACCGTTCTTGAACTGCACCGAGCCGACGCGGCCATTGCCGGCGTCATGCAGGGCCTGGGTCTGTTCGCACAGGCGAAACACCAGGCCACGGCTTTCCAGCTCGGTTTGCAGCAACTGGCCACTGGTCTTGTCCAATTGCCGTTCCAGCAGCCATTCGCCGATGTGCACCACGGTCACCTGCATGCCGCGCAGCATCAAGCCGTTCGCGGCCTCCAGGCCGAGCAGTCCGCCACCGATCACCACCGCGTGCTTGTGGGTCTTGGCGGTGTCGATCATGGCCTGGGTGTCGGCGATATCGCGGTAGCCGATCACGCCCTGCAAGGTGTTACCTGGAATGGGCAGGATAAACGGCGTGGAACCGGTGGCGATCAGCAGGCGGTCGTATTCGGCTTCGGTACCGTCCTCGGCGATGACGCGGCGCTTGACCCGGTCGATCTGCACCACCTTGCGGTTGAGCAGCAGCTTGACGTGGTTGTCGAGATACCAGTCCAGATCGTTGAGCACGATCTCTTCGAAGGTCTGCTCGCCGGCCAGTACCGGTGAGAGCAGGATGCGATTGTAGTTGGTGTGGGGCTCGGCGCCGAATACCGTGATGTCATAGAGGTCGCTGCTGAGCTTGAGCAATTCTTCCAGGGTGCGAACCCCGGCCATGCCGTTGCCGATCATCACCAGTTTGAGTTTTTTCATGTCGCTCTCCGACCAATCACGCGCAAACAAAAAAAGGCGTCCCCGCTATTTACCTAGCGAGGACGCCTTTGTCCTGGTCCCGTTCTCTCGGGAAGCTCGATCCTTCGACGTTGAAGGCGCGGCTGTATGTGGGTTGTTGAAGAGGCTAATGCAGCAGCTGTGCCAAGTGTCGCTTACCCCGGTTTTATTAGGGATTCAACGCGGATGCGTAAGAATTTTGCCCGTTAGTGGTGCAATAGCCAGAACAGCAGCACCAGATTGATCAGCAGCGAAGCCGTCGCCAGGGTCTGCCAGACCTTGAGCGGTTCACGCTCCAGCAAGGGGCGCGGGCGTATGCTCAGTTCGCGGCGGTCGGCCTGTTCCAGCACCAGCAGCCATTCTTCGGCGGTCTCATAGCGCTGCTGCGGTTGCGCGGCCACGGCGCGTTCCAGGCTTGCAGGCAACCAGTCCGGCACATCGGGACGGTAGCGGCTGGCGCTGACCGCCTGAGTGAAGCGCGGGCGTTGGAAGGCTTCGATTTCGCCATAGGGATAGTGGCCGGTCAGCAGGTAATAGAGCGTGACGCCGACGCTATACAAATCCTGTTGTGGCGTAGCACGTTCACCGCTGAATGACTCCGGCGCGATAAAACTCGGGGTGCCGGGCAGCACGCTGGCACGGTCTTGCGACAGCCCCGGGCAGTAGGCCAGGCCGAAATCCAGCACGCGCAGTTCGCCGTCGTCTCCCAGCAACAGATTTTCCGGCTTGATATCGCGGTGCAGGATCTGCCGTCGGTGCAGCAGGCCGACCGCGCGCAGTAAACGCTCGGCGATGGACTGCCATTGCGCCAGGGGCAACGGGCCCTGGCGCTTGAACAGTTCGGCAAGGGTTAGCCCCGGGTATTCGCGCATCACGTAGTACAAGTGCTGGCGTCCACTGGCGGCATGCACTTCAGGAAACGCGCGGCCGGCGACCCGCCGCAGAAACCATTCTTCCGAGAGCAGGGCCTGGGCGGCGTCAGTGTCGTCGTCGCGGCTTGACGCCAGGGTTTTCAGCAGCCAGGGACGCTGCTGATCATCCTGTACCCGATACAGCAACGACTGTCGGCTCTGCGCCAGCAGGCTGTGCACCTGCCACCCCTCGAAACGTTGCCCGGCCTTGAGCGGCGGCGGCAGCGGCCACTGCTGCAACTGCACCAGTGCGTCGCCCAGCGTGGCGGCGCCGAGGGCATCGACGCGCACCAGCAAGGCGCTGGCATTGTCCTGGCTGCCCGCCAAATGCGCGGCATTGACCAGGGTGTTGACCGCCAGGTCCAGGTCGGTCTGCTCGCGCAGAATCGCGTTGATGCTGTGCTCACCCAACGTGGCCCAGACCCCGTCGCTGAGCAGCAGGAAGCACTCGCCTGCGCGCAGTTCTCCATCGAGAAAATCCAGTACCAGGTGCTGGTCCAGGCCGAGGGCGCGCTTGAGCACATGCTGCATGCCCGGTTGTTCCCACACATGGTCCTCGCTGATGCGCTGCAGCTCGCCGTCCAGCCAGCGATAGGCGCGGCAATCGCCGACGTGGGCGAGGGTGAAACGCTGGCCGCGAAACACCAGGGCGCTGAGGGTGGTCAGCAGCGGCTGACCGCCGCCATTGGCTTGCAGCCAGCGGTTCTGTGCGACCAATAAGCGCTCCAGCGCCTGGGCCACGCCCCAGGTCTGCGGCGTGGCGTAGTAGTCCAGGGCCAGTGCCTGCAAGGTCGAGCGCGCGGCCAGGCCACCGTCGGCGCATTGGCTGACGCCGTCGGCCAATGCGCACAGGTAGCCTTTGCTCGCGGCCAACTCCGCCCTGGGTGTGACGACCCGCAACGCATCCTGGTTTTCTGCCCTGGGGCCAATCGCACTGGCCTGGGCGATGCTCAGTTGCAGGCTCATCAGACGCGTGCAGCGGTCACGGCAGCCGAACCCCAGGTGGTTCTCCAGCGGCGTTTGACGCCGTGCAGGCCAAACCAGGCCAGCACGCCGAGGCTGGCGAACAACCACAGCGCCAATTGGTAACTGCCGGTACTCTGCTTGATCGCGCCCATGCCGGCGGCCAGCGCAAAACCGCCGATGCCGCCGGCCATGCCGATCAGGCCGGTCATGACGCCGATCTCACTGCGAAAACGCTGGGGCACCAGCTGGAATACCGCGCCATTACCGGCGCCGAGGCCGAGCATGGTGCAGACGAAAAGCGCCAGCGCAGCGTAGGAGCTGGGCAGGTTGAAACCCACCGCCGCAATGCAGATCACCGCCACGCTGTACATGCCGAGCAGGGTCTTGATCCCACCGAAACGGTCCGCCAGGGCGCCGCCCAGCGGGCGCATCAGGCTGCCACCGAAGACACAGGCCGCGGTGTAGTAGCCGGCGGTCACCGGGCTCAGGCCGTACTGGTCGTTGAAGTAGCCGGGCAGGGCGCTGGCCAGGCCGATAAAGCCGCCAAAGGTCACGCTGTAGAAGAACATGAACCACCAACTGTCGCGATCACCCAGGGCTTTGAAATAGTCGGCCATCGCCTTGGCTTTCGGGCGTTGCGGAGCATTGCGCGCGAGCCAGGCGAACACGATCAGGGTGAGGATCAGCGGAATCAACGCGAAGCCGAATACATTGCTCCAGCCAAAGGCAGCCGCCAGTACCGGTGCCAGCAGGGCGGCAAACACGGTGCCGGAATTGCCGGCGCCGGCGATGCCCATGGCTTTGCCCTGGTGCTCGGCCGGATACCATTGCGAGGCCAACGGCAGGGCGACGGCAAAAGAGGCACCGGCCATGCCCAGGAACATGCCCAGCAACAGCGCTTGCTCGTAGCTGTGAATGCCCAGTTTCCAGGCGCAGAACAACGCCACGATGACAATCACCTGGCCAATCAGCCCGGCAGTCTTGGGCGACAGCTTGTCAGCCAGCATGCCCATGAGAAAGCGCAGCACCGCGCCCGCCAGGATCGGCGTAGCGACTACCAGGCCGCGCTGTTGAGTGGTCAGGTGCAAGTCGGCGGCAATCTGTACCGCCAAGGGGCCCAGCAGGTACCAGACCATGAAACTCAGGTCGAAATACAGGAACGCGGCAAACAGGGTCGGGGTGTGCCCGGATTTCCAGAAGCTTGATTTCATCACGCACCTCAACGGTTGGGGGGGCTTGTCAGAAGGCCTGGTGACCCCATGCGCTGGGGCCGGAACGAAAAAAAACGCCGCCACCGGGTTCGCGAGGGCAAACCGGGTGTGCGACGTCTTTGTCGTTGGTGGGGCAACCGCCGTTGGCTACCTGTGACGGTTCTATAGCAAGAGCCGCGCCAGATCAGCCGAGCAGTTCGCTCATGGCAATAATCTGTTCGGCCACCTGAATCAGTTTCTGCTGCCGGCTCATGGCCTGGCGGCGCATGAGGGTGTAGGCGTCTTCCTCGTTGCAGTCCTTCATTTTCATCAGCAGGCCCTTGGCCAGCTCGATGCGCTTGCGTTCCGCCAACTGTTGATCGCGGGCATGAAGCTGGGCGCGCAAGGCCTGGTCGCTTTCGAAGCGTGCCATGGCCACCTCGAGGATCGGTTGCAGACGCTGGGCCTGGATGCCTTCGACAATATAGGCGCTGACCCCGGACTTGATCGCCTGGCGCATGACATTCGGGTCATGTTCATCGGTGAACATCACGATAGGGCGGGGCTGGTCGCGGCTGACCAGCACCACCTGTTCCATCACATCGCGGCCGGGTGACTCGGTATCGATCAGGATCACGTCGGGGCGCACTGTTTCGACGCGTGCGGGCAAGTCGATGGTCAGGCCGGATTCATCGATCACCTCAAAGCCGGCCTCGGTCAGCGCGGCCTTGAGCCGGCCGACTTTGCGCGGGGTGTCGTTGATCAAAAGGATTCGCAGCATGGTCGTGCTCCTAGCGCAGCGCTTGGCGGCTGATGTCATCCGCCATGGCGTGCAGGCGGAAGCTGCGGGCATAGCCGGCGGGGTCGGAGCCGTCCCAGATCCTGCCGTCGATCAACTGGCTGCTGCGCATGTCCTGGCCATTGGTGGCGACGCCGACGGCGCTCGCGGCTTGACGGTACACATCCAGTTGTTGCACCTGACGGGCAACGGCAAGATAGTCCGGGTCTTCGCGCAGCAGGCCCCAGCGACGAAACTGGGTCATGAACCACATACCGTCGCACAGGTAAGGCAGGTTGACCGCGCCATCGGCGAAGAACCGCAGCGCATGCGGGTCCTGCCACTGGTTGCCCAGGCCATCTTCGTAGTGGCCCAGCAGCCGTGGCTCGATACAGTCCAGGGGGGCGTCGAGGTACTCGCGGGCGCTGAGCAGTTGGGCGGTGGAACGACGGTTTTGCGTGCTCGCTTCGATAAAGCGACTGGCCTCGAGAATCGCCATCACCAATACGCGCGCCGTATTGGGATACTGGTCGACGAAAGCTTGGGTACAACCGAGGACTTTTTCCGGATGATTCGGCCAGATCGACTGGCTGGTCGCCAAGGTGAAGCCCTGGTTCTGCTTGACGGCGCTGGCGCACCAGGGTTCGCCGACACACAGGCCGTCGATGCGCCCCGCTTGCAGGTGCGCAACCATTTGCGGTGGGGGCACCACCACGCTGTCCACATCCCGCAGCGGGTGGATGCCTTGGCTCGCCAGCCAGTAATACAGCCACATGGCGTGGGTGCCTGTCGGAAAGGTCTGGGCGAAGGTGAGTTTTGTGCGGCTTTGGTGCACGTGGCGATCCAGCGCCTCAGGAGTGACCACGCCCTGCTGTTGCAGCCCACGGGACAGGTTGATGCTCTGTCCGTTCTGATTCAACCCCATCAGCACCGCCATCGGGCTCGGCGCAACGCCACCGATGCCCAGATGCACGGCGTAAATCAGGCCGTAGAGGCTATGGGCGGCGTCCAGCTCACCGCTGACCAGTTTGTCGCGCAGGTTGGCCCAGGACGATTGGCGCTTGAGGTTCAGTGTGAGGCCGTAGGGTTGCGCAAACCCCTGGGTGGCGGCGACCACCAGCGAGGCGCAATCAGTCAGGGCCATGAAACCCAGGTCCAGGCTGCTCTTTTCCGGGGCGTCACTGCCGTTTACCCAGGCCAGCGCCGGATTCACCGGGCTGCTGTCGACCGAATCGTTCATCAACACCTACCTTTTCTCTCAAAAAAAAACGTCGCGCCCTCGGATGGCTATACCGGCCATTAGAGGGAAACGACGCCTTTGTCCGTAGGCCCGTGCCGCCGCTGGCGCGCGCCCTGATAGAGAGTGCTTAGCAAGGCACATGCCACGGGGGCGGCCGTCAGCTTTCCATCATGATTGAACCTCGCCTGCCTTTCAGTATGGCCGCTCTTTTGCGTCCTACCTTCCCCAGGAAAAACCCACGGTGCATGCTGATGCCTCCATTACGACGAACCGCCACCGCCTCGGTCGCACGCTGCTGTGGGTGGCGCTGTTGCTGGTCAGTTGTGTGGTTCGGGGTGAGCCGTATCAGGCCAGGGATGAAAGCCTGGACAGTTTTTTCACTGCGCTGTCGGTGCCGCTGGGGATGCCTGTGGTGGTCAGTCGGGAAGCGGCGCACAGGCGTGTCAGCGGGACATTTGATTTTGACGCACCGCAACAGGTCCTTGAAGCGCTGGCCCGGCAGGAAGGTCTGATCTGGCACAGCGACGGGCAAGCGGTGCATCTCTACAACGCGAGCGAAGCCAGAACCTCTGCGGTGGCGCTGCGGTACATTTCGGTCAACCGGCTGCGCGGCATCATGCGCCGAACAGGCATGGATGAATCGCGCTATCCCTTGCGCGACAGCGGGGTGCGTACGTTCTACGTGTCCGGGCCGCCAAGCTATGTCAGCCAGGTGCTGCGGCTGGCGCAATTGACGGACCGGCAACGCAGTGAGCTGCGTGTGGGGGCGCACGCCTTTGGTGTGGTGCAGGTGTTCAATACCCACGTCGAGGATCGGCAGCATGGGAGCGGCGCAAACAAAGTCACGGTGCCGGGCATGGCATCCGTCATTCAAGGCCTGCTGGCCAGTGAGCAGAAGGGCCCGCTGGCGGACAAGAACCTGACGTTGATCGCCTATCCGGACACCAACAGCCTCCTGATCAAGGGCAAACCTGCTCAGGTCAGCCTGATCGAAAAACTGGTGGATGAATTGGATGTGCCCAAGCAAGTCAACGAAATCTCGTCATGGCGTATGGACGCGGGTCGTGACGAATCGAAGCCCCCGGCCGGGCCGCCGCCATTGACGGCCGCGCAATATGAACGTGTGCAACGTGCGTTCGTCAGGTCGGGCCGCGAGCTTTCTCCCTGAATAAAGGCGTTAGTCCATGTACCTGGAAATACTGCTGCAGGAGCAACTGATCAGCCGCAAGCGACTGGCTGCGTTTGCGCCGGGGAAAGTCTTGCCTCTGGCGCCCGAGGTCATCCACTGCGTGGAGGTACGGGTCAATGGGCAACTGATGGCGGTGGGTGAGTTGGTGCAGTTGGAGGATCGGTTGGGGGTTGAGCTGCATGAGGTGTATCAGGAGTGGCTACCGTATTCCGGTTGAGTCGTGAATTGTCTTACAGCAAAACGCTGAAAGACGCTGATTGAATCGGGTTTTTCCTAACGTGATACGCGAGGCAGGTTTTTATAGTCATGGCATCGGGCAAGTGGGCCCTTACAGGAAGAATGGATTGAATGTCAGCAGTCGAACGTGCAGGTGCCTTATGGCAGTCGTGATTGAAGAATCGACAACGTCCCTCGTTTTCGCTGATTGGACCTTGCATGACGATGGTCGGCTGACAGGCAGGCAAACCGATATTCAACTGCCGCCCAAAGAGGGCAGCGTGCTGCGCTTGTTGCTGGTTTCCGGCGGTTCGTTGATGACCAAGGACCGCCTGTTGGCGCTCGCCTGGCCCAGGGGCGAGGTGGCCGATGAGTCATTGACCCGTTGCATTTATGCTTTGCGCAAACACTTGAGCGCCGATAAAGGGTTTATCAAGACCGTGTATGGCAAGGGGTATCGTTTTACCTGCCCCGTGCAGGTGAAAGACGCTGAGTCGAAGCGGGCCGTGCACATGTGCGCGGCATGCGGACAGATCAGCAATGTATAAGCCGTGGGGCAGGGGCCTGATCCTCGGCCTGCTGCTGGGCAGCAACCAGGCCCTGGCCTACTGCTGGGATGAGGTGGCGCGTCGCTACGACTTCGAGCCGGAGTTGCTGCAGGCGATCGCGGCGGTGGAGTCGGGCTACCGCGCGGAGGCGATCAATTATGCCAACGCCAATGGCACCCACGATATCGGTTTGATGCAAATCAACAGCAGTCACTTGCCTCGCTTGCTCAAGCTGGGCATTACCGAAGAACGGCTGGTGAACGAGCCGTGTCTGTCGGTGGAGGTTGGCGCCTCGATTCTTGCCGGGTTCGTTCAGCGTTTCGGCTATAACTGGACGGCGGTGGGCTCCTACAACGTGGGGGCGGGCGCCGGGGCGGAGCGTGACGCGTTGCGCATGCGATACGCCGAAAAAGTCTGGGCACGTTATGAGGCGTTGATGGCCCATCGTAATGGATGATGGGGCGCACGCCTCGCATGCAGCCCGTCCGCCCGGCTATAATCGCGTTACCTTTCGCCGCCATCCGAGTCTAGCCTGCCCATGTATACCCTGGCCCGCCAGCTGTTGTTCAAACTCTCCCCGGAAACTTCCCACGATCTGTCCCTGGACCTGATCGGAGCCGGTGGCCGCCTGGGGCTCAATGGCCTGGTATGCAAGGCTGCGGCGAAGGTGCCGGTGTCGGTGATGGGGCTCGAGTTTCCCAATCCGGTCGGGCTGGCTGCCGGTCTGGACAAAAACGGCGCGGCCATCGACGGGTTTGCGCAGCTGGGTTTCGGTTTCGTCGAGATCGGCACCGTGACCCCTCGTGCGCAACCGGGCAACCCCAAGCCACGGATCTTCCGCCTGCCCGAAGCCGAGGCGATCATCAACCGCATGGGCTTCAACAATCTGGGCGTGGACCATTTGCTGTCGCGGGTACAGGCCGCGAAGTACAAGGGCATCCTGGGCATCAACATCGGCAAGAATGTCGACACGCCGGTGGAGCGCGCGGTGGACGATTACCTGATCTGCCTGGATAAAGTCTACGCCCACGCCAGCTACGTCACCGTCAACGTCAGTTCGCCCAACACCCCGGGCTTGCGCAGCCTGCAGTTCGGTGACTCGCTCAAGCAATTGCTCGAAGCATTGCGCCAGCGCCAGGAAGACCTGGCGGTGCGCCATGGCAAGCGGGTGCCGTTGGCGATCAAGATCGCGCCCGATATGAGCGATGAAGAAACCGTACTGGTGGCCCAGGCCCTGGTGGACGCGGGCATGGATGCGGTGATCGCGACCAACACCACCCTCAGCCGTGTGGGCGTCGAAGGCCTGGCCCACGGTGACGAGGCGGGCGGTCTGTCCGGCGCGCCGGTACGGGATAAAAGCACCCATATCGTCAAGGTATTGGCCGCCGAACTGGCAGGGCGCTTGCCGATCATCGCCGTGGGCGGGATCACCGAAGGCAGGCACGCGGCTGAAAAAATCGCGGCGGGCGCAAGCCTGGTGCAACTGTATTCGGGCTTTATCTACAAGGGCCCCGCGCTGATTCGCGAATCGGTGGACGCGATCGCCGCGTTGCGCTGAGCAATCGTCAGGCAATAAAAAGGGCTCCCTGAAGGAGCCCCTGGGCCGAAGCCCGCCGTCCGGATAGGACGTGCGTGGTTAAGTCGCTATCTATTCAAGTTGATGTGTCGGAATATAAATGCCCTGATTAGCCGACGGCGTGAAGTTCGTTGAGTCTGTGGATGCCCGCAGTGCCAGTCATACCGTCCCAGTTGTCGCCGCGTCCTTCTCGCCAGCCATTGATCCAGGCTTGGCGTACCGACGGTAGAGTAAATGGGCAAAGCTCACGGGATTTTCCATGAACGCCATATTGATATCCGCGTAAAAATGCTCTTTCCAACGGATCACGCTTAAGTCTTCTCATAGGGTGTTTCCCTCACTTGTTGACTGTCTAGATATCCTTCGGCCTCGTGTGAGGCCGGGCAGAGTTTTTCTGCCGTTGGTGGGCTCGCTGCCGGCGTGGCGAGCCGATGTGTCGGCGTCGTTACGGCGCCAACCTGTGTTGAGTTCTAACCAATAGGTCACATGGATTCAATGATCGTTTTGTCATAAGCACGTAACGATAACGATGCTATAGCCATAAGCTGGGATGGTTTTTCGCCCCTTTTATGAGGCAAAGCCAGCTATGATGTGCCCTGCGAAGACAATGTGTTTAATCCTTTGGTGAGAATGACCACCTGTTGCAGTCGGTTATTATTCGACGAAGGGTCGGAATATTTCTTTTTGTTGCTTCGAATTCTTCTTCTGCACCGTCAATAAAGGCTCGAAGGCCTGTCAGACGGGGTGGAGCGGCACAGGTGTGCCACGCGAGCGCTCTTCAAGAAAAGTGCTTGTTTGAAAACCGAGCCGGCGATGCGTCGCCCGTTCATTTATTGCTGAAAAGCCTGGAATGCCCCATGTCGGACCGTTTTGAACTCTTCCTCACCTGCCCCAAGGGCCTCGAAGGCCTGCTGATCGAGGAGGCCGTCGGGCTTGGCCTTGAGGAGGCCCGCGAGCACACCTCGGCCGTGCGCGGCATGGCCGACATGGAAACCGCCTACCGCCTGTGCCTCTGGTCGCGTCTGGCCAACCGCGTGCTGCTGGTACTCAAGCGCTTCCCGATGAAGGACGCCGAAGACCTCTACCACGGCGTGCTGGATATCGAATGGGCCGACCACATGGTCAGCGACGGCAGCCTGGCGGTGGAGTTCAGCGGTCACGGCTCGGGCATCGATAACACCCACTTCGGCGCGCTCAAGGTCAAGGATGCGATCGTCGACAAGCTGCGCACCCCGACCGGCGAACGTCCGTCCATCGACAAGATCAACCCGGACCTGCGCATCCACCTGCGCCTGGACCGTGGCGAAGCCATCCTGTCCCTTGACCTGTCCGGCCACAGCCTGCACCAGCGCGGCTACCGCCTGCAGCAGGGCGCCGCGCCGTTGAAGGAAAACCTGGCGGCGGCGATCCTGATCCGCGCCGGCTGGCCGCGCATTGCTGCCGAAGGCGGCGCATTGACCGACCCGATGTGCGGCGTGGGCACCTTCCTGGTTGAAGGCGCGATGATCGCCGCCGACATGGCCCCCAACCTCAACCGCGAGCTGTGGGGCTTCACCACGTGGCTCGGACATGTCCCGGCGCTGTGGAAAAAACTGCACGCCGAGGCCGCTGAACGCGCCGCCATCGGCATGAATAAAACCCCGCTGTGGGTGCGTGGCTACGAAGCCGATCCGCGCCTGATCCAGCCGGCGCGCAATAACATCGAGCGCGCAGGCCTGAGCCACTGGATCAAGGTGTACCAGGGCGAAGTCGGCACGTTCGAGCCGCGCCCGGACCAGAACCAGAAAGGGTTGGTGATCTGCAACCCGCCGTACGGCGAGCGCCTGGGTGATGAGGCCAGCCTGTTGTATCTCTACCAGAACCTCGGCGAGCGTCTGCGCCAGGCCTGCATGGGTTGGGAAGCCGCCGTGTTCACCGGCGCGCCGGACCTGGGCAAGCGCATGGGCATTCGCAGCCACAAACAGTATTCGTTCTGGAACGGCGCCTTGCCGTGCAAATTGTTGCTGATCAAGGTCAACCCCGATCAGTTCGTCACCGGCGAGCGACGGACTCCGGAGCAGCGCCAGGCTGAGCGTGAGCAAGCGGCCTATGACCAGTCCCCGGCCGAGCCGGCCGAGCGTCAGTACAACAAGAACGGCAACCCGATCAAGCCGGCGCCGGCCCCGGTGGTCGAACAGGCGCGCTTGAGCGAAGGCGGGCAGATGTTCGCCAACCGCCTGCAGAAAAACCTCAAGCTGCTGGGCAAGTGGGCCAAGCGTGAAGGCGTGGATTGCTACCGCGTGTACGATGCCGACATGCCGGAATATTCCATGGCCATCGACCTGTATCACGATTGGGTGCACGTGCAGGAATATGCTGCGCCCAAGTCCATTGACCCGGAGAAGGCCTCGGCGCGCATGTTTGACGCGCTCGCTGCGATTCCCCAGGCGCTCAACGTCGACAAGAGCCGCGTGGTAGTCAAGCGTCGCGAGCGCCAGAGCGGCACCAAGCAGTACGAGCGCCAAAGCGCCCAGGGCAAGTTCACCGAGGTCAGCGAAGGTGGCGTGAAGCTGTTGGTCAACCTCACCGATTACCTGGACACCGGCCTGTTCCTTGATCACCGGCCGATGCGCATGCGCATTCAGAAGGAAGCCGCCGGCAAGCGTTTCCTCAACCTGTATTGCTATACCGCTACCGCCAGTGTGCACGCAGCCAAGGGCGGCGCGCGCAGCACCACCAGCGTCGATTTGTCCAAGACCTACCTGGACTGGGCGCGGCGCAATTTTTCCCTCAACGGGTTTTCCGACAAGAACCGCCTGGAGCAAGGTGACGTGATGGCGTGGCTGGAAGCCAGTCGTGACGAGTTCGATATGATTTTCATCGACCCGCCCACCTTCTCCAACTCCAAGCGCATGGAAGGCATCTTCGACGTACAGCGTGACCACGTGCAGTTGCTCGACCTGGCCATGGCGCGCCTGGCGCCAGGGGGCGTGTTGTACTTCTCGAACAACTTCCGCAAGTTCCAGCTGGAAGACAACCTCAGCGAACGCTATGCGGTCGAGGAAATCAGCGACAAGACCATCGACCCGGATTTCGCGCGTAACGCGAAGATCCATCGGGCGTGGAAAATCAGCGCACGCTGAGTCGCCAATGTGGGGGGGCAAGCCCTAATGCCAGTCAGGTAGGAGCGAGCTTGCTCGCGAAAATCGTCAACGATAACGCGTGCTTCCTGAATGAACGCGGTGCCTGTGAGTTTTTCGCGAGCAAGCTCGCTCCTACAGACGGTATTAGGGCAAGCCCCCTCCCACATTAAGCGTGCGCATTTTTTACACTGGTCAAACCCCCGACGGATGGCTATAACTTATCGTCCAGCCAAAGTGTCAACCCGCACGCTGGCGCTGTGAGTGTTGCCTATGCCGATGCAAGCCGTACGCCCGAAAATCCTTGGTTTTATCAGTGAGCAGGCATCGGCTTGGCTGGTGGCATTGGTGGTCGTGGCAACCGGTAGCGCACTGACCCTGGTCATCGCGTGGGCCGCTTCCGACCTTTATCAGCAACAGGTGCGACAGCGCTTCCAGTTGCTGGTCAACGAGCGCTACAGCCGGATCCAGGAACGCTTCGAAGACCAGGAGCTGCGCCTGGATAGCCTGCGCCGTTTTTTCGTCAATTCCGACGAGGTGTCCCGCGCCGAATTTGACGGCTTCGCCCAGCCGCTGTTGTTGCATGCGCGTGCCTATGCCTGGGCGCCGCGGGTGTCCGGGGATCAGCGCAGCCAGTTCGAACAGGCCATCTCGCGCCAGCGTGGCGCACCTTTCACCATCCGCGAACTGAATTCGGCAGGTGAGCTGGCGCCGGCTTCCGAGCGCGATGAATACGTGCCGGTCTTATATAGCCAGACCCAGAGTCTGTTGGGCTCGCCATTGGGTTTTGATCTGCTGGCCCAACCCCTGCGGCGCGCTGTTGTCGAGCGCGCACAAGCCAGCGGCCAGGCGGCGGTGTCCCAGCCCATGCAACTGGTGGGCGTGGAGCCGGCGTATGCCGCCGGGGTGCTGCTGGTGGCGCCGGTGCGCAAAGCGGTCGATCCCCAGCCGTACGGTTATGTAATGGCGGTGATCAGCATGCGCCAGCTGGTGGCCGAGGGTTTGCCCAAGTCCAGCCGGGACAACCTGGTGATGCAGATCGTCGACACCTCCGACACGGAGCAGCGCGTGCTGTATGCGTCCAGCAATGTGCCGGGCGACAGCGATCTTGTCGCTGTCCGACGTCTTACCCTCGGTGACCATGTCTATGCGCTGAGCCTGCGAGCCAGTGAGGCATTCGACAAGGCGAACCATTCTTCGACCCACACCATATTCGCCATGGGCGTGCTGCTGAGTGGGCTGCTCGCGGCCTTGCTCTATGTGCTGGTCAGCCAACGCCAGCGGGCGCTGGCACTGGTGGAACAACGTACCGCGCAGTTGCGCCTGCGTGAACAGGAACTGCGCGGCGCACACGGCCAATTGCGCAGTGTGCTGGACGCGGCAACGCACGTCGCAATCATTGCCACTGACTTGCGCGGTGTCATCAACATGTTCAATGCCGGCGCCGAACGGATGCTGGGATTCAAGAGCGACCACGTGGTGGGCCACCTGACGCTGGAAAGCCTGCACCTGGCCTCGGAGCTTGAGGCCCGCGCCACGCGTTTGAGCGCGGCGCTGGGCAAGCGTGTTACGCCGAGCCAGGCGATGCTGGTGGAAAGCCCGGACAGACAGCACGACGCCCGCGAGTGGACGCTGGTGCGTGAAGATGGCAGCCCCTTGACCGTGAACATGCTGGCCACTGTGTTGCTGGATGACCATGGCCTGTGGGTCGGGCACCTGGCCATTTACCTGGATGTCACTGAGCAGAAGCGCGCCTATGAGGCCTTGGCTGTGCGGGATCGCTTGCTGAAAAAGCTCAGTGCCCATGTACCTGGCGGTATCTTCCAGTTCACGCTGGAGCCCCATGATCATTGGCGCTTCATTTATGCCAGCGAAGGCATGCGCGATATTTATGAAATCGAGCTTGGCGTGTTGCAGCAGGATGCGGGCAAAGTCCTGGAACGCATTCATCCACAGGACCTTGAGCGGGTACGCGCGTCGATACGCTTGTCGGCGCTGCAATTGAGCCATTGGCGCGAAGAGTATCGCGTGCAGTTGCCCGAGCGAGGCCTGCGCTGGATTCGTGGCGAAGCGACCCCGGAAGAATTACCCGGCGGCGGTACGTTGTGGCACGGCTATGTATCGGATATTTCCGATCTCAAGCGTGTGGAAGACGAGTTGCGCACGCTGTCCATCACCGACTCCCTGACGGGCATCCACAATCGCCGCTATTTCCAGGACCGTATGAAAGTCGAACTGCTGCGCCTCAACCGCACCTCGGGAGCGCTGTCGGTGATCATGCTGGATATCGACCACTTCAAGCGGATCAACGACCAGCACGGGCATGGTGTGGGGGACGGGGTATTGCGCGAGTTGTGCAGGCGAATCAGCCAGCGCTTGCGCCGCACCGACGTGTTCTGCCGGCTGGGTGGAGAAGAATTCGTGGTGCTCTGCCCGCATACCGATGGCGCCCAGGCCTACCGCCTGGCGATGGAGTTATGGCAGTCGTTGCGCAGCGTGCCGATGGCGCCGGTGGGCGTCGTCACCGCCAGCTTTGGGGTCGCCAGCTGGCGGATCGATGAAGGCATCGATGGGTTGCTGCTGCGCGCGGACTCGGCTGTCTATGTCGCCAAACAGGCGGGCAGGGACCGGGTGGAGCCCGCCCCACAGGCTGATCCGCTGTTCTAGAGCACCGGTGCGGCCGCGACCGCCTTCGGCTGGCGATACAGGTCGAGCAGCACCTGGTCCAGCACCGACGACGCGCCCCACGGTTTGGAATCGTTGAGAATCGCCACCACCGCCCAGGTGTTGCCATTGTTGTCACGGCTGAACCCGGCAATGGCGCGCACGGTGTTCAAGGTGCCGGTCTTCACATGGGCTTCGCCGCGCATGGCGGTGGTCTTCAGGCGTTTACGCATGGTGCCGTCGGTGCCGGCGATCGGCAGCGAGCTGATGTATTCGGCGGCGTAGGGGCTTTTCCAGGCCGCTTGCAGCATGGCCGCCATCTCACGGGCGCTGACCCGTTCGGCGCGGGACAGGCCGGAACCATTCTCCATCACCAGGTGTGGCGCGGTAATGCCTTTTTTCGCCAGCCACTGACGCACCACGCGTTGCGCGGCCTTGGCATCGTCGCCATCGGCATCGTTGCGAAACTGCGCACCCAGGCTCAGGAACAGTTGCTGGGCCATGGTGTTGTTACTGTATTTGTTGATGTCGCGGATGATTTCCGCCAGGTCCGGCGAGAACGCACGGGCCAGCACCTTGGCATCTTTGGGCACCGGCGCCTGGATATCGCGGCCCTGGATGGTGCCGCCCAACTCTTTCCAGATTGCACGCACCGCGCCGGCGGTATAGGTGGCATGGTCGAGCAGCGACAGGTAGGTCTGCGAACTGCAACCGTCCGCCAACTGGCCGCTGACGGTCACGGTCACACTGCCATCGGCCGCGGTCAGCGGGCTGTAGCGCACATCGCCGGTGCACTGTTTGGCGTTGGACACTTTCACCTGGTTGTCGATGCGAATGCTCGCAATCGGCGGCTCGACCGACACGATCACCCGCCCGGCATCATTGCGCGTCACAAAGCGCAGGGCCTTGAGGTTGACCAGCAGGGCATCGGGCTTGACCAGGAACGGCTTGTTCTCGTCGTTGCCGTCGTCATTGAACTCCGGCAACTGTGGTTGCTGGAAGAAGTTGCGATCCAGTACCAGGTCGCCGGTGACCTGTTGTACGCCGTTGGCGCGCAGGTCGCGCATCAACAGCCAGAGTTTTTCCATGTTCAGCTTGGGATCGCCGCCGCCCTTGAGATACAGGTTGCCGCGCAACACGCCGCCACTGAGTACGCCGTCGGTGTAGAACTCGGTTTTCCACTGATGGTTGGGGCCGAGCATTTCCAGGGCCGCGTAGGTCGTCACCAGTTTCATGGTGGAGGCCGGGTTCACCGAAACGTCGGCATTGAACACGGTCGGCGTGCCGGGGCCGTTCAAGGGCAACATCACCAGGGACAAGGCGGTATTTTGCAGTTTGGCCTTCTGAAGGGCCTGGGCAACGCTGGGGGGCAAGGTGTTATTGATGGGAGCGGCGGTGGCATGCAGGGCCAATGGCAGAAGGACACCGGCGAGGAAAACAGAACGCAACGATTTGATCATAAAAAATAAGACCCTACTGCTGAGAAGGGTGAAAAAGGCGAGGGGTATATAAGAAAAATCCCTCATTGGTCATGAAAGTGTCGGCATTATGCCCCAAGCCGAGCCCACTTGTAGCTGAACGATAGCGGGTAATCCGGGTTTTTTTATCGGCAAAGCGCCGCCCGTCCCAGAGAGTCGGGCAATTGCCGCCTTAAACTGCTAAAGTGCCGGCCGTTATTACTTAAGAGGATTGTTCCAATGGCGACTAACCGTTCCCAGCGTCTGCGCAAAAAACTGTGCGTTGATGAATTTCAAGAGCTGGGTTTCGAACTGAACCTGGACTTCAAAGAAGGCCTGAGTGAAGAAGCTATCGACGCTTTCCTCGAAGCATTCATCAAAGAAGCCATGGAAGCCAACGGTCTGGGTTATGTCGGCGGCGATGACTACGGTCTGGTTTGCCTGCAGAAGCGTGGCTCGGTCAACGAAGAGCAGCGTGCTGCCGTTGAAGCCTGGCTGAAAACCCGTTCCGAGCTGACCAAGGCTGAAGTCAGCCCGTTGCTGGACGTGTGGTATCCGGAAAAGCCGATCAATTCCCAGAATTGAAGCGGTAAGTGACAAGCTTCAAGCCGCAAGCTCACGCAGCTTGAAGCTTGAAGCTTGAAGCTTGAAGCCTAAAGCTAGACCCTCCTCCCATTCAGAATCAGCAGCGTCAACACCCCCGCCACAATCCCCCAGAACGCCGAACCAATGGAAAACAACGTCAGGCCTGACGCAGTGACCATGAAGGTGATCAACGCCGCTTCCCGTTCCTTGGGCTCATTCATGGCGATGCTCAGGCCATTGATGATCGAGCCGAACAGCGCCAACGCCGCTATCGACAGCACCAGTTCCTTGGGCAACGCTGCGAAGAGCGCCGCCAACGTGGCGCCAAACACCCCGGCAATGCCGTAGAACACCCCGCACCAGACGGCTGCGGTGTAGCGCTTGTTGCGGTCTTCGTGAGCGTGCGGCCCGGTGCAGATCGCCGCGCTGATGGCTGCCAGGTTGATGCCGTGGGAGCCAAAGGGCGCCAGCACCAGGGAGGCGAGGCCGGTGGTGGTGATCAGTGGCGAGGCCGGCACGGTGTAGCCGTCGGCGCGCAGCACGGCGACCCCCGGCATGTTCTGCGAGGTCATCGCCACCACGAACAGCGGGATACCGATGCTGATGGTCGCCGCCAGCGAGAAGTGCGGCGTGGTCCATACCGGCGTCGCGACTTCCAGATGAAAGCCGCTGAAATCCAGCAGCCCCATGAAGCCCGACAGCAGGGTGCCGCTCACCAGCGCGGCCAGCACCGCATAACGCGGCGACAGGCGCTTGATGATCAGGTAAGTGAAAAACATCCCCAGCACCAGGCCGGTGCGATGCTGTGCGGCGACGAAGATTTCACTGCCGATCTTGAACAGAATCCCCGCCAGCAATGCCGCCGCCAGTGATGCGGGGATGCGCTTGACGAGTTTTTCAAAGCTGCCGGTCAGCCCACAGAGGGTCACCAGCGCCGCGCAGGTGATGTAGGCACCGATGGCCTCGCCGTAACTGACGCCGCCCAGGCTTGTGATCAACAGCGCCGCGCCGGGTGTCGACCAGGCGATGGTGATCGGCGTGCGATAGCGCAGGGACAGGCCGATGCTGCACACCGCCATGCCGATGGAAATCGCCCAGATCCACGAGGAAATCTGCGCCGTGGTCAAACCGGCGGCCTGGCCGGCCTGGAACATCAGCACCAGCGAGCTGGTGTAGCCGGTCATCATGGCGATGAAACCGGCGACGATGGCCGAAGGTGAAGTGTCGGCCAGCGGGCGCAACGGCGCTTGGGTAGCGTCGGTCATGAAAGGGTGTTCCTTTTTACCTGACTCCGCACGCTGTAGGAGCGAGCTTGCTCGCGAAAATCGCCAACGATAACGCGGGCAATCAGATCAAACGCGGCGCCCTTGGGGTCTTCGCGAGCAAGCTCGCTCCTACAGTGGGATGTCGTACATGGGAAATCGTGGAATCAAGCCTAAACTCAAACGTAACGACCCATTGCAATACAGCCGGCGCTGCAAACAGCCGTACAGTGTGTTGGCGCATTGGGTTGTGTACAATGTGCCCTGTTTTCAGGCGATACTTGCCAGCGACTGCCTGTTGCCGTATTACCTTAAAGTTGTCGTATTACCGTTAATTCGCCGCCGTTCTCCCTACCCGAGTGCCCATGAACGAACAGTTGCAACCTCTCAAGAAACAACCGCGAGCCGGCAAGACCGGTCGCAGCGGAACCCAGGACGATATCGTCTACGCGCATATCTTCGAGGCGATCCTCGAACAACGCCTGGCACCTGGCACCAAATTGAGTGAAGAGGCACTGGGCGAAATCTTCGGCGTGAGCCGCACCATCATTCGCCGCGCCTTGTCGCGTCTGGCCCATGAAGGCGTGGTGTTGCTGCGGCCCAACCGTGGCGCGGTCGTCGCCAGCCCGAGCGTCGACGAGGCCCGCCAGGTGTTCATGGCGCGGCGTCTGGTGGAGCGGGCGATCACCGAGTTGGCGGTGCAGCACGCCACCGCCGAGCAACTGGCCGAGTTGCGCCAGATGGTCAACGACGAACGCGACAGTTTCTCCCGTGGTGACCGTGGTGCCGGCATTCGCCTCTCCGGCGAATTTCACCTGAAGCTGGCCGAAGCGGCGAAGAACGCGCCGCTGATCAGCTTCCAGCGCAGCCTGGTGTCCCAGACCTCATTGATCATCGCCCAGTACGAAAGCGGCAACCGCTCGCACTGTTCCTACGATGAACACACCCAGCTGATCGACGCGATCGAAGCCCGGGATGCGGTACTGGCAGTGGATTTGATGATGCATCACATGGATCACATTGACAGCAAGCTCAACCTCGATGAGGAAAGTGCGTCGGATGATTTGCATGCGGTGTTCTCGCATCTGTTGCAGACCAAGAAGGCGGGGCGCTCTTCGGTAAAACTGTAATTTCCCTGATTCACCGGGAATAAAATGTGGGAGGGGGCTTGCCCCCGATAGCAGTGTGTCAGTCAATGCTTAAGCTGGCTGATCCACCGCAATCGGGGGCAAGCCCCCTCCCACATTGGTTTTTTGGTGTCTTTGAAATCAGCGTTGGTGCACCAGATTGCCGGCCGCGTAGGTCTGCATCACCGCCCGATCATCCCCCAATGTCATCAGTACAAACAACGTCTCGGCAATATCCTTGGCCTGCTTCAAGCGATAGCTGAGCAGCGGCGTGGCGTTGAAGTCCAGCACCAAAAAGTCCGCATCCGTGCCCGGCTGCAAGGTGCCGATCTTGTCTTCCAGACGCAATGCCCGCGCGCCACCCAGGGTGGCCAGGTACAGCGACTTGAACGGGCTCAACCGCGCGCCCTGCAATTGCATGACCTTGTAGGCTTCATTCAGCGTCTGCAGCAGCGAGAAGCTGGTGCCGCCGCCCACGTCGGTGCCCAGGCCGACATTCAATTTGTGCTTCTCGGCCATCGGCAGGTTGAACAGGCCGCTGCCGAGGAACAGGTTCGACGTCGGGCAGAACGCCACGGCCGAGCCGGTCTGCGCCAACCGTGCGCATTCGTCGTCACACAGATGCACGCCATGGGCGAACACCGAGCGCTCGCCGAGCAGTTTGTAATGGTCGTACACGTCCAGATAGCCGCTGCGCTCGGGGAACAGTTCCTTCACCCATTGGACTTCCTGCTTGTTCTCACTGATGTGCGTCTGCATGTACAGGTCCGGGTACTCGCCCAGCAGTTGCCCGGCCAGCGTCAGTTGCTCCGGCGTGCTGGTCGGCGCAAAGCGCGGCGTGACGGCGTAGTGCAGACGGCCCTTGCCGTGCCAGCGCTCGATCAGCGCCTTGCTTTGCTGGTAGCCTGATTGCGGCGTGTCGGTCAGGTAGTCCGGCGCGTTGCGGTCCATCATCACCTTGCCGGCGATCATGCGCAGGTCGAGTTTTTCGGCGGCTTCGAAGAACGCGTTCACCGATTGCGGGTGCACGCTACCGAATACCAGCGCGGTGGTGGTGCCGTTGCGCAGCAGCTCCTTGATGAAAATGTCGGCGACTTCCTCGGCGTGGGCCTTGTCGGCGAACTGGCTTTCGCAGGGGAAGGTGTAAGTGTTGAGCCAGTCCAGCAACTGCTCGCCATAGGCGCCGACCATGCCGGTCTGGGGCAGGTGGATGTGGGTGTCGATCAGGCCGGGGGTGATCAATGCATCCTGGTAGTGCGTGATATCGATGTCAGCGGGCAACGTCGGCAGCAGGTCGCTGGCATGGCCAAGCGCACTGATCTGGCCGTTATCGATCACCAGCAGGCCGTCTTCGAAATACTCGTAGGACGCTTCAATGCCCACGATGGCAGGGTCGTCGATGCTGTGCAGGATGGCGGCGCGGTAGGCTTTGCGGGTCAAAGGCATGGTTATCTCAATTGATAGCTTGGCTGCGGCGTGACACCGGCAGCAATTTGGCAATGGGTTCGGCGCTGGCGGTGTGCTGGCCGAAATGGGCGTTATAGGTGGCGATGATTTCGCCGGCGATGGAGATGGCAATCTCCACCGGCAATTTGCCCTTCACCTCGGTGAGGCCCATGGGGCAGCGCATGCGTTGCAGTTGCGCGGTATCGAAGCCGCGATCGCGCAGGCGGTGTTCGAATTTCACGCGCTTGGTGTTCGAGCCGATCAGGCCGAAGTAGGCAAAGTCATTGCGCTTGAGCAGGGCGGCGGTCAGTTCCAGGTCCAGTGCATGGTTGTGGGTCATGACGATGCAGTAACTGCCCGCCGGCAAGTCGGCGATTTCGTCGACGGGCTCTTCGCTGACGATTTTACGCACGCCTTGCGGGATGTTCTGCGGGAATTCCTGCTCACGGGAATCGATCCAGCGCACCCGGCACGGCAGGCTCGCCAGCAGCGGCACCAGCGCACGCCCCACGTGGCCGGCGCCGAATACTGCGATGTGCGCCTGCACCTGGCCCATCGGTTCGAACAGCAGCACAGTGACGCCGCCGCAGCACTGGCCCAGGCTCGCGCCGAGGCTGAAGCGCTCCAGGTGGGTGTTCTGTTGGCCACGGGCAAGCATCTCGCGGGCGATGTGCATCGCCTTGTATTCCAGGTGCCCGCCGCCGATGGTGTCGAAGGTCTGCGCGGCACTGATCACCATCTTGGAACCGGCGTTGCGCGGCGTGGAGCCGAGCTCTTCGATGATGGTCACCAGTACGCAGGGCTCGCCCTGGTTCTGCAGGTCGGCGAGGGCGCTGATCCAGTTGTTCATAGTCACCTCTTGTGGTGTCTGTCAGGCCGTCATCGGGGGCAAGCCCCCTCCCACATTTGAAATGCATTCCAAGGTGGGAGGGGGCTTGCCCCCGATGGCAGCGCCTCGATCTAAAGCGAAGCCAACTCGGTTTCGGTATCCGCCGCCACCGCGGCGGTCAACTTGCGCATCTGCTCACACCCCCACAACACCCGCTCGGGCGTGGCCGGCGCGTCGATTTTCGGCTGCTGGCGATAGTCACCCAGACTCGCCACCGCATCCTTGATCGCACACCACGAGGCGATTCCGAGCATGAACGGCGGCTCGCCCACGGCCTTGGAATGGAACACCGTGTCTTCCGGGTTCTTGCGGTTTTCCACCAGTTTCACCCGCAGGTCCAGCGGCATGTCGGCGACCGCCGGGATCTTGTAGCTGGCCGGGCCGTTCGTCATGAGCTTGCCCTTGTTGTTCCACACCAGCTCTTCCATGGTCAGCCAGCCCATGCCCTGGATGAAACCGCCTTCCACCTGGCCGATGTCGATGGCCGGGTTCAACGAGGCGCCTACGTCATGAAGGATGTCGGTGCGCAGCATCTTGTATTCGCCGGTCAGGGTGTCGACGATCACTTCGCAGCAGGCCGCGCCGAACGCGAAGTAGTAGAACGGCCGTCCGCGCGACTGGCTGCGGTCGTAGAAGATTTTCGGGGTCTTGTAGAAACCGGTGCTCGACAGCGAGACCTGGGCGAAATACGCCTGCTGGATCAGCGCCTCGAAGCTCAGGATCTGCTCACGCACGCGCACATGGCCGTTGCGAAATTCCACATCCGCTTCGCTGACGTCGTACTTGCGCGCGGCAAATCCCACCAGGCGCTGCTTGATGGTTTCGGCGGCGTTCTGCGCGGCCTTGCCGTTCAGGTCGGCACCGCTGGACGCCGCTGTTGGCGAGGTGTTCGGCACTTTGTCGGTGTTGGTCGCGGTGATCTGCACGCGGTCGATGTCGACCTGGAACACTTCGGCCACCACCTGGGCGACCTTGGTGTTCAGGCCCTGGCCCATCTCGGTGCCGCCGTGGTTCAGGTGAATGCTGCCGTCGGTGTAGATATGGATGAGCGCGCCGGCCTGGTTGAGAAAGCTCGCGGTAAACGAAATACCGAATTTGACCGGGGTCAGCGCCAGGCCCTTTTTCAGGATCGGGCTGTGGGCGTTGTACAGGCGAATCGCTTCGCGGCGCTCGGCGTATTGGCTGCTCGCCTCCAGCTCGGCGGTCATCTCTTCGAGCATGTTGTGCTCGACGGTCTGGTAGTAATGAGTGACGTTGCGCTCGGTCTTGCCGTAGTAGTTGGCCTTGCGCACGGCCAGCGGATCCAGCGCCAGATGGCGGGCGATGGCGTCCATTACTTCCTCGATGGCGACCATGCCCTGGGGGCCGCCGAAGCCACGGTACGCCGTGTTGGAGGCGGTGTTGGTCTTGCAGCGATGGCCGTTGACCGTGGCATCGCCCAGGTAATACGCATTATCGGCGTGGAACATCGCACGGTCGACAATCGAGTTGGACAGGTCCGGCGAACAGCCGCAGTTGCCGGCCAGCTCCAGGTTGATGCCGTGCAAACGGCCGTTGTCGTCAAAGCCCACGTCATATTCGATATAGAAAGGGTGACGCTTGCCGGTCATCAGCATGTCTTCGACCCGCGGCAGGCGCATCTTGGTCGGTTGCCCGGTGAGGCGCGCCACCACCGCGCACAGGCAGGCGGGGCTGGCAGCCTGGGTTTCCTTGCCGCCGAACCCGCCGCCCATGCGGCGCATATCGACGACGATCTTGTTCATCGACACATCGAGTACTTCGGCCACCAGTTTCTGCACTTCGGTGGGGTTTTGCGTGGAGCAGTAGACGATCATGCCGCCGTCTTCGGTGGGCATTACCGAGGAAATCTGCGTCTCCAGGTAGAAATGTTCCTGGCCGCCGATATGCAGCGTGCCCTGGATACGGTTTTTTGCCGTCGCCAGCGCACCGGCCGCATCACCGCGTTGATGGGTGTGGCTGTCGAGCACGAAGTGTTGGTTGCGAAACGCCTCGACCACATCCAGTACCGGCTCCAGGTCTTCGTATTCGATCACCGCCGCCATCGCGGCTTTGCGCGCGGTCTCAAGATCGCGGGCGGCCACGGCCAGCACCACCTGGCCCACGAACTGCACGGTGTCGATGGCCAGCAGCGGATCGCCGGGCATCAACGGGCCGATGTCCTTGAGGCCCGGTACGTCTTCGTGGGTAATCACGATGCGCACGCCGTCAAAGGCATAGCAGGGCGCGGTGTCGATGCTGAGGATTTTCGCGTGGGCGCGGTCGGACAGGCGCGCATACAGGTGCAACTGGTTGGGAAATTCGAGGCGGTCGTCGATGTACTGCGCCTCGCCGCTGACGTGCTTGGCGGCGCTGTCATGCCTGACGCTGCGGCCGACCCCGCAGGTCAGGTCCTGGGCAAACAGCTCGGCCAGTTCGGCCTGGGTTTTTACCACGGCGTGATGGTTAGACATAAGCGGTCACCCGAGTCTCGATGTGCGGCGTTTGCAGTTCGATGAAATATTTGCGCAGCAGGTTCTGTGCGCTGAGCAGGCGGTATTCCTTGCTGGCGCGAAAGTCCGACAGCGGGGTGAAATCCTCGGCCAGGGCGGCACAGGCTTTCTCCACAGTGGCGGCGTTCCAGGTGGCGCCGATCAGTAGCGTTTCGCAGTGCCTGGCGCGCTTGGGGGTGGCGGCCATGCCGCCGAAGGCGACGCGGGCGTCGCTGATCACACCGTTGTCGAGCTTGAGGTTGAAGGCGGCGCAGACGGCGGAAATATCGTCGTCCAGGCGCTTGGACACCTTGTACGCGCGAAACAGTGAATGGCCCTTGGGCACGATGATCTTCTCGATGAATTCGCTGTCCTGGCGGGCGGTGACGCGGTAGTCGATAAAGTAGTCTTCCAGCGCCAGGGTGCGACGGGTCTGGCCCTTGCACAGCACAATCTGCGCACCGAGGGCGATCAGCAGCGGCGGCGAATCGCCAATGGGCGAGGCGTTGCCGATGTTGCCGCCCAAGGTGCCCTGGTTGCGGATCTGCAAGGAGGCGAAGCGGTGCAGCAAGTCGCCGAAGTCGGGGTATTCGTGGTGCAGCGCGGTGTAGCAGTCGGAGAGGGCGGTGGCGGCGCCGATTTCCAGGCGGTCGTCGAAGGATTCGATGCGCTTCATCTCTTCGATATTGCCGACGTAGATCATCACCGGCAGGGTGCGATGGAACTGCGTGACTTCCAGCGCCAGGTCGGTGCCGCCGGCCAGCAGGCGGGCTTGCGGATAAGCGTCGTAGAGATCGGCCAGGTCGGCGACCGTCAACGGCACCAGGCAGCGTTTGTCGCCGCTGTTGAGTTCGCCGGTTTGGGTTGGCGCAATGGCCTTGAGCTGCGCGATGGTGCGAGCCTCACGGCTGTCGAACTGGTCCTGGGGCTTGTTGCAACAGGCCTGTTCGGCCGCCGCCAGAATCGGGCGGTAACCGGTGCAGCGGCACAGGTTGCCGGCCAGGGCTTCGTGGGCTTTCTGGCTGTCGGGCGCGTCGCTGTTTTTTTGCAGGGCAAACAACGACATCACGAAGCCTGGGGTGCAGAAGCCGCACTGTGAACCGTGGCACTCGACCATCGCCTGCTGCACGCTGTGCAGTTGGCCCTGGTGCTTGAGGTCTTCGACACTGATCAGTTGCTTGCCGTGCAGCGAGGAGACAAAGGTCAGGCACGAATTGAGGCTGCGATAACGGATCTGCTCGACGCCTTGATCGTTGCGATGCAACTCGCCGACCACCACGGTGCACGCACCGCAGTCGCCGCTGGCGCAGCCTTCCTTGGTACCGGATTTGCCCACATGCTCACGCAAATAGTTGAGCACGGTCAGGTTGGGGTCCAGGGCGTGCTCGCTACGGAGTTCCTGGTTAAGTAAAAACTGGATCACGGAAGGCCTCGCAGACTCATTATTGTTGTTAACCGCTTTGCGCCGAATCTAGTCATGTCTGACTTTTCGGTCAATGGTTTTCTGACTTAAGGGTCAAGAAAATCCGGTCACAACACATTCAATTATGGTCCAGTCTTCTGGAACCGGTGTTTTCAGGGGCTTATGGCTGTTCAGGCTTGCGTGTTTCATGCCAAATTCGCCACCGTGGGCGTAGCGCCATCAGCGGGCCAATGCGCTACACTGCCGCGCTTGTACCGATAGAAGATTTTGAAGGGAAAACATGACGTTCAAGGCGCCGGACAGTCTCGCCGAGCAAATCGCTCACCACCTCGCCGAACGTATCATTCGCGGCGATCTCAAGCCTGGGGAGCGGATCCAGGAACAGAAGGTCACACTGGCGCTGAATGTCAGCCGTGGTTCCGTGCGCGAAGCCTTGCTGATCCTCGAACGCCGGCACCTGATCGCGATCCTGCCGCGCCGTGGCGCTCACGTCACCGAACTCACCGCACACAAGGTGCAGAGCCTGTGCACGTTGATGGGCGAGATGTACATCCTGCTCGGCAATGCAGTGGCCGAAGGCTGGCAGACCCAGGCCGACATGGCGCCATTCCTGCAAATCCAGCAGCGCCTGATGGCCAGCTACGAGCGCCAGGACATCCGCGCCTTTGTCGAAGAAAGCTTCAATGTGATGCGCGCCGCGTATCCCTTCGCGAACAACCCGTACCTGCAGGAAACCGTCGAGAACCTGCAGCCGGCGATGAACCGCGCCTATTACCTGGCCCTTGACCAGCGCAAGGCGGAAATGAGCGAGTACCTCGCGCTGTTCGAACAACTGCTTGCTGCCGTAATGGCCCGCGACCTGGCGCAGATCCGAAGGGTGCTGTCGGCCTACTGCCAGCGCAGCAGCTCGCTGGTCATCGCCGCGTTGGCGGACGCCTAAACGTGCGGCTCAAGTGCATCAAACTGGCGGGGTTCAAATCCTTCGTCGACCCGACCACGGTGAACTTCCCCAGTAACATGGCGGCGGTGGTCGGGCCCAATGGCTGCGGCAAGTCGAACATCATCGACGCCGTGCGCTGGGTGATGGGCGAGAGCTCGGCGAAAAACCTGCGCGGCGAGTCGATGACCGACGTCATCTTCAACGGCTCCACCAGCCGCAAACCGGTGAGCCAGGCCAGTATCGAACTGGTGTTCGACAACTCCGACGGCACCCTGGTCGGCGAATACGCGGCCTACGCGGAAATCTCCATTCGCCGTAAGGTTACGCGCGACAGCCAGAACAGTTATTTTCTCAACGGCACCAAATGCCGTCGACGCGACATCACCGATATCTTCCTCGGCACCGGCTTAGGCCCGCGCAGTTATTCGATCATCGAGCAGGGCATGATCTCCAAGCTGATCGAAGCCAAGCCCGAAGACCTGCGCAACTTTATCGAGGAAGCGGCCGGCATCTCCAAGTACAAGGAGCGTCGCCGCGAGACCGAAAACCGCATTCGCCGCACCCATGAAAACCTCGCCCGCCTGACCGACCTGCGCGAAGAGCTGGAGCGCCAGTTGGAGCGCCTGCACCGCCAGGCCCAGGCCGCCGAGAAGTATCAGGAATACAAGGCCGAAGAGCGCCAGCTCAAGGCACAACTGTCGGCCCTGCGCTGGCAGGCGCTGAACGACCAGGTCGGCCAGCGTGAAGCGATCATCGGCACCCAGGAAGTCAGCTTTGAAGCACTGGTGGCCGAGCAGCGCAACGCCGACGCCAGCATTGAACGCCTGCGGGACGGGCACCATGAGCTGTCCGAGCGCTTCAATCTGGTGCAGGGCCGCTTCTATTCGGTGGGCGGCGACATTGCCCGCGTCGAACAGAGTATCCAGCACGGCCAGCAACGCCTGCGCCAGCTGCAGGATGATCTGAAGGAAGCCGAACGCGCGCGCCTGGAGACCGAATCGCACCTGGGCCACGACCGTACCTTGCTGCTGACCCTGGGCGAAGAGCTGGACATGCTCACCCCCGAGCAGGACATCACCAACGCCGCCGCCGAAGAAGCGGCCGCCGCCCTGGAAGACGCCGAAACCGGCATGCACGGCTGGCAGGAGCAGTGGGACACGTTCAACCTCACATCCGCCGAACCGCGGCGCCAGGCCGAGGTGCAGCAATCGCGTATCCAGCAACTGGAAACCAGCATGGAGCGCCTGGCTGAACGCCAGCGCCGCCTGCAGGAAGAGCGCGTGTTACTCGCCGCCGACCCGGAAGACGCGGCGATCATGCAGTTGAGCGAACAGCTGGCCGAAAGCGAGATGACCCTCGAAGAGCTCGAGGCCAGCGAAGCGCAGCAAGTGGAACGCCTGGAGCAACTGCGTCAGCAATTGCAAACGGCGACCCAGGCGCAGCAACAGGCCCAGGGTGACCTGCAGCGGCTCAACGGGCGACTGGCCTCATTGGAAGCCTTGCAGCAGGCCGCGCTGGACCCCGGCACCGGCACCGCCGAATGGCTGCGCGACCAGCACCTGGCCGAGCGTCCGCGTCTGGCCGAAGGCTTGAAGGTCGAGGCCGGTTGGGAACTGGCGGTGGAAACCGTACTGGGCGCCGACCTGCAAGCCGTGCTGGTGGATGATTTTGGCGGCTTCGACCTGGCGGGTTTCACCCAGGGCGACCTGCGCCTGCTCAGCCCTGCAGCCGATGGCGCGCGCGTGCCGGGTAGCCTGCTGGACAAGGTCGAGGCGGCGATTGACCTGTCGCCGTGGCTGGGCCAGGTCAAGCCGGTCGAGTCACTTGAGCAAGCCCTGGCCCAACGCGGCCAATTGGCGGCCGGCGAAAGCTTGATCAGTCGCGACGGCTATTGGGTCGGCCGCCACTTCCTGCGCGTACGCCGTGCCAGTGAGGCCGAAAGCGGTGTATTGGCCCGTGGCCAGGAAATCGTCAACCTGAGCGCCGAGCGCGAAGAGCGCGAGGCGACTCTGGAAAGCCTGGAAACCGAACTGCAAACCCTGCGCGCCACCCAGCGCCAGCAAGAGACCGGCCGCGAACACCTGCGCCGCCTGTTACAGGACGAAGCGCGTCAGCAAGGCGAATTGAAAGCGCAACTGTCGGCGAGCAAGGCCAAGGTCGAACAACTGACCCTGCGCCGCACCCGCCTTGACGAAGAAGTTGCCGAAATGGGCGAGCAGCGCGCCCTGGAGCACGAACAGATCGGCGAAGCGCGCCTGCTGTTGCAGGAAGCCCTCGACAGCATGGCCCTGGACACCGAGCAGCGCGAACTGCTGCTGGCCCAGCGCGACAGCCTGCGCGAACGCCTCGACCGCGTGCGCCAGGAGGCCCGCCAGCACAAGGACCACGCGCACCAACTGGCGGTGCGCCTCGGCTCGCTGCGCGCCCAGCACACCTCCACGGCCCAGGCCCTTGAACGCCTGGAGATGCAGTCCGAACGCCTCACCGAAAAGCGCGAGCAGTTGAGCCTCAACCTGGAGGAGGGCGAAGCGCCCCTGGAAGAGCTGCGCCTCAAGCTTGAAGAGTTGCTCGACAAGCGCATGACCGTCGACGAAGAGCTCAAGACCGCGCAGATCGCCCTGGAGGACGCCGACCGCGAACTGCGCGACGCCGAAAAACGCCGCACCACCGCCGAACAGCAATCCCAGCTGATTCGCGGTCAGCTCGAACAGCAGCGCATGGAGTGGCAAGCCCTGACCGTGCGCCGCAAGACCTTGCAGGACCAGTTGCTCGAAGACGGTTACGACCTGCACGGCGTACTCGACACGCTGACCGCACAGGCCAACGAAAAAGACGCCGAAGAAGAACTTGAGCGCATTGCCGCGCGTATCCAGCGACTCGGTGCGATCAACCTCGCGGCCATCGATGAGTACCAGCAGCAGTCCGAGCGCAAACGTTATCTGGATGCCCAGAACGCCGACCTGGTCGAAGCGCTGGATACGCTGGAAAACGTGATTCGCAAGATCGACAAGGAAACCCGCAACCGCTTCAAGGATACCTTTGATCAGATTAATGGCGGTTTACAGGCGTTATTCCCAAAAGTTTTCGGTGGTGGCAGTGCCTACTTGGAACTGACAGGCGAAGATCTACTCGATACAGGGGTAACGATCATGGCGCGGCCTCCGGGCAAGAAGAACAGCACCATCCATTTGTTGTCCGGCGGCGAGAAGGCGCTGACGGCCCTGGCCCTGGTATTTGCCATCTTCAAGCTGAACCCGGCGCCGTTCTGCATGCTCGACGAAGTCGATGCACCGCTGGATGACGCTAACGTTGGACGCTACGCTCGGCTGGTCAAGGAGATGTCCCAGACCGTGCAGTTCATCTATATCACCCACAACAAGATCGCCATGGAAATGGCCGATCAATTGATGGGCGTGACGATGCATGAGCCGGGCTGTTCGCGTTTGGTGGCGGTGGATGTGGAAGAAGCGATGAAGATGGTGGACGCCTAGCGGCGTAGCGCCAAGTTGCAAGCGGCAAGCTGCAAGTGAGTTGGCTTGAGCTTGCGGCTTATAGCTTGAAGCTTGAAGCTTGAAGCTTGTAGCTCACAGTCACCCCCGGCGTAAGAAGAAGGTACTGGCGAACGAAAGTGCCAATCCGATACATCTCTCGCCAACTGTGCTAATTTAATGTCAATTTTTCGTACGCGTGGGCAAAACGTCAGTCAGAACATAGAGTTGGCGCCACGTTTTAAAGCGGTTTGCACGGTGCTAAACCCCTTATTTTTCAGCATTTTTTATTAGAGGCACGGGATTACATGGAAATCGGTCTGCGCGAGTGGCTGATCGTCATCGGCATCATTGTCATTGCCGGTATTCTTTTTGATGGCTGGCGCCGTATGCGCGGTGGCAAGGGCAAGCTTAAATTCCGCTTGGACCGAAACCTGTCCAACCTGCCTGACGACGACGGCAGCGCCGAGCTGCTGGGGCCGCCCCGTGTGCTGGATACCCACAAGGAACCGCAGCTGGACGAGCACGACTTGCCGTCGATGAGCGCGCCGGTGCGTGAAGCCCGGGAGTCGTCCAAGCGTGGCAAGCGCGGCAGTGCCGGCGTGGCCGAGCCGCATCAGGGCGACCTGAACCTGGATGTCGATGAAGGCCCGAGCTTCAGCAGCCGCGACGATGATTTCCCGGATGAAAACAGCGGCAAGGCCCCATCGCGCCAATCGGTGAACGATCAGCCGGCTGCCGAAGAGGTATTGGTGATCAGTGTGATCTGCCGCGATGCCGGTGGCTTCAAAGGCCCGGCCCTGTTGCAGAACATCCTTGAGAGCGGCCTGCGCTTTGGCGAGATGGATATTTTCCACCGTCACGAAAGCATGGCCGGCAACGGCGAAGTACTGTTCTCCATGGCCAACGCGGTCAAGCCCGGCACGTTCGACCTGGACGACATCGACCTGTTCAGCACCCCGGCGGTCAGTTTCTTCCTCGGTCTGCCAGGCCCGCGTCACCCCAAGCAAGCGTTCGACGTGATGGTGGCCGCGGCCCGCAAGCTGTCCCAGGAACTCAACGGCGAGCTCAAGGACGACCAACGCAGCGTCCTCACCGCCCAGACCATCGAGCATTACCGTCAGCGCATCGTCGAGTTCGAGCGTCGCGCTCTGACACAGAAACGCTGAGGATTGCGCCTCGGCGTTGTCAGTAGAATAAGCGCACTAACATATTGAGCAGCTTCGGCTGCTCTTTTGCTTTATGAGAGAACACCCATGACCGCCGCCCATACCCGCATCCTCGAACTGCGCGCTGAACTGGATCAGCACAACTACCGTTATCACGTCCTCGACGAGCCGAGCATTCCGGACGCCGAGTACGACCGGTTGTTCCATGAGCTCAAGGCGCTGGAAGCCGAGCATCCGGAGCTGGTGACGCGTGATTCGCCGACACAGCGGGTCGGCAGCGCGGCGCTGTCGGCGTTTACTCAAGTCCGGCATGAAATCCCCATGCTCAGCCTCGGCAACGCTTTCGATGAAGCGACCATGCTGGAATTCGACCGCCGGGTGACCGAGGGCCTGGATCTGCCGGCCGGCGACCTGTTCGCCAGCGTCGAATACAGTTGCGAGCCAAAGCTGGATGGCCTGGCGGTCAGCCTGTTGTATCAGGACGGCGAACTGGTGCGCGGCGCCACTCGCGGCGACGGGACCACCGGCGAAGACATCAGCGTCAATGTGCGCACCGTGCGCAACATTCCGTTGAAGCTGCACGGCAGCGGTTGGCCGGCCACCCTGGAAGTGCGCGGTGAAGTGTTCATGTCCAAGGCCGGTTTCGAGCGCCTGAACGCCTCGCAACTGGAGGTCGGCGGCAAGACCTTCGCCAACCCGCGCAACGCGGCGGCCGGCAGCCTGCGCCAACTGGATTCGAAGATCACCGCCAGTCGTCCGTTGGAATTCTGCTGCTATGGCATCGGCCAGGTGACGACGGATATCAGTGACACTCATATCGGCAACCTGAAGCAGTTGCAGAAGTGGGGCATGCCGATCAGTCATGAACTGAAACTGGCCAAGGGCATTCAGGAATGCCTGGACTACTACCGCGACATCGGCGAACGGCGCAACAGCCTGTCGTACGAGATCGACGGGGTGGTATTCAAGGTCAACAGCATCGCGGCCCAGCGGGAGCTGGGCTTCCGCGCCCGCGAGCCGCGCTGGGCCATTGCGCATAAATTCCCGGCCATGGAAGAACTGACCGAGTTGCTCGACGTGGAATTCCAGGTCGGCCGCACCGGCGCCGTCACGCCCGTGGCGCGTTTGAAACCGGTCAAGGTTGCCGGCGTGACTGTGTCCAACGCCACCCTGCACAACATGGACGAAGTGGCGCGCCTGGGCCTGATGATCGGCGATACGGTGATCATCCGCCGCGCCGGGGACGTGATCCCGCAGGTGGTGTCGGTGGTCACCGAGCGTCGCCCGGAGCACGCGCGCGCGGTGCAGATCCCTGAAAGTTGCCCGGTGTGCGGTTCCCACGTAGAGCGCACGCAACTGGTCAAGCGCAGCAAGGGCAAGGAAACCGTCAGCGACGGCGCGGTGTACCGCTGCGTCGGGCGCCTGGCCTGTGGCGCGCAGCTCAAGCAGGCGATCATTCATTTCGTCTCGCGCCGTGCCATGGACATCGATGGCCTGGGCGACAAAACCATCGAGCAACTGGTGGATGAAAAACTCATCGGCTCGCCGGCCGACCTCTACAAACTCAAGTACGAGCAGATCATCGACCTGGAAGGCTTTGCCGATATTTCCAGCAAAAAGCTGATCGCCGCCATCGAAAACAGCAAGACGCCGACCCTGGCGCGGTTTATCTACGCCCTGGGCATTCCCGATGTGGGCGAGGAGACCGCCAAGGTGCTGGCGCGCTCCCTGGCTTCCCTGGAACGGGTGCAGAAGGCTCTGCCGGAAGTGCTGACGTACTTGCCGGACGTAGGCCTGGAAGTGGCGCACGAGATCCATAGCTTCTTTGAAGACAGCCATAACCAGGAGGTGATTGGCGCGCTGCTGTCGCCCGATGAATGCGCCCTGCAATTGCAGGAGCAGGGCGACCTGAGTGCCGAGTTCGCCGCCAGCACCACCCTGGGCGGCCTGCTCGACAAGCTGCACGTGCCCTCCGTGGGACCGGGCGCGGCGCAGAAACTGGCGGACAAGTTCGGCAGCCTCGAAGGCGTGATCAAGGCCGACTGGCTGGACATGCGCCAGGCCCTGCCCGAGAAACAGGCCAAGGCCGTGCGCGACTTTTTTGATAGCGAGGACAACGCCCACCGCGCCCTGGCCATCGAGCAGCAGCTCAAGGACTTCGGCATGCACTGGCAGAGCGAGAAAAAGGTCGTCGAAGGCCTGCCGGAAGCCGGGCATACCTGGGTGCTCACCGGCTCCCTGGAGTTGATGAGCCGCGATGTGGCCAAGGACAAACTCGAAAGCCTGGGCGCCAAGGTGGCCGGTTCCGTTTCGGCGAAGACCCACTGCGTGGTGGCCGGGCCGGGCGCCGGCTCCAAATTGGCCAAGGCCAGCGAACTGGGGCTCAAAGTGCTCGACGAAGAGGCCTTCGTCGCCTTCCTGGCCAAGCACAACATCGCGGTCTGATTGCATCCTGTGGCGAGGGAGCAAGCTCGCGCCGGGCTGCGAAGCAGCCCCTCTCCAGGAAAGTGGAACGATCCCGAGCGGTAAATGATCTAGTCTCAGTCACCCTTGGGAGAGATCGCCATGTTCCGCTACTTCGAGCAACTCAGCACGCGCATCGCCGCACCGTTCATGGCCGGATCCTCGCGTAACAGCAAGGTATGGCAATGCCGCTGCGGCCAGTCCTTGTTCTTTCGCAACAGCCAATGCCTGGCCTGCTCGGCGCTGCTGGGCTACCACCCGCAGCAAAGCCGCCTGTCTTCACTGCAACCCGGTCCCGTGGCCGACACCTGGCTGATGGACGCCAACCTCGACGCCGGCGCCTTTCGCCGCTGCGCCAACCTCCAGACCCCGGCGGCGTGCAACTGGCTGATCCCGGCGCACAGCACCTCGGCCCTGTGCGTGGCGTGCAGCCTGAACCGCACCATCCCTGATTTGTCCATCGCGGAAAATCCCGAGCGCTGGCGCAAGGTGGAAACCGCCAAGCGCCGACTGGTCGCCCAGCTGGTCAGCCTGGGCCTGCAGGTGGTGCCCAAAAGCGTCAACGAAGACACCGGCCTGGCGTTCGACTTCGTCGGCATCGACCTGCAAGGCAATGCGCCCACTACCGGTCACGCCAACGGCCTGATCACCCTCGATATCAAGGAAGCTGACGACGCCCATCGTGAAAAGGTTCGCGTGCAGATGCATGAGCCCTACCGCACCTTGCTCGGTCACTTTCGCCATGAGGTCGGCCACTATTACTGGGACCGCCTGATCGCCAACAGCCACTGGCTCGAGCCGTTTCGCAACCTGTTCGGCGACGAACGCGCCAGTTACGCCGACGCGCTCGACCAGCATTACCAGAACGGCCCACGCCCGGACTGGCAGCAAACCTGCGTCAGCGCCTATGCCACCATGCACCCCTGGGAAGACTGGGCCGAGACCTGGGCGCATTACCTGCACATGATGGACGCGGTCGACACCGCCCTGGGGTTTGGCATGAGCGCTCGGGAGATGGACCTCGATTACCAGCCGTTTCCCCTGAGCACCTTGTACGACCCCGAACACCCTGGCGGGGCGGCGTTCCTCTCCTTCGTCAATGCCTGGATCGAACTGGCCGGCATGCTCAACGAACTGTCGCGCAGCATGGGCCAGCCGGATTTCTACCCCTTCGTGCTGCCCCCGGCGGTGATTGCCAAGCTGCACTTTATCCACCTGGTCATCCAGGAAGAGGGCGGCAGGGCCGATGAGGTGCTGCAGGCACAATGATGAAATGTGCGAGGGCAAGCCCTGATACCAGTCTGTAGGAGCACGCTTGCTCGCGAAAAATTTACAGGCACCGCGTTCATTCAGAAAGCACGCGTTATCGTTGACGTTTTTCGCGAGCAAGCTCGCTCCTACAGAGTGGCTGGGATAGCGTCATTGTTGAGGGCCATGGCAAGTACTTGAAGCTTCTCATTTTTTTACGGTTGTAACTTCCGATGAGATCGGTACAATGGCCCCGCTTGCCGAGAGGCCAGCGTCGTTATGGTGACCCCATCGGTCCCCCCGCAACGATTACCCGTGAACCTGGTCAGAGCCGGAAGGCAGCAGCCACAGCGGGAACATTGTGTGCCGGGGTGTGGCTGGTGGGGTTGCCTCCATAACGCTCCCTTCTGTAATACCCCCCAAAATCTCAATTATTCAGCCAGTCATCTGTGACGCTTATTGCGCAGTGCATGACGACCCTTCCACGACTGGTGGCATACTCCCAAGCGTCTTTCCCCTGGCCATGAGGCTGTATGCACTCGGAACATTTTGATTTATCCAGCCCCGTGTTCTTGCCGATCACCGATGAAACCTGTGCGGGTTTGTTGGGTTCTGACGGTGCGGGTGCGCTGGAAACCCTGAGTGAGCCGGAGCTGGCAGCGCTGCTGGTTATCCAGAATCTGGCGCAGATGCCGGAACACGAGTTGAGTGCAGTGGGCGCTGAAAGGGTGTTGGCCAAGCTCATTGGCTGGGCGGCGCAGGGCAGGCATTCAGCTGCCGTGAGCTTGCTGTCGGAGGCACAACGGTTGTTTGACCCGCGCAAGCTGTACTTCGGCCTCAATGTGGTCAAGAGCCTGAAGTTGCGTTTTCTGTTGGCGGATGAAGTCCTGGCGCGAGATTATTTATTGCCCGACGGCCAATGGGACGTCGAGTACAAAGTCCGTCACCTCAAGGCAAACAATCCCTTCCGCCAGCAGATGGTCACGCCCAGGCATCGCGAGCGCTGGCTGAGCGCCGAGCAGGACAAACTGGTCAGGACCTTTCGCGCCAACCTGAACGAAGACCTGCATGTCCAAGGGTACGCCGGCATTGGCAAGAGTCACCTGCTGGTGGCGCTGATGGAGCATCTGCGACCCGAAAAGACCTTGTTGCTGGCACGTACACCGGCAAAGCTTCAAACCCTGCGCGCGCGCATGGTGGGCGTGCGGGAGAGAAAGGCCGGGCAAACCTTTCACGGGTTTGCGCACGTCTTGTTACATGGCCCAAGGTCACAGCCGCTGGCTACGCAAGGGCGCGTCCCGAGCAAGCAGACACTGGCGCAGGAATTGAACATCTTCGGTTTTCGTCATCTGCAAGGACAGGCGCTGCTGGATGTCTGCCTCAAGGTGCTTGAAAACTACTGCGGCTCCCGGGACTACAGCCTGTCGGCGAAGCATCTGCCGCACTTCAAGCAAGCGCTGTCCAGCGTTGATGCCAAAGTACTTGTCGAATACTCCAGCCGGTTATGGACCTACCTTGAGGCGAATCCGGCCTGGAGCGCTCACACCGGATTTGAAGCGTTGTTGATGGTCAAGCGCGCCAGCCTCGCCGGCAGTGTGGTGCCTGAGCGCTATACCCATGTGTTGATTGATGAGAGCCAGGACATTCCGGCGCCCTTGCTGCAAATCATCGAGCGCGGGCGCCAGGTGCTGATCACCCTGGGCGACGAGTATCAGCAGGCCAGCGGTGTACTGGTCAAGCGCGCGCGCGAGGTTCGCCATACGGATGTGAGCTATAGCGTACGCTCCGGGCGCAACGTCGAGCGCCTGGTCAATCCCTTGATCAGCCAACACTCGCAGAAAAGCAAGGTGCTCTTCGAGGGCGCACGGGATGCGGACGTCGGTATCGAGCTGTATCCCCAGGGCTTTGTACCGCCGCCAGGCTGCGTGGTGCTGACCGCGTCCTATTGGGACACCATGAAGTGGCTCATGCATCTGAGCGAAGAGCGCCGTGCCTGTGCGTTTGCCAGCAGCGAAGCGCAGCAGGATCTCAAATACTTCATGGACACCGTCATCGCGTTGTTCAAACCCGAATTCTATGGCAGCGAGTACAGCGACCGTGGGCCTCATTCGTTTTTCAGCGATATGGCCGACTGGCAGCAGGTGCGCGACGCGTGCCGGTTCGATGACGCGTTTCTGTGGGTCGAGGCGGAACTGGAAAAAGGCTTCAATGTGGCCGACGTGACACGGTTGAACAGGCTCAGCGGTCACCCGCGCGAGCGCTGTTTGTTGATGTTGGCGCAAGACGCCGGCGGCATGGAGTTCGAGCGTGTCCTGCTCACGCCCGAGTTGCTCACCACTGTGAAATTCCAGGATGCCTATGCGTTCGATCAGCGCTTGTGCGCGGTGTACATCGCGATTTCCCGCGCCACCGTGCAGCTTTATCTTCCCTACGACGTGGTCGAGTGGATCGACTACCACCAGTACCAGAAGACCCGCGATGTGCATGGCTACTGAGTGATTTACTCTGGCTGATTCACAACTTTCGAAACCCTCTCTGGACAACCCCAAGGCACCTTGTTAGCTTCCGCCGGGCACTTGTTTCAGAGTATGACAAGGGCGTGGACTTGATATCGAAGCGCAATCGCTTCTTTACCTCACAAGGATGTCTGTCATGAAAAGCCTGCAAGGGTTGCCTCGTCTTATCAGTGCCTCGGTCGGCACGCCCGGCAAAGCCCGCAACTTGCCCGCCGATGTTCAGTGCATCCAGTATCTCTTCAATCTGATCATTCCCAAACTGGGTTTCGCCTTGCCCGAAAACGGCAAATGCGACGGCCAACTGGTGCAGTGCATCAGCCAGTACCAGTTCCGTCATCTCAAGTACGCCCATCCCGATGGCGTGATCGACCCTACCGGTCGTACCTTCAACAGCCTGATCGAAGAGGCATTGAAGGTGCCGGTGACGGCCTTCCCGGCGATGCGCATTCCGAGTTTTCTCAACGCCTTCGGCAATAACAATGCCGATGCGGTGCAAGCCACCGTGAATGTCTATCTGAACCAGGTGCGTGCGGTGATCGAGGCCGAACGGCGTAACCGGCAGTTGATGATGCAGTCCACTTGCGATGGCGGCATGACGCTCAGCGACACTGACTTTCAGAACGCCGCCAAGCAGTTGGGCAACGGGATCTCGGTGAATGTCATCAAGGCGTTCGCCACTATCGAATCGGGCGGGAAGGTGGGCTTCGGGCCGGCGAAGTTGCCGATCATCGCGTTCGAAGGCCATCATTTTCGCAAGTACACCAAGCACATTTACGACCAGTCGCACCCGCTGCTGTCGTACATCTACAAGAAAAAAGCCGGGCCGCAGTGGCAGGCCAACAACAAGGACCAGGTCAAGGCCTGGGAAACCATGGCCACGGCGTTTGCACTGGATCAGGAAGCGGCGTTGCTGTCGGCCTCATGGGGGATGTTTCAGATCATGGGGTTCAATTTCGCGTCTTGCGGATTCAAGACCGTGTTTGAGTTCGTGGCGTCCTTGAAGGTCAATGCCGGCAATCAGCTCAAGGCCTATCTCAGCCTTTGCGGCAAAAATACCGCGTTGATGACGGCCATGAAAAACAAGGACTTTACCGCCATGGCCCGCAACTACAACGGTGAGGACTACGGCAACTACGACGTGCTGATGAAGCAGGCCTACGACGTACTGGAAGGGAAGAAATAAGATGATGCGTTTTCTGGCGGTGGGTGTGTTGTCGTTATGCGTCGTGGTGCCGGCGTTTGCAGGGCCTGGCGCGTTGCAGTCGGGCAAGTACGAAGGGCTGATGCTGGCGGTGACACCGCAGCAGCAGGTCGAGGGGTTCTACTCGGAGGCGATGGGGGAGGGCGTCACGCGGGGGTGCAGCTTCTTTCTGCAGGGTAAGCCGCAAGCGCTGACCACCTGGCGCGATGCAGCTTATCCCGGCAGCGTGGCGGCCTCGGCCGACGGCGTGACCCTGACCGTGGAGCAAGGTCGCCAGCATCCAGGTTGTATCAATGTGTTGATGCCGGACATCTCCACGGGCCTGGAGTTGAGCCAGACCGCGCGGAAAAAATGGATCGGCCTGGTGACGGTATCGGCGCAAAAGGCCTACCTGTTGAAAACACCGGGCGCCAAAGCGACAAAGCGTCCCTACATCGTCAAAAATGATGTGGTGGGGGTACTGGCGTTCAAGGACGGCTGGGCGCAGGTGGAATTTGTCAATGCTGACGAGCGTTCGTTCACGGGCTGGATCAGCCAGGACCAGTACGCACGGCTGGCTGCACCGAAGATCTAGAAAATGTGGGAGGGGGCTTGCCCCCGATGGCGGCCTCTGGGCCGACCAGGATGCTGGATTGGATTACGTACATATCCGTTTCTGCGTAACGGCTGCTATGGGTTCCGCTTTTACAGCGGGTCACTTTTGGAAAAGAGCCCCAAAAGTAACCAAAAGGGCTCTTGCCCCACCACTCGGCACCTCGCTCAGGCTCGGTGTGCCCGAACGCGGGCTTGAATCCGTGGGCCGCCGCCACGCGCCATCCATGGCGCGGGGCGGCTAACCCGGCGTCCTGCCGGGTTACCCACGGATTCAAGCCCGCGTTCGGCCAGCGTGGTTTAACGGGGCGCCTAAGATCAAAAGCCAGATCAAGAGCGACTCGCTGCGCATCGTGGTTAGCGTTGGGCGCTACACAGTTGTGTAGATATCCATGGCTATCGGGGCAAGCCTCCTCCCGGATTTTGGATTGGGTCAGCCGAAGGTTTCGCGCAGCAGCCCGGCAAATGCGTCCCGTGCCAGGTGCCGCTGGGTGTCCGTGTGCCAGAACAGCAGGTTGTCCACGGGCGCCAGTGCTTCGAAGCGATACGATGCCAACGCGTTGGCCTGCTCATAGCGCGCCAGAATGCCCTCCGGCGCCAACGCCACGCCAATGCCCGCGCTGACGCAACCGATGATCGTGCCCCAACTGGCATAGCTGGCAATCGCCGGTTTGACGTCATGGGGCTTGAGCCAGTTTTCCAGGGCGGCGCGATAGGGGCAACCCGGCGGCCACACCAGCAAGGTGCGACCGGCCAGGTCCCGGGCGCTGTTGATGGGGGCGCTGCACGCGCTGGCGATCAATACCAGGCGTTCGCTGTAGACCACGCTGTGCTCAAGTTTGGCGCGCGGGTTGCCGGATGCCACCAGCGCCACATCGAGCCGATGGTGCTGCAGGTCGTCCAGCAATTGCGCCCAGGCGCCGGTGACCAATTCCAGGCTGACCTCAGGGTAGCGCCGGTGGTACTCGGCCAGCAGCGGCGGCAGGCGCCCGCTGGCGCTGGACTCCACCGCGCCGATGCGCAAGGTGCCACGAGGGGTCGCGGTGGCATCCACCGCACGTTTGGACTCGTCCACCAGCGCCAGGATACGCTCGCAATAATCCAGGAAAATCTCCCCGGCGGCGCTGATCGCCAGCCCGCGTCCGGCACGGATGAACAAGGCTGTGCCCAACTCGCTTTCCAGCTGCTTGATACGCGTGGTGATGTTGGACGGCACGCAGTGCAATTGCAGGGCGGCCTGGGCCACGCTGCCGGTTTGCGCCACGGCTCGCACCATTTTCAGTTGGGCCAGTTCCATTGCTCAGTTCCCGTGATCTCAGAAGTCAGAAACGCTTAATTGTGCTGCGCCTGGCGCGGGCCAAGACTGACGGCATTCCCACCGAGTGCCGGATGCCGCCGATGAATGCCCCGTCTCCTGTAAAGCTTACGCTAGTCGTTGCCGTCGTCATCCTCTGTTGGGCGTATTCGCCGATTGGCGTGCACGTCGGCTTGCACAGCTACAGCCCTGGCCACCTGGCGCTGCTGCGGTTCCTGATCGCCTCGGTGTGCATGGGCGCGGTGGCGCTGGTGACGGGCATTGGCCGGCCGCGCCTGCGGGATTTGCCGTGGCTGCTGGTGCTGGGTTTTTTCGGCGTATTCCTGCACCACACCTGCCTCAATAGCGGCCAGCAATGGGTGAGCGCGTCGGCGTCCAGCGTGCTGGCGCAGTCGGCACCGCTGTTCAGTGTGTTGATTGCGTTTTTCTGCCTGAAGGAGCGGGTCAGTGCCTGGCGCTGGGGGTGTGTGCTGTTGGGGTTGTGGGGTGTGCTGGTGGTGATCCGGGGCGGGCATGGCATGGCCGACATGGACCCACGCGGCTTGCTGATCCTGCTGGCGGCCCTGTCCTGGAGCGTGTATTTCGCTGTCCTGCGACATTACGCTTGCCGCTACAGCCCGCTGACGCTGGCCTGCTATATGGTCTGGTCCGGCACCTTGATGCTGTGCGTGAACCTGCCCGGTCTGCCCGCTGCAGTGGCACGGGCACCGTTGCCGGAAAACATGGCGGTGCTGGTGCTCGGTATTTTTCCCAGTGCCCTGGCCTACCTGGCCTGGGGCTACGTGCTCAAGCACGTTGAAGTCAGCCGCGCCTCGGTAGCGATGTACCTGATCCCACCCGTGGCGATGATCATGGCCGCGATGCTGCTGGGCGAGCGCATTACCCTGCAGGTGCTGCTGGGCGGGCTGATGGTGCTGGCCAGTGTGGCCGCTATCGGTCTGGAGGCGCGCTGGGTGCGTTCTTTGCGGCGTACAGCCGGATAATCACGTGGATCGACGCGGCGGGTTCAGGCCTTTGAGGGGCGCTTAGTCAGATAAGACGAGCGTGCCGGATGCAATTTCCCCCTTGCTCCGCTAGCATTACCGGCTTCCGCTTCCCAGTTGCGACGGTTTTCGATGAGTTATCAGGTTCTTGCACGTAAATGGCGTCCGCGCTCGTTCCGCGAAATGGTCGGCCAGACCCATGTGCTCAAGGCTCTGATCAATGCCTTGGACAGCCAGCGGCTGCACCACGCCTACCTGTTCACCGGTACCCGCGGCGTGGGCAAGACCACCATTGCGCGCATCATCGCCAAATGCCTGAATTGTGAAACCGGGATCACCTCGACACCGTGCGGCACCTGTTCGGTCTGCCGCGAGATCGACGAAGGGCGTTTCGTCGACCTGATCGAGATCGACGCCGCGAGCCGCACCAAGGTCGAAGACACCCGTGAACTGCTCGATAACGTGCAATACGCACCGAGCCGTGGCCGCTTCAAGGTCTACCTGATCGACGAAGTGCACATGCTGTCCAGCCACTCCTTCAACGCGCTGTTGAAGACCCTGGAAGAGCCGCCGCCCTACGTCAAATTCATCCTGGCCACCACCGACCCGCAGAAACTTCCTGCGACGATTTTGTCGCGGTGCCTGCAATTCTCCCTGAAGAACATGACCCCCGAGCGGGTGGTCGAGCATTTGACCCACGTGCTGGGCGTCGAGAACGTTCCGTTCGAAGACGACGCACTGTGGCTGCTGGGCCGTGCTGCCGATGGCTCGATGCGTGATGCCATGAGCCTCACCGACCAGGCCATCGCCTTTGGTGAAGGCAAGGTCCTGGCCGCCGATGTGCGCGCCATGCTTGGCACGCTGGACCACGGCCAGGTGTTCGACGTGCTGCACGCGCTGATCGAAGGCGATGCCAAGGCATTGCTCGAAGCCGTGCGCCACTTGTCGGAGCAAGGTCCGGACTGGAATGGCGTGCTCTCGGAAATCCTCAATGTGCTGCACCGCGTCGCTATCGCCCAGGCATTGCCTGAGGCGGTCGACAACGGCCATGGCGACCGCGACCGCGTGTTGGCGCTGGCCCAGGCGTTGCCGGCCGAAGATGTGCAGTTCTATTACCAGATGGGCCTGATCGGCCGCCGCGACCTGCCCCTGGCGCCGGACCCGCGCGGGGGCTTCGAGATGGTCCTGCTGCGCATGCTGGCCTTCCGGCCCGCCGACTCGGCGGATGCGCCGAGACAGCCGCTAAAGCCAGTGGGGATCAGCCAGGCCACAGCTGATTCCGCCAAACCAGTGGCTGGCGCGGCGGTGGTCGCGCCAGTGGAAGCTGCACCCGCAGCGGTTGCCGAGCCGGTGGTTGCCGCCCCGGTGGCCGAGCCTGAAGCGGTGATCGAGGCTAAGCCTGAGCCTGAGCCGCAAGTCGCCCCGGTGGTGGATCTGCCCTGGAATGACCCGGTCGAAGCGCCCGTCGAGCCCGAGCAACAGCCCGCCGTGGAGCCGGTACTGGACACCACCGGCGAGCAGCCCGAACTGACGCCAATGCCCGCGCCGACCCCGGACAGCGTGGTGCCGGATGCGCCGGAGTGGGTGTCCGCGCCGGTGCCGGAGCCGACCGTGGCCCAGGTCGAGGCGGCCACGCCCGGCATTGACCTCGACGACGAACCGCCGCTGGACGAAGACTACATCGAGCCGGACATGGATTCGGCCTACAGCTACCTGGACGAACTCGCCAGCGAACACACCGCCGAGCCGGAGGTGGAGCCCGCCGCGGCCCCGGCCACCGGCCTGGCCCTGCAATGGCTGGAATTGTTTCCAAAGTTGCCGATCTCCGGCATGACCGGCAGTATCGCCGCCAACTGCACGTTGATTGCCATCGACGGCGACCATTGGCTGCTGCACCTGGACCCGGCCCACAGCGCCTTGTTCAATGCCACCCAGCAGCGCCGTCTGAACGACGCGCTCAACCAGTACCATGGGCGCACGCTGACAATCGCCATCGAGCTGATCAAGCCCGAGCAGGAAACCCCGGCCCAGGCCGCGACGCGTCGACGCCTGAACCGCCAGCGCGATGCGGAGGCGTCGATCCAGGCTGATCCGCTTATCCAGCAAATGATGCAACAGTTCGGTGCGGTCGTCCGTCACGATACTATTGAACCTGTCGAAGCCCCGGCGCCCCAGGCGTCATGAACCGGGCGACTCTTTTGATCCACGTACTTTTGAGGTGATTCCCATGATGAAAGGTGGCATGGCCGGCCTGATGAAGCAGGCGCAGCAGATGCAGGAAAAAATGGCCAAGATGCAGGAAGAACTGGCCAACGCCGAAGTCACCGGTAAAGCCGGTGGCGATATGGTCAGCGTGGTGATGACCGGTCGTCACGACATCAAGCGCGTCAGCATCGACCCAAGCCTGCTCGAAGGCGTCAGCGATGACGACCGTGAAGTGCTGGAAGACCTGTTCGCCGCTGCCGTCAACGACGCGGTGCGCAAGATCGAAGCCAGCAGCCAGGAAAAAATGGGCGGCATGACCGCTGGCATGCAACTGCCACCGGGTATGAAGCTGCCGTTCTGATCGGCAGGTTTTAGCTGCACTCCAATGCCAGGCCTCGTGCCTGGCATTTTTGTTTGTGCCTATCGCAACTGAACCCTGGGGCAGCAAGCAGGGTCTGCACCCTATACGTATGCATTCGCTTAAAGGAGCCCCTGATGCCTCAAGAACCGACGCTGAACCAACGCATCGTCCTGGTCTCACGCCCTCAAGGCGCGCCGACTCCGGAAAATTTCCGCCTCGAACGCGTGAACCTGCCAGAGCTGGCGGACGGCCAGGTGCTGCTCAAGACGCTCTATCTGTCGCTGGACCCCTACATGCGCGGACGCATGAGCGACGCGCCGTCGTACGCAGCACCCGTGGAAATCGACGACGTGATGACCGGTGGCGCGGTCAGCCGTGTCGAGCAGTCGCGCAATCCGAAATTCGAGGTGGGCGACCTGGTCGTGGGCTCTACCGGCTGGCAGAGCCACAGTATTTCCGATGGCCGCAACCTGATGCCGGTGCCCAATGGCCTGGCCAGCCCGTCGATGGCCCTGGGGGTACTGGGCATGCCCGGTATGACCGCTTACATGGGCCTGATGGATATCGGCCAGCCCAAGGCCGGTGAAACCCTGGTCGTGGCGGCGGCCTCGGGTGCGGTGGGCTCGGTGGTGGGCCAGGTTGCCAAGCTCAAGGGCTTGCGCGTGGTGGGCATTGCCGGCGGTGCGGACAAGTGCCGCTACGTGGTCGATGAGCTGGGTTTCGATGCCTGTATCGACCACAAGAGCGAAGGGTTTGCCGACGAGCTGGCCCAGGCCTGCTTCAATGGCGTGGACATTTATTTCGAGAACGTCGGCGGCAAGGTGTTCGACGCCGTGATGCCGTTGCTCAACCCCAAGGCGCGGGTGCCCCTGTGCGGGCTGATCGCCGGGTATAACGCCCATGAAGCGCCAAGCGGCCCCGATCGTCTGCCGGCGCTGCAGCGCACTTTGCTGACCAAGCGTGTGCGCATCCAGGGCTTTATCGTGTTTGACGACTACGGTGATCGCCAGCCGGAGTTCCTCAGCGCCATGGCGCCCTGGGTTCGCGAGGGCAAGATCAAGTTCCGCGAAGACGTGGTCGACGGCCTGGAGCAAGCGCCCGAAGCCTTTATCGGTTTGCTCGAAGGGCGCAACTTCGGCAAGTTGGTCGTGCGCGTCGCACAGGATTGAGCATTTGACGCTAATCCGGGGCGCGGGTATAAACCGCGTCTCGTTGTTTTGTCGGACCCTTCGCCCATGAGCTTCAGCCCCCTGATTCGCCAACTGATCGACGGCCTGCGTACCTTGCCGGGCGTCGGCCAGAAAACTGCCCAGCGTATGGCGCTGCAACTGCTGGAGCGTGATCGCAGCGGCGGCACCCGTCTGGCCCAGGCCCTGAGCCAGGCCATGGAAGGCGTGGGCCACTGTCGGCAATGCCGCACCCTGACTGAAGAAGAACTCTGCCCGCAATGCGCCGACCCACGACGCGACGACACGCTGCTGTGTGTGGTGGAGGGGCCAATGGATGTGTATGCGGTGGAGCAGACCGGCTATCGCGGGCGTTACTTCGTGCTCAAGGGCCATCTGTCGCCGTTGGATGGCCTGGGGCCGGAAGCCATTGGCATTCCGCAACTGGTGGCGCGGATCGAAGAGCAGGGCACATTTACCGAAGTGATCCTGGCGACCAACCCTACGGTCGAAGGCGAAGCGACGGCGCATTACATCGCCCAGTTGCTGACCAACAAGGGGTTGATCACCTCGCGTATTGCCCATGGCGTGCCCCTGGGTGGCGAGCTTGAATTGGTCGACGGCGGCACCTTGGCGCACTCGTTCGCTGGCCGCAAGCCGATCGCCCTCTAAAGCCACAGCAGGACAACATGTGGGAGGGGGCTTGCCCCCGATCGCGGTGGATCAGCAATGAATGTGTTGACTGGCACTCCGCTATCGGGGGCAAGCCCCCTCCCACATTTTGACCACATTCCAAACTTGGAACTCGGTCGAATGTGAGAGGGGGCTTGGCCCAATGAGGCCCGTCCTGACACACACTACCGTTCGGTCAACCCGAACTGCGTCAGGCAGAACGTGGGAATGCCCATATCTTCCAAACGCTGCGACCCACCCAGCTCCGGCAAATCGATAATCGCCGCCGCTTCAAAAATCTGCGCGCCCATGCGCCGCACCAGGTTCGCTGCGGCAATCAGGGTGCCGCCGGTGGCGATCAAGTCATCGAACATCAGCACCGAGTCACCTTCGCAAAGGCTGTCGGCATGGACCTCGAGGAGCGCTTCGCCATATTCGGTCTGATAAGCCTCGGCGAGGACGTCAGCCGGCAATTTGCCTTGCTTGCGAAACAGGATCAGTGGCTTGTTGAGCTGGTAGGCGACGATCGAGCCGATCAGGAAGCCGCGGGCATCCATCGCGCCGATATGGCTGAAGTCGGCTTCGACATAACGCTGGGCAAAGCTGTCGGCGACCAGGCGCAGGGCGCGGGGCGATTGGAACAACGGCGTGATGTCACGGAAGATCACCCCAGGCTTGGGGAAGTCGATGACGGGGCGAATCAGGGATTTGATGTCGAACGAATCGAAAGTCATCGTCGAAGGGTCCTGGGCGGAAAACGGACCCGAAGTATACCTGCGGCCTTGCCGGTTCGCTCGGCCGCAGATCGCGGATCACCCTTCCAGGGAACCACCGGCCAGCGCGCACAACTGGATGGGGTCGAGGATGTGCACTTCCTTGCCCTCGGCGGCAATCAATGCGTTCTGCTGGAAGCGGGTAAACACGCGGGACACGGTTTCCACCGCAAGGCCCAGGTAATTGCCGATTTCATTGCGCGACATGCTCAGGCGGAACTGGTTGGCTGAAAACCCACGGGCGCGGAAGCGCGCCGACAGGTTGACCAGGAACGTAGCGATGCGCTCGTCGGCGGTTTTCTTCGACAACAGCAGCATCATCTGTTGATCGTCACGAATCTCGCGGCTCATGACGCGCATCAACTGACGACGCAGCTGTGGCAACTGCACGGCCAGTTCATCGAGGCGCTCGAAAGGAATTTCGCACACCGACGTGGTCTCCAGTGCCTGAGCCGAGACCGGATGCATGTCGGTGTCCATCCCCGACAGCCCGACCAGTTCGCTGGGCAGGTGGAAGCCGGTAATTTGCTCTTCGCCACCGTCGCTGAGGCTGAACGTTTTCAACGCCCCTGAACGGACTGCATAAACGGAATCGAACTTGTCACCCTGGCGAAACAGAAACTCGCCTTTTTTCAGGGGGCGGCCGCGTTTAACGATGTCGTCCAGCGCATCCATGTCTTCCAGATTCAGCGAAAGTGGCAGGCAGAGGGGGGCCAGGCTGCAATCCTTGCAATGGGCCTGGCTGTGAGCGCGCAGTTTAACTGGCTCGGACATTTCTTAAATCCTTGTGGGAAAAACACACATAAGACGTAAGGGTAACGCACTGGGGGGGCTGAGACCAGCGTGTACAAAAAAGCCTCACGGGTATAAAGGTTCGTGTGTCATGGCCGATACAAAGTAACGATACTCTTTGAATTTGGAGCCAGACCCATGATTTCCATTGGTGCAAATACCTCGGCAAGCCTCAGCGCGCTGCCTCTGCCGGAGCCGAAGGATCTGGTGGCGGAAGCGAAGTCGGCTGCGGCTGCCAAAGAGTTGAAGGACGCCACGTCGGCGCCCCTCAGCACCAAGACGGAGGAAGGCGTGAAAGTGACGTTTTCCGGCGCTGCCTTGCTGGCGATCAGTGACACCAGGAAATCCAACAGCGATATCGAGGAAAGCGGCCTGCCCGACGATGTCCAGCAGGTCTTGAAGATGATCCGCGAGATCAAGAAACAGATTGCAGAAAAGCAGGCCGAACTGGCCGCCGTCATGGCCGATAAAACCCTTTCTCCGGAGCAGGCCAGGGTCAAGGTCAATAACCTGCAGGGGGCACTTGCCGCGCTGAACGCGAGCCTCGTCACGGCGCAGGCGTCCTTGAGCAAGGCCATGAAGGGGCTCAGTGGCGACGATGCGATGAAGGCCGCCTCCCTGGCTATGGCATAGGTATTTTCAGATTACCCGCGAGAAACGCTGCCGGTTCTGGTGCTCGAGGTAGGCATCGAACACCATGCACACCGAACGCACCAACAAACGCCCGGCCGGCAGTACACGAATGCCCTGGGCGTCCAACTCGATCAGACCGTCGGTGGCCATCGTCTCCAGTTGCGGCCACAGCTCGGCAAAATAACCGCGAAAGTCGATGTTGTACGCCTGTTCGATCCCCTCGAATCCCAGGCTGAAATTGCAGATCAATTGCTGGATCACATCCCGCCGCAAACGGTCATCCGTGGTGCAGATCAAGCCTCGGCTGGTCGCCAATTGCGCGCCCGCCAGGGCGTTCTGGTACGCGTTGAGGTCACTGCTGTTCTGGCAGTACAAATCGCCGATCTGGCTGATCGCCGACACGCCTAACCCAATCAGATCGCAGTGCCCGTGGGTGGTGTAGCCCTGGAAATTACGTTGCAGCTTGCCTTCTTCCTGGGCGATGGCCAGTTCGTCGTCCGGCAGGGCAAAGTGGTCCATGCCGATATAGCGGTAGCCGGCCTGGGTCAGTTGTTCGATGGTGGTTTGCAGCATCAACAGTTTTTCTGCCGGCGAGGGCAGATCATCGGTGTTGATCCGCCGCTGGGGCATGAAACGCTCTGGCAGGTGTGCGTAGTTGAATACCGACAGGCGGTCGGGTTGCAGGCGGATGACTTCTTCCACGGTGCGCGCAAAGTTCAGCGGTGACTGCTTGGGCAGGCCATAGATCAGGTCGATATTGATCGAGCGAAATTGCAGGGTGCGCGCCGCGTCGATCACCGCGCGGGTTTCCTCCAGGCTTTGCAGGCGATTGACCGCACGCTGCACCTCGGGGTCCAGGTCCTGCAGGCCGATGCTGACGCGGTTGAAGCCCAGTTCGCGCAGCAGGCCCATGGTTGCCCAATCGGCTTCGCGAGGGTCGATCTCGATGCCGTAGTCGCCCGAATCGTCCTCGAGCAAATTGAAGTGCTGGCGCAAGTGTTTCATCACCTGGCGCAACTCGTCGTGGCTGAGGAAGGTCGGCGTGCCGCCGCCCAGGTGCAGTTGCTCCACCGGCTGTTTCGGGTCGAGGTGGCAGGCCACCTGCTGGATCTCCTGCATCAGGCGTTGCAAATAGGCCTGGGCGCGGCCACGGTCCTTGGTGATCACCTTGTTGCAGGCGCAGTAGTAACAAATATTGGCGCAGAACGGCACGTGTACGTACAGCGACAACGGCCGCGTGGCTTTGCGACTGTCGCGCAGCGCATGGAGCAGGTCGAAGGTGCCGACCTGGCTGTCGAATTGGACGGCCGTGGGGTAGGACGTGTAGCGCGGCCCCGCCAGGTCGTAGCGGTGAATCAGATCGGTGTCCCAACGAATGGCGTCGAGCATGCGGGCGGTCCCCCGGTTTGGCTGGTGGGCCGAGTCTAGGGGCTGGTTGGGGAGGGCATGTTGATTTGCATCAACGAGGAGCGGCGCTATGCCACAGGGCCGGTCAATGCCCCATCAGCCAATGCTGGTGCGGCCCGGGCAGGGTCCAGAGCCCGAACAGCACCACCAGCAGACCACCGGCCATGCGCACGCTGCGCTTGCGCAACAGCGCGGTAACGCGCTCGGCGGCCAGCCCGGTCGCCAGCAATACCGGCCAGGTGCCCAGGCCGAACGCCAGCATCAGCAGCGCGCTGTCCAGCGCATTGCCCTGGCTCGCGGCCCATAGCAGGGTGCTGTAGACCAACCCGCACGGCAACCAGCCCCACAGCGCGCCCAGCAGTAAAGCGCGGGGCAGGCTGGAGACCGGCAGCGAACGGTTGGCAATCGGCTGGAGATGTCGCCACAGGCCGCGACCGAGGCCTTCGATACGCGTCAGGCCGCTCCACCAGCCGGCCAGGTACAGGCCCATGCTGATCAGCAGCAGCCCGGCGAGCACCCGCATGAACATCGCCGCCGGGCTGTTGGCCACGGCCCACCCGGCCAGGCCGATCAGCAACCCCGCCGCGGCATAACTGAGGATGCGTCCCAGGTTGTACGCCAGCAGCAGGCGAAACCGACGGCTGCGCTGTTCCCTGGGAATCGCCAGGGTCAGCGCGCCCATCAACCCGCCGCACATCCCCAGGCAATGGCCACCGCCGAGCAGGCCGAGGATCAGCGCAGAGGCCAGCAAAGGCGCCAGCTCAAGCATGGGGCGGCTCTTTGGGCGGTTGCTCGGCACGGTTGGCTTCGTCGATGGCGGCCAGGTGATTCGGGTCCTGGTCGTCGAACAGCACACTGTGGGCCGGGCCGTCGAGGTCTTCGTACTGGCCGCTGTCCACGGCCCAGAAGAAGATGTAGATGGCCACGCCCACTAACAGCAGCGCCGCCGGAATCATCACGTATAGAGCTGGCATCTGCACTCCATGCCCGCGCGGCTCAAGCCGGCAGCGGGCGATTGATCAAGGGGGCGCCAGCGGCCGGCGCGCTCGGCAGGCGAGTCAGGCGCAGGGCATTGAGCACCACCGTCAACGAACTGAGGGACATGCCGATCGCCGCCCAGATGGGGGTGATCCACCCCAGGGCGGCGAACGGCAGCATCAGGCCATTGTACAGCCCGGCCCACAGCAGGTTTTCGATGATGACCCGGCGTGTGCGCCGCGCCAGCGTAAACGCCTGCACCAGCGCCTCCAGGCGGTTGGACAGCAGCACCGCATCGGCGCTGGTCTTTGCCAGGTCGGTGGCCGAGCCCATCGCCACGCTGATGTCCGCGGCGGCCAGTACGGGCACATCGTTGACGCCGTCGCCGAGCATCAGCACCGTGCGGCCTTCTCGATGCAGGCGTTGCAGCACCTGCAGCTTGTCGTCGGGACGCAGGCCGCCGTGGGCTTCATCGATGCCCAGCTCGGCAGCGACGCTGGCGACCATTGGCGAACTGTCTCCCGACAGCAGCAATGTGCGCCAGCCGCGCGCCTTGCACGCAGCCAGCAGGGCAGGTGCATCGCTGCGCAGGCGGTCGTCGAGGACGAACCAGGCGAGTGCGCCGCGTTGATCGCCCAGCAGCAGCCATTGCCCGGCTTCGTCCGGTGACGCCGGGATCGGGCTGGCGCTGAGTTCACAGACAAATCCGGGTTGACCGATGCGCAGCAGGCGTTCGCCCACACGTCCTTCCAGGCCGAGGCCGGGGGTGCCTGATACGTCATGGGCCGCCAGCGGCGCTCGGCCAAAGGCGCGGGCAATCGGGTGTTCGGAGCGGTTTTCCAGTGCGGCGGCGAGGCCCAGGCACTGGTCGCTGTCCAGTTTGCCCAGGGGCCGGATGGCGCGCAACGCCAGGCGCCCTTCGGTGAGCGTACCGGTCTTGTCGAAAATCACCGTGTCGATCTGGTTCAGACCCTCCAGCACATGGCCGCGGGTCAGCAGCAAACCAAGGCTGTGCAGGGTGCCGGTGGCGGCGGTGAGGGCGGTGGGTGTCGCCAGGGACAACGCGCACGGGCAGGTGGCTACCAGCATGGCCAGGACAATCCAGAACGCCCGTGAGGCATCCAGCTGCCACCACACCAGGCCGATCACCGCAGCCGCCAGCAGGGATGCCAGCAAAAACCACTGTGCGGCGCGGTCGGCGATCTGCGCCAGGCGCGGTTTCTCGGCCTGGGCGCGCTCCAGCAGGCGCACGATGGCAGACAGGCGCGTGTCGTGGCCGAGGGCGCGCACCTGGACGCTCAGCGCGCCTTCCACATTGAGGGTGCCGGCGGTGACGGCATCACCGACATGCCGGGGCTGCGGCAAGTATTCGCCGGTGAGCAGGGATTCGTCGACGCTGGATTGACCTTCGACAATCACGCCGTCCGCTGGCAGCACCGCGCCAGGATGCACCAGCACCCGGTCGCCCACGGCCAGCTCGCCCAGCAGGATGCGTTCGCTCTGCCCGTCCGCGCTCAGGCGCAGGCACGAGGCGGGCAGCAGGTTGACCAACTGCGCGGTGGCGGCGGCGGTACGTTCGCGGGCACGCCGTTCCAGGTAGCGCCCGGCCAGCAGGAACAGTGCGAACATGCCGACCGCGTCGAAGTACAGCTCACCCACGCCGGTGATTGCAGTCCAGATCCCCGCCAGGTAAGCCCCGCCAATGGCCAGGGACACCGACACGTCCATGGTCAGGTGGCGTGTGCGCAGATCGCGCAACGCCCCTTTGAAAAATGGCGCACAGCTGTAGAACACGATAGGGGTTGTGAGAAACAGCGCGACCCAGCGCAGGATCACATGCAGCTCGGGGCTGAGGTCGATATTGAATTCCGGCCAGGTGGCCATGGTCGCCATCATGGCCTGGAACCACAGTAACCCGGCAACACCCAGTTGGCGCAGGGCCAGGCGATTCTCACCGGCCAGTTGTTCGGCGGCACGGTCAGCTTGATAGGGATGGGCGGCATAACCGATATGGCGCAGCTCACTGAGCACCTGGCTCAACGGCAACTGTCCGCTGGCCCAGCGCACGTGCAGGCGGTGGTTGGACAGGTTCAGCCGTGCCTCGGCCACGGCGGGCAGGCCGCGCAGATGTTTCTCGATCAACCAGCCACAGGCCGCGCAGCTGATGCCTTCCATGAGCAAGGTGATTTCAGCGAGTTCGCCCGTGTGGCGCACGAATGGCTTTTGCACATCGGCGCGGTCGTACAGCGCCAATTCATCGATCAGTTGCACCGGTAGCGCCTCGGGGTTGGCCGAGGCTTCGCTGCGGTGCCGGTAATAGCTTTCCAGCCCGCCGGCCACAATCGCCTCGGCCACCGCCTGGCAACCCGGACAGCAGAGCTCGCGACGTTCGCCGAGGATTTCGCTGGTGAACCGGCTGCCGGCGGGGACGGGCAGGGCGCAGTGGTAGCAGGGGGTGGTCATGTTCGGGATCTTTGGTGGCTGGAAGGGCCTCATCGCGGGCAAGCCCGTTCCCACAGGAGTACGCGTTCCAATGGGGGGGCGGGCTTGCCCGCGATGCGCGAAGCGCGATCTTACTTCTTCAGGTCTTCGGCACCCTGCAACGGTTCGTCTCCGAGCAGCAAGTCCTTGTCGTGGCTGACCTCTTCTTCTTCGAACAGACGCCAGGTCTTGTCGCCTTCCACGCCGAGCAATTCGACGAAGCGGCGGCCCTCGACCTGGTCGGTGACCTGGCCGATGTAGCGACCGGGTTCGTTGTCGCTGCGGGTCAGGTTGATCTTGCGATCCTTCTCTGGCTGGGTCGGGGAGATCAGGTTCAGTTCCAGCGTGTTCGGGTTGCTGTTGCCGGTCAGGCGCAGTTCGACTTCACCGGTCAATTCGTCCAGGTGCAGCTTGCCGCGCAATTGGAGGGCCTGGGCCAGGCGTTCACGGTCCAGGGAGCGGTTGATGCCTTTGCCGGCCTCGTAGTAGTTGTCGTTGACCAGGTTGTCCGGGTTGTTGACCGCGATGGTCACCATGGACAAGGTCAGCGTCACCGAGCAGGCCAGGATCGCGATGATGATCCAGGGCCAGAGGTGCTTGTACCAGGGGCTTGCAGCAGTGGTTGCGGGCATTCTTGTGTTCCCTGTCTAACGAACTTGTGGGCCGATGAATCGGCTCTTGGCTTCAATATGAACGCTGGTGTCATCGGCGTCTTCGAGGATGAAAGTCACCTCGTTGGTGCTTGACGGCAGTTGCTCCGGCGCACTCGACAACTCCACCGGCATGCTGACGATATCGCCGGCGGCCACCTTGATTTCGCGCCGGCCTTGCAGCTTGAGGTCGGGCAGGCCGGCGGCGTCGAGCACGTAGGTGTGGTCGTGCTGGTCCTTGTTCATGATCTTCAGGCTGTAGACGTTTTCGATGCGGCCTTCAGCGTTCTCGCGGTACAGCACGCGGTCCTTGCTGACGTCGAAGCCCACCAGTGAGCGCATGAAGAATGCGCCAACCAGCAAGCCGATCATCGCCAGCAGCACCAGCGCATAGCCGATCAGCCGTGGCCGTAACTTATGGGTCTTCTGGCCGGACAGATTGTGCTCGGTGGTGTAGCTGATCAGGCCGCGTGGGTAGTCCATCTTGTCCATGATGTTATCGCAGGCATCGATACAGGCGGCGCAGCCGATGCACTCGATCTGCAGGCCGTCGCGGATATCGATACCGGTGGGGCACACTTGCACGCACATGGTGCAATCGATGCAGTCGCCCAGGCCCTGGGCCTTGTAGTCGACGCCCTTTTTACGCGGGCCGCGCACTTCGCCACGCCGCGGGTCATAGGAAACGATCAGGGTGTCCTTGTCGAACATCACACTCTGGAAACGCGCATACGGGCACATGTAGATGCACACCTGTTCGCGCAGCCAGCCGGCGTTGCCATAGGTGGCGAGGGTGAAGAAGCCCACCCAGAAGTACGACCAGCCGTCGGCCTGGCCGGTGAAGAAGTCCAATACCAGTTCGCGGATCGGCGAGAAGTAGCCGACGAAGGTCATACCGGTGACAAAACCGATCAGCAGCCACAGCGTGTGCTTGCTGAACTTGCGCAGGAATTTGTTGGCGCCCATGGGCGCCTTGTCGAGCTTGATGCGCTGGTTGCGGTCGCCTTCGGTGACCTTTTCGCACCACATGAAGATCCACGTCCACACGCTTTGCGGGCAGGTATAACCGCACCACACGCGGCCGGCGTACACGGTAATGAAAAACAGCCCAAAGGCTGCAACGATGAGAATGCCCGAGAGCAGGATGAAATCCTGGGGCCAGAATGTTGCGCCAAAAATGAAGAACTTACGCTCCGGCAGGTTCCACCACACCGCCTGGTGGCCGCCCCAGTTCAGCCACACGGTGCCGAAGTAAAGCAGGAACAGGCCGGCGCCACCGAGCATGCGCAGATTGCGGAACAGCCCGGTGAAGGCGCGGGTGTAGATTTTCTCTCGCGAAGCATAGAGGTCGACGCTTTTGGCAGGCGGGGTAACGTCATGTACCGGTATCTGGTTGCTCATCATTGCATCCCACGGCGGTGGAGATTTGCCTCGGCCAGTACGTGCCAACCGCGGTCAAATTAAGGGTGTTGCAGTGGCCTAATGATACGCCCCCGATGCTGCGCAAAGGGTGCGACCTTTGGTCGCGTTGGGGCAAATCAATTGATGGTGTAAGTGACCTGGATCAATTGACTTGTTAAGTATGGCCGGTTTTTGCTCGCAGGACGGTCATTCGTCCCATGGATTGATCAGCGCAACGCCGCTGGATTTGAAGTCGCTGACGTTGCGGGTGACCACAGTAAGGCCATGAACCAGCGCAGTAGCGGCGATCAGCGCATCACTTTCATTGGCTCGGTCTGGAACATGTAAGTGGGCACAGCGCAGTGCAACTGCAGCGTCTACGGGTAGGATTCTGGCGTCGAAAGCGGGCATCACATGACGTTTGAGCCAGGTACGCAATACCCTCCCCTGGGCCGGGTCTCGCCGCTCAATGCGCAGAACGCCGGTTTCCAGTTCCTTCAGCGTGATCGCCGAGATAAACATACGCGGCGCTATCACGCTTTTGGCCCAGGCGACTACGTTTGCATCCGCCTGGGGTTTACGAAGTTCGGAAATAACGTTGGTGTCGAGTAGATACATCAAGAAAGGTCCACGGGTCGATGAATGATCACGGCACGTTCGGTTTCGAAGTCGATATCGGCCGCTTCCGGCATCACCAGCAGGTCAACGATGTCGGCATTCAGACCTGTGAGTTTCTGGTAGTCCTCAATGCTTAGCAGCACATGGGCGGGCTTGCCGCGATCGGTGATAAAAACCGGGCCGTTGCGCGCGGCTTTTTTGGCACCACTTGTGTCCTGGTTGAATTCGCGGCTGGAAATGGTCGTGATGGTCATGGGCGCCTCCCAATGAATGGTGTTAATGTAGTTACGTTACTACGTCGTGGTTGCAAGCTTCAAGCGGCAAGCTACAAGGGGTGGGCGTCATTCGCTTGTCTGTGCATCTGGAACGAAAAAAGCCCCGTCAGCGAACGCAGACGGGGCTTTTCTCTTGCCGCTTGCCGCTTGAAACTTAGTCCTGCTTCTGCGACAAGCTGTACACATACGCCGCCAGCAAGTGCACCTTGTCATTGCCCTGCAGTTGCTCCTGCGCAGGCATCTGGCCCTGGCGGCCATAACGAATGGTCTGCTGCAGCTGGGCATAGCTCGAGCCGTAGATGAACGCACCCGGATGCGTCAGGTCCGGCGCGCCCATGGCGGGAGTGCCCTTACCGGCCGGGCCGTGGCAGGCCACGCAGTTGGCGGCGAAGAGTTTCTCACCGTTGGCTACGTCGGCCTTGGCGCCTTCGGGCAGTTTTCGGCCGTCAAGCTGGGTCACGACAAAACCCGCTACGTCAGCCACACCTTGCTCGCCGATGACTTCGGCCCAGCCTGGCATCACCGCGTGGCGGCCTTGCATGATGGTTTGCTTGATGGTTTCCGGTTCGCCGCCCCAGCGCCAGTCGGCGTCGGTCAGGTTGGGGAAGCCGTAGGCGCCCTTGGCGTCGGAGCCGTGGCACACCGAGCAGTTGGAGGCAAACAGCCGGCCGCCCATCTTCAAGGCTTGCGGGTCCTTGGCGACCTCTTCAATCGGCATCGACGCGAATTTGGCGAAGATCGGCCCGAACTTGGCCTCTGACCTGGCCATTTCCTTTTCCCATTCGTGCACGCCGGTCCAGCCGGTCTGGCCATTGGCAAACGCGGTTTGCTTGTCGTTGTCGAGGTAGTTGTAGCCCGGCAGCAGGCCCTTCCAGTTGCCCAGGCCCGGGTACAGCACCAGGTAGCCGAGGGCGAAGACGATGGTGCCGACAAACAGCATGAACCACCATTTGGGCAGCGGGTTGTCGTATTCCTCGATACCGTCGAACGAGTGGCCAACGGTCTCGTCCGTCTGCTCGGCGCGCTGGCCCTTGCGGGTCGACAGCAGCAGCCAGGTCAGGGCGAAGATGGTACCCAGACTGAGGACTGTGACGTACAGACTCCAGAACGTAGTCATTCTTTGTTACTCCTAGACGCTTGCTCGACGTGCTTGATGGCTTCGGGATCATCTGCAAAGGGCAGCATGGTCGCGTCGTCGAATTCCGATTTGCGCCGTGGGCTGAACACCCACAGCGCCAGGCCTATAAAGGCCACCATCACCACAACGGTGCCCAGGCCGCGAATCATCCCGATATCCATGCCGGTCACCGTTTGCTTTTGATGAGGGTGCCAAGGCCTTGCAGGTAGGCCACCAATGCGTCCATTTCGGTCTTGCCCTTCACGGCTGCGGCTGCACCGGCGATGTCTTCGTCGGTGTAGGGCACGCCCAGGGTGCGCAAGACTTCCATCTTCTTCGCGGTGTCCTTGCCGTCGAGCTTGTTTTCCACGAGGAACGGGTACGCCGGCATTTTCGACTCGGGCACCACGTTGCGCGGGTTGTACAGGTGCGCGCGCTGCCAGTCATCGGAGTAACGCCCGCCGACACGGGCCAAATCCGGGCCGGTACGTTTGGAACCCCACAGGAACGGGTGGTCCCACACGCTTTCCCCGGCAACCGAGTAGTGGCCATAGCGTTCGGTTTCGGCACGGAACGGGCGGATCATCTGCGAATGGCAGCCCACGCAACCGTTGGCGATGTAGACGTCGCGGCCTTCCAGTTCGAGGGCGGTGCGCGGCTTCATGCCTTCGACCGGCTTGTTGGTCACGTCCTGGAAAAACAGCGGGACGATCTGGGTCAGGCCGCCGATGCTCACGGCGATGACCATGAAGAAGGCCAGCAGGCCGATATTCTTCTCGACGACTTCATGCTTCATCAGTGGGCTCCCACAACGGCGATCTTGGCGGCGGCTTCGGCTTCTACAGGGTTCGAAGCACGCACGGTGCGCCAGACGTTGTAGGCCATGAACAGCATGCCGGCGGCAAAGAACGCACCGCCCAGGGCACGGACGATATAGCCCGGATGGCTGGCTTGCAGCGCTTCGACGAAGGAATACGTGAGGGTGCCGTCATCATTGATCGCACGCCACATCAGGCCCTGGGTGATGCCGTTGACCCACATCGAGGCGATGTAGAGCACGGTGCCGATAGTGGCCAGCCAGAAGTGGGTGTTGATCAGCCCGACGCTGTGCATCTGTGCGCGGCCGAACAGCTTGGGGATCATGTGATACAGCGCGCCGATGGAAATCATCGCCACCCAGCCCAGAGCCCCTGCGTGTACGTGGCCGATGGTCCAGTCGGTGTAGTGGGACAGCGAGTTGACGGTCTTGATCGCCATCATCGGGCCTTCGAAGGTCGACATGCCGTAGAACGCCAGCGATACCACCAGAAAGCGCAGGATCGGGTCGGTGCGCAGCTTATGCCAGGCGCCCGAGAGGGTCATCATGCCGTTGATCATGCCGCCCCAGCTCGGCGCCAGCAGGATGATCGACATCGCCATGCCCAGGGACTGTGCCCAGTCCGGCAGCGCGGTGTAGTGCAGGTGGTGGGGACCGGCCCAGATGTACAGGGTGATCAGCGCCCAGAAGTGCACGATGGACAGGCGATAGGAGTAGATCGGACGTTCGGCCTGTTTCGGCACGAAGTAATACATCATTCCGAGGAAACCGGTGGTCAGGAAAAAGCCGACGGCGTTATGCCCGTACCACCACTGAATCATCGCATCGGTCGCGCCGGAGTAGGCCGAGTAGGACTTGAACAGGTTCACCGGCAAAGACGCGTGGTTGACGATGTGCAGCATCGCCGTGACCAGGATAAACGCCCCGTAGAACCAGTTGCCGACATAGATGTGCTTGGTCTTGCGCTTGACGATGGTGCCAAAGAACACCACGGCATAGGTCACCCACACGATGGCGAGCAAAATGGCGATCGGCCATTCCAGCTCGGCGTATTCCTTGGTGGTGGTGTAGCCCAGGGGCAGGCTGATGATGGCGCCGACGATGACCGCCTGCCAGCCCCAGAAGGTGAAGGCGGCGAGGCCATCGGAGATCAGGCGCGTCTGGCAGGTACGCTGCACGACGTAATAGGAGGTGGCAAACAACGCACAGCCACCGAAGGCGAAGATCACCAGGTTGGTGTGCAGCGGGCGCAGGCGGCCGAAGGTCGTCCAGGGCAGGTCGAAATTCAATTGCGGCCAGACCAGTTGCGAGGCGATGAACACCCCGAGCCCCATGCCAAGGATCCCCCAGACCACCGTCATGATGGCGAACTGGCGAACCACCTTATAGTTATAAGCAGTCGGACTGATTGCTGTGCTCATTCTAAGGTTCCACGGTTTAAGTATTTTTATAGGTAAAATCGGCCGCAAGTATGTAGAAAGCGAGGGGCCATTGCAACGCAATGACTGACCTGTATCAAGGCGTTCCACGCCAGATTCTGCGCCCTTTCCATGTTGTGTGTAAGGATAAAGTCAGAAATCGAAAGCTGATCGAGTGGACAGGAATTTTCGAGGGCGCAACGGATACCGTCGCGTACGCCAGGATTGGCCCACTGCAGGAACAAGCGTAGACCCGAAAGCGAGGAGGGGACAGTTGGGTTTTGAAGGGGTGTGACACTTGGTCGCGAATGTCGCAACACTGTAGGAGCGAGCTTGCTCGCGAAAAACGTCAACGGTAACGCGGTCAGTCTGGTCTATCGCGTTGTGTTTACGTGCTTCGCGAGCAAGCTCGCTCCTACAAGTGCTAATGGGTCAGGCTATACACATAGGCCGCCAGCAGATGCACTTTGTCATTGCCTTGCAGCGCTTCCTGCGCCGGCATCTGGCCCTGACGGCCATGGCGAATGGTCTGCTGCAATTGCGCCAGGCTGGTGCCGTAGATAAACCCGGCTGGCTCGGTCAGGTTTGGCGCACCCATGGCTTCCACGCCGTGGCCTTGCGGACCGTGACAGGCCACGCAGGTGGTGTTGAACGTGGCCTGGCCCGCCACGAGGTCGGCAGTGCTGTCGGCGGGCAAGGGCAGCTTGGCCAGGTCGTGGCGTACATAGGCGGCGACATTCTTCACCCCATCCTCGCCCAGTACTTCACCCCAGGCCGGCATCGCCGCGTGACGACCGCCCATGATGGTGGCCTTGATCGCTTCGGCCGAACCGCCCCAGCGCCAATTGTTGTCCGCCAGGTTGGGGAAGCCATACGCGCCCTTGGCATCCGAGCCGTGGCACACCGCGCAGTTGGACGCGAACAGGCGACCGCCCATCTTCAAGGCTTGCGGATCCTTCGCCACTTCTTCCACCGGCATGGCCGAGAATTTGGCGAAGATCGGCCCGAACTTGGTGTCGGCCTTGGCCATCTCCTTGTCCCACTCCTTGGCCGACGTCCAGCCGTCTTCATAGCCCGGCAACACGCCTTTCCAGTTGCCCAGGCCCGGGTAGAGGATCAGGTAGCCGACCGCAAACACCAGGGTGCCGGCGAACAGCATGAACCACCACTGGGGCAGCGGGTTGTCGTATTCCTCGATACCGTCGAAGGCGTGGCCCATGGTCTGGTCGACGCTGCCCTTGGTCTCGCCCTTGCGGGTACCGATCAAGAGCCAGGTCAGGCCGATCAGGCTGCCGAGGGTCAGTACGCAGATCCATGTACTCCAAAACAGGGTCATGGCCGAGTGCTCCTTATTGCAGGCTCTTCTTGAGCGTCGGATGGAGAAGGTTCATCGGCGAAGGGCAGCAGGCGCGCCTGCTCGAATTCCGCAGTGCGCCGGTTGTTGAACACCCACAGCGACAGGCCGATAAAGGCGATGGCGACCACCAGCGTGCCGAGGCCGCGGATGGTGCCCGCATCGAATTCAAATCCCATGGCTCACCTCTTGCTCTTGATGGCAGTACCGAGTACTTGCAGGTAGGAAACCAGTGCGTCCATCTCGGTCTTGCCCTTGAGGCTGGCGACCGCGCCCGTGATGTCATCGTCGGTGTACGGCACGCCGAGGGTGCGCATCACCTTCAACTTGGTCTCGGTGTGGCTGCTGTCGACGGCGGCGGTGACCAGCCATGGATAAGCCGGCATTTTCGACTCCGGTACCACGTTGCGCGGGTTGTACAGGTGCGCGCGGTGCCAATCGTCCGAGTAGCGTGCGCCGACGCGGGCCAGGTCCGGCCCGGTGCGCTTGGAACCCCACAGGAACGGGTGGTCCCACACGCTTTCGCCCGCCACCGAGTAGTGACCGTAGCGCTCGGTCTCGGCGCGGAACGGGCGGATCATCTGCGAGTGACACTGCACGCAGCCTTCACGGATGTAGATGTCGCGGCCCTCCAGTTGCAACGCGGTGTAGGGCTTCATGCCTTCGACCGGCTTGTTGGTCACGTCCTGGAAGAACAGCGGGACGATCTGGGTCAGGCCACCGATGCTCACGGCGAGCACCATCAGCAGCATCAGCAGGCCAACGTTCTTTTCAATCGTTTCGTGTTTCATCACAGACTCCTCAGGCCAGCTGCGCGACAGGGACAGCTTCGACAGGCTGCACCGAACGCACGGTGCGCCAGGTGTTGTAAGCCATCAGCAACATGCCGCTGAGGAACACCGCACCGCCCACCAGCCGCACGATGAAGCCTGGGTGACTGGCCACCAGGGTTTCGACGAAGGAGTAGGTCAAGGTGCCGTCTTCGTTGACCGCACGCCACATCAGGCCCTGGGCAATGCCGTTGACCCACATCGAGGCGATGTAGAGCACGGTGCCGATGGTGGCCAGCCAGAAGTGCGCGTTGATCAGGCCGAGGCTGTACATCTGCTCGCGACCGAAGACTTTCGGGATCATGTGGTACAGCGCGCCGATGGAAATCATCGCCACCCAACCGAGTGCGCCGGCGTGTACGTGGCCGATGGTCCAGTCGGTGTAGTGGGAGAGGGCGTTGACGGTCTTGATCGCCATCATCGGGCCCTCGAAGGTCGACATGCCGTAGAACGCCAGGGACACCACCAGAAAGCGCAGGATCGGGTCGCTGCGCAACTTATGCCAGGCGCCCGACAGCGTCATCATGCCGTTGATCATGCCGCCCCAGCTCGGGGCCAGCAGCACCAATGACATCACCATGCCCAACGACTGCGCCCAATCCGGCAGCGCGGTGTAGTGCAAGTGATGAGGGCCGGCCCAGATATACAGGGTGATCAGCGCCCAGAAGTGCACGATGGACAAGCGATAGGAATACACCGGGCGTTCGGCCTGCTTGGGCACGAAGTAGTACATCATCCCGAGAAAGCCTGCGGTGAGGAAAAAGCCCACAGCGTTATGGCCGTACCACCACTGCACCATGGCATCCGTCGCACCGCCGTACAGCGAGTAGGACTTGGTCAGGCTGACCGGGATTTCCAGGTTGTTGACGATATGCAGGATCGCCACGGTGATGATGAATGCACCGAAAAACCAGTTGCCCACATAGATATGCTTGGTGTTGCGCTTCATGATCGTGCCGAAGAACACGACGGCATAGGCGACCCAGACGATGGTGATCAGGATGTCGATCGGCCATTCCAGCTCGGCGTATTCCTTGGAACTGGTGTAGCCCAGCGGCAGGCTGATCGCAGCCAACAGGATGACAAGTTGCCAGCCCCAGAAACAGAACGCAGCGATTTTCGGCGCGAACAGCGTTGTCTGGCAGGTGCGCTGCACCGAGTAGAAGGAGCTTGCGAACAGCGCGCAGCCCCCGAAGGCGAAGATCACCGCGTTGGTGTGCAACGGGCGCAGGCGACCGAAGCTGGTCCAGGGCAAATCGAAGTTGAGCGCAGGCCAAACCAATTGGGCCGCGAGAAAAACCCCGAGCCCCATGCCGACGATGCCCCATACCACCGTCATAATGGCGAATTGGCGGACCACCTTGTAGTTATAGGCGGTACTTAAAGTAGTGTTCATGGTTCCCCATCCACGGTTCAACCCAAGCAGATGCGGCACTTGGGCTGGAGTTATAGGCAGACTAAAAAGCGAGGCAAGCATGGGCAAAGAGCACAAGGCCAGTATTGACGGGGATCAATGGGCACAGTGTGTGCGCGAACGCGGCTGGTTGTGGGATGTCGCCACGGGCGCCCCCTCGGGCCAGCCGGCCACGCTGATCCTGGCCCACGGCGCCGGTGCGCCGATGGACTCGGCGTTCATGAACGACATGGCTGCGCGCCTTGCCGGGCATGGTGTGAGCGTATTGCGCTTCGAGTTTCCCTACATGGCCCAGCGCCGTGCGGACGGCGGCAAGCGCCCGCCGAATCCGGCGCCGAAACTGTTGGAATGCTGGCGCGAGGTGCATGCGCAGGTGCGACGTCATGTCGCTGGGAAACTGGCGATTGGCGGTAAATCCATGGGGGGGCGCATGGCCAGTTTATTGGCCGATGAGCTGGGCGCCGATGGGCTGGTGTGCCTGGGGTATCCGTTCTATGCGGTGGGCAAGCCGGAAAAACCTCGGGTCGAGCATCTGGCTGCACTGAAAACGCCGACGCTGATTGTGCAGGGCGAGCGGGATGCACTGGGTAATCGGGCGGCGGTGCAGGGATATGAGTTGTCGCCGAACATTGAGGTGATGTGGTTGGTGGCGGGGGATCATGACTTGAAACCGCTGAAGGCGTCGGGGTTCAGTCATGAGCAGCATCTGGAGGCGGCTGCGGCGCGCGTGGCTGAGTTTCTGGGTGCCTGTTAGGGACCTATCGGGGGCAAGCCCCCTCCCACATGTTGACCTCATGCCAACCTTGGAACTCGGTCGAGTGTGGGAGGGGGCTTGCCCCCGATAGCGGTCTAGCGGTTGAAACGCTCCACGAGCGAGTACTGGGTATTGGCGGTATGCGTCAGCTCTTCACTCAACTGCGCCGAGTTCATCGCCTGCTCCGAGGTCTGGTCCGCCAACAGCGCAATGGTGCTGATATTGCGGCTGATCTCTTCTGCAACCGCGCTTTGCTCTTCGGTGGCGGCGGCGATCTGAGTGGTCATGTCGGTAATATTGGCTACCGCCTCACTGATGCCCACCAGCGCCTGATCCGCTTCCATCACCCGCGCTACACCCTCTTCGGCCTGGCGATGCCCGGCGTCCATGGTTTGCACGGCTGCGGCCGCGGTGCTTTGCAGCTTGGCGATCAGGGTATGAATCTGTCCGGTCGACTCGGCGGTGCGTTGCGCCAACTGGCGCACTTCATCGGCCACCACCGCAAACCCACGGCCCATCTCACCGGCACGCGCGGCTTCGATAGCGGCATTGAGCGCCAGCAGGTTGGTCTGGTCGGCAATGCCCTTGATCACATCCACCACGCCGCCGATTTCATCGCTGTCCTTGGCCAATTGCGTGACGGTGACACCGGTCTCGCCCACCGCCACCGACAGGCGCTGGATCGCCTCGCGGGTTTCCCCGGCGATATCGCGGCCGCGACCGGTCAGGCGATTGGCTTCCTGGGTGGCATCCGCCGTGCGCTGCACGTGGCTTGCGACTTCCTGGGTGGTCGCCGCCATCTGGTTGACCGCCGTGGCCACTTGTTCGGTCTCCACGCGTTGGCGCTCCAGGCCGCTGGAGCTGTTGTGCGCCAGGGTGTTGGACTGCGCCGCCTGGTCGTTGAGGTGTTCGGCGGTGTCCTGCAGGCGGGTGAGGCAGGTCTTCAAACGCGCTTCCTGGCTGAGGATCGACATCTCCAGGCGCGCCTGGGCGCCACGGCTGTCGGTGTACATCTGCGCGATCAGCGGGTCGGAGGTGGTCTGCTCGGCCAGGCGCAGCAAACGCTTGAGGCCGCGCTGCTGCCAGCTCAGGCCGAGCAGGCCCAACGGCACCGACAGCCCTGCCGCCAAGGCAAAGCCCCATTGGGACGTGAGGGTGGCGCCGATCATGAAACTCAACTGGCTGACCAGGATAAACGGCAGCCAGTCCTGCAGCACCGGCAGCCACTTGTCCCGCTGGGGAACGGCCGACTTGCCCTGGTTGATGCGTTGATAGAGCGCTTCGGCCCGGCGGATCTGCTCGGCGGTGGGCTTGATGCGCACCGATTCGTAACCGATCACCTGGTTGCCGTCGAAAACCGGCGTCACATAGGCGTTAACCCAGTAGTGATCACCGGTCTTGCAGCGATTCTTGACAATGCCCATCCATGGCAAGCCTTGTTTGAGCGTCGACCACATATGCGCGAACACCGCCGCCGGAACATCCGGGTGACGCACCAGGTTGTGCGGGGCACGGGTCAGTTCGTCGCGGGTGAACCCACTGATTTCGACAAAGGCGTCGTTGCAGTAGGTAATCACGCCCTTGGCGTCTGTGGTGGAGATCAACCGTTGCTGAGCGGGGAAGGTACGTTCGCGCTGGGTAACGGGTTGGTTATTACGCATGATTGTTCAATCCGCAAGGCTTTCACGGGTTATCGGCCATGGCGGGCGTTTATTTAACTTATTTTTGCAACAATCCAGCTCCCTCCTACCGTCAGGAAGGTTCAGCTGGCCAGCATCGGGTAGGTGAACAGGCCGAAGTGAAGCAGATTCAAGCCAAAGTGCGTGGCAATCGCTGCGCCGAGCCCGCCAAACCGATACGCCAGGCCGTAACCGACACCGGCAATGCTCGCCAGCAGCACCCAGTGCCAACCGGCGCCATAATGCACCAGGCCGAATATAAGCGAGGCCAGCAGCAGCGCGAGGTTGTCGCCGTAGGGCAGGTGTTTGAAGCGTTGGCTCAGGCCACCCTGGATATAGCCACGAAACAGCGCCTCTTCCACCAGCGTCACCAGCAGCAGGTTGTTCAACACCCATAACCACGCCTGGTCCGGCCACTTCGGCGCCCAACTGATTATCCCAAGCAGGGCTGCGCCACCCAGCGCGGCGATGGCGGTCAGGGTGAGTGCCAGGGCCGTGACGCAGATCGACAGGCGCAATGAACGCCGCGCCACGATCCATGGGCAAGCCAGCAATAACCAGAAGCCGATCAGGGGTTTGTCCTGGTTCAGGTACATCGAGAACGGCACGGCGTCCGGAGTGAAGCGCTGGGGCGCAATGCCCCGGCCATTATGGAAACCCGGCAGCCAATGCATCGCCAGGCCCAGGGCCAGGACGATAAACAGGCCGTGACCCAGGTAGCGTGCCCAAGGGTTGCGTTGCTGGCGTACGGCATACCCGGCCACTAGCAACAGCGCCACTGAGACCGCCGCCAGCACGCCCAGTTGGCCGTAGCTCAAGGCCAGGACATAGCCAATGGAAAGCAGCGTGAGGTACAGCCAGGGCAGAGCAGTCATGTGAAGTCCTTCGAAAAAAACGGCCGGCATTATAGCGAGCGGTCCGGCTCGACGGAATGAAAACGCCTCCATGGCCTGAAGTATCCGGGAGCCGCGCGTGCATTCAGGCTGCTCGTGGCTCGCGCCTACTGTTGTGTGGCCGCAGCACCAGCCACAGCGCCCCTGCAATCAGCACCCCACCGTACAGGTGAGCCATGGACAGCGGCTCATCCAGCCACAGCGCGCCCCACAACACGCCGAACGGCGGGATCATGAAGGTCACGGTCATCGATTTGACCGGCCCGATGGAGGACAGCAGGCGAAAGTACAGAATGTAGGCAAAGGCCGTACACACCAGGCCCAACCCCAGCAACGACATCCACACCTGCCACCCACCCCAGCTCACCGGTGGCTGGCTGATGGCGCTGTAGGCAAACAACGGCAGCAAGAACAAGGTGGCGCCGAGCATGCTGCCCAAGGCCGACAGGCGGCTGTCCAAACCGCCGCGTTGATCCAGCCAGCGCCGTGCCAGAAAACCGGCAAAGCCATAGCAGGTGGTCGCCAGTAGGCACGCCATCGCGCCCATCAACAATTCCATGTCAAATGCCACCGGCCCCGCACGCGTGAGCACGGCTACGCCAAACAGCCCCAAGGCTACACCCGCGATTTTCGACGGTGTCAGGCGTTCACTGAAGAACAGCCCGCCAATCAGCACGCCCATCAAGGGGGTGGTGGCGTTGAAGATCGCTGAATAACCCGCCGGCAATACCTGGGCCGCCACCGAGTACATGGTTGCCGGAATTCCGGAGTTGATCACGCCCAACAGCAGGACGGTCTTGAACTTGCCCTGGAAATCCCAGCTCACGCGCATCAGTGCAAGAATCACCAACAAGCCGGCGGCAGCGATCGATACGCGGAAAAACGCGGTCGGCACGGTGCCGATTTCCGGCGCGATGATGCGCATGAACAGGAAACTCGCACCCCAGATGGCGGCCAGTCCCAGCAAGTAGAGGGTGTCGACAGGTTTCACGGAAAACTCCTACGCAATCAGGCGGGGGAGTGTTGCCCAGCGTCCCGGTCGACACAATCGCTAAGTAGCGTCGCCGATGAAAAATCGGCCTTCTCCTGCCTCGCTTCACTGGCTAAGCTCAGGGCTTCCCGCAACCCGTTCGAGGTTTTCCGTATGTCGCAGCCCGCCCTCGCTATCGCCCGGATGATCCTCGACGGTTTCGACGACTACCGTGAGCACTTTCGCCAAATTACCGATGGCGCGCGCGAACGCTTCGAAAAAGCCCAGTGGCAGCAAGGGCAGGCCGCTTCGGCGGCGCGCATCAACCTCTACGAAGATAAGGTGGGGGAGGTCACGGCACGTCTGCGCGCCGCTTTCGATGCGGGCACGTTGCAGGACATCGACCTGTGGCCCCTGGTGAAAAGTGCCTACATCGGCCTGATCGACCTGCGCTTTGACGATGAGCTGTCCGAAACCTGGTACAACTCGGTGTTCTGCGGCCTGTTCAGTCATGACCTGATCAGCGACGGCTGCATGTTCATTCATACCACGCGGCCCAGCCAGCGGCGGGCGCGGGCAGCGCAAACCCGCTCCTACACGCCTGTCGGCAATATAACCGAGATGCTCGCGCAGATTTTCTCGGACTACAGCTTCAGTGAGCCCTACGCCGACTTGCCTGCCGACCTGCGACGCCTGGAAGCGCAACTGCGGGAAAACCTGCCGGACTGGGTGTGCAAAGACCCGGACCTGAACGTCGAGCTGTTTTCCTCGGTGCTCTACCGCAATAAAGGCGCCTACCTCGTCGGCCGTATCTACACCCGCGACGAACAGTGGCCGTTGGTGATCCCCTTGCTGCACCGCGAAGAACGGGGCATCCAGATCGATGCGTTGATCACTGATGAAGCCGACGTGTCGATCATCTTCTCCTTCACCCGGTCGTACTTCATGGTCGATGTGCCGGTACCTGCGGAGTTCATCGGCTTTCTCAAACGCATCCTGCCCGGCAAGCACATTGCCGAGCTATACACCTCCATCGGCTTTTATAAACACGGCAAGTCGGAGTTCTATCGCGCCCTGATCAACCACCTGGCTACCACCGATGACCAGTTCATCATGGCCCCGGGTGTGCGCGGCATGGTCATGAGCGTGTTCACCCTGCCGGGCTTCAACACCGTGTTCAAGATCATCAAGGATCGCTTTTCGCCGTCGAAAAACGTCAACCGCGCCACGGTGATCGAAAAGTATCGCTTGGTGAAAAGCGTCGACCGGGTAGGGCGCATGGCCGATACCCAGGAGTTCGCCGACTTCCGCTTTCCCTTGAGCAAGTTCGAGCCCGAGTGCCTGGCCGAGTTGCTGGAAGTCGCCGCCGGCACGGTCCAGGTAGACGGCGACACGGTGCTCATTCGCCACTGCTGGACCGAACGGCGCATGACCCCGCTCAACCTCTACCTCGACAACGCCAACCCCGCCCAGGTGCGCGAAGCCCTGGAAGACTACGGCCTGGCGATCAAGCAGTTGGCGGCGGCGAATATCTTCCCTGGCGATATGCTGCTCAAGAACTTCGGCGTCACCCGTCACGGCCGGGTGGTGTTCTACGACTACGATGAAATCTGCTTTCTCACCGAAGCCAACTTCCGCCACATCCCCGCGCCGCGCACTCCCGAGGATGAAATGGCATCGGAACCCTGGTACTCCATCGGCCCGCTGGACGTGTTCCCTGAAGAATTCCCGCCGTTCCTGTTTGCCGATGCTGGCCAGCGCAGGTTGTTCGATGAGTTGCATGGCGAGTTGTACAACGCCGATTACTGGAAGGGCCTGCAGGAGGCGATTCGGGCTGGGAAGGTGATTGATGTGTTTCCATATCGGCGCAAGTGGGAAGGCATGTCTTGAGTCACCGGGTCTGCGCGATTGAGCCAGCGCTACGGCGTGGCCCAAACAGTCCGCATGGGGGGACTTATTTTTTTGCCCATTCGACAAGGCGGATAACGCCGTGCGGCCCCATTTGATTGACCGTCTCAAGGCCGCACGACGTCTGCGCCAACCTGTTCCCCTTCAATCGATCCAGGCGGGCCTGGGTGTATCAGGCATTTTCGCTATCGCGTTATTGATGTGAAGCGGTCATGCCATGAAGGGCCAGATTGTTTGCCAGATCTGTATAGATATTGCGCAAGTCGGTGTTCAGTTCAGCCACCAGCGCTCGCTGTTTATTGCTTTCTTTAAGTTGACTGATAGCCGCCTGCTTGACGTGCATGCTGGTACTGGAATGAACCAGTGACTTGAACTGCGCGCGCTCCTGGGCGCTGTCAGCTTGTTCCGTGCGGGGCACTGCGTTCAGTTGTACAAAGCCTTTTTCGATGACGGCCAGTTCCAGTTTGATTCGGCGGTTGTTTGGCGCAGTCAGCAGCAGCGCGGGGTTCATGCCCTCGATCGAGCTGCCATCAAGATTGCCGTTGCGCCAGGCATCGCGCAAATTCACCAAGGCGCCCCGTGCGGCATCGACCGCCTGGGACGAGAGTTTATCCCCCAGGCCGTTGCGCTGTGCGGTATCGACAGTGCGGTCCAGTCGGTGGAGTGTCAGTTCCACCGATGCCAGTTGCTTGTGCCGCTCGAGATTCTGCTCCAGGCGTTTGCGCTCCGGAACCAGGCCGATGGAGGATTTGAACTGGCTGCTGCCTTTCAAACGGCCCGTCGCCCATGCATTGCGATAATCGGTCATGGCGTTGCGTTGTTTGAGAAAGAGGTCTTCCTCGGCGTGAGAGAGGGGGAGCGGCTGTTGCTTGATGTGGCTATCCAGCAGCGCAATCTCTTTGTCCAGGACGTTGATATGTTTGACCGCCTGTTCCAGGCCGTGCCCACTCAACTGCTTGCTCAGTGGTGCAGGCTGCAGGACGGCAACCGTTATCGGGTCCAGCTCGCAGGGCGGTGGCGGGGCGGCGGTGGCCCACGCTGCGCGTCGATCCAGCAGGGCAGTGCGTTGCTCCACGCGAGCCGTCAGTTGCGCGTAGCGTTGCTGGAGGACTTGCAGGCTTGTCCTGTCATCTGGTTGCACGGCGAAGTGGCTGCGGCTTTGCTGGTCGAAGGTTGCAAGCGCGTCATTAATCCTTGAAATATGCATCCAGGCTTGAAGCTGATGGCCTCTGTCCTGCGGTGCACTCTCCGGCATGGAGCTGACAGGGCTGAACAACGTCTGTTCAAGCCGCCGGGCGTTGTCGAGTATGTGTCGGTGCCCTTGCCCTACCAGGCTGTTGACCACCGCTTCATGGATAGCGCGGGTCTGCTGGAACAGCTGGCCCACGGTGGAACCAAGTGGGTTGGAGGGAAATACTTCGGGTCTGGTCATAATGGCATCTGCGCTACGGTTGAGTGGTAGTGGGCCTCAAATGTCTGCGTTCTTCAGTTCTTCAGCCAATCTGTAGACCTGTGCCAGGATTGGAGATGCGCTCAGCGGGTCGGGCAGGTAAACGTCTCGGTATTCGGCTTGCGCAATATTCCACAGGTTGTCTATCGCTGCTTTCAGGTCGTTCTCCTTCAATGCTCGCGGAACAGTGAGGCACTGGCCGGCCAATTGAGTGACCAGCTGCGATGACCCAGCGAAAGCGCCGTTGGCCCAGGAATTTTTGAGGCTACCTATCTTGCGCCAGAGATTCCCGACGGTTTCCAGATCAATCGATGTTCCCTGCTCCTGGCCATGGCTCATCAACAATGCGCCCAGTTGTTCAGCCCGCTCGAGCAGGCGGTCGAGGCGGTGCACATGTTTGACTGCCTGGGACAGCGCTCTTCCTGACAAATGGGGAGAAAACTGTGTTGCATCCTGATGGGTGGAGGGGTTGGCTGTGTCTTGCTCGTCGTTTGCGTCACGTGCGGGCTGAGGGCTGATGCTGTTCGTGGCCTGCCAGTAGCTGGGCGGGAGCGATGCAGGTCGTTGTGATTCGAGCTGCCTGACCGAGTCCGGGTGCGTATCTTCGGCGTACATTTGCAGCGTGTTGAAATAGGCCTGAGCGCTGCGAGCACGCTGTTCCAGGGCGGGGTCCTGCTCCTCCGTATAAGCGGGGACCGTGTGCAAGGTCCATGTCGTCGGGAAAGTGGGCGATTCCGCAATGGGTGTGGGCATCAGGTTTTTCCTTGGCGAGCAGCGGAGAGTGGGAGTGCAGGTGTTGTCGCAGTAAAGCGCGCCGGACGGTGGCCAAGCCATATGAAGAGCTCTGATAGCCCTGTATGAAGAGTCTGATGAGGGAGTGGGCTGGGGCGTGCTCGTCGGGCTCAGAATCGCCTGCTGCACGCCTAGGAAACGGCCTTGTTACGGTGATGAAAGAGCCTGGTTCGTTCACAAGGTCAGAAATCTGCGACAATTGCCGCCTTACGATCATGTCACCGCAGGCTCACCTGCCTCACTATAAAGACCTTTGCGTACCTGATGACTGACCAAGCCCCCACCCTCGACCAACTGCTCGACACCCTCGATCACGCCATGCTCGCCGACCGCCACCGTTTGCGCCGGCAGTTGCTTGAGCTGCGCAAAAAGCCCGACGAGCAAAAGCTGGCGCAGTGGGTGGCGCGCATGCAGGCGTCCTGCGCCCAGGTCACGGCGCGGCGTGCGAGCCTGCCGGTGATTCGTTACGACGACAGCCTGCCGATTGCGGCCAAGCGTGACGAGATCAAGGCTGCGCTGAACAAGCATCAGGTGCTGATCATTGCCGGCGAAACCGGCTCGGGTAAAACCACCCAGTTGCCGAAAATCTGCCTGGAAATCGGCCGTGGCCAATACGGCCTGATCGGCCATACCCAGCCACGCCGGATCGCCGCGCGCAGCGTTGCCAGCCGTGTCGCCGAAGAACTGGCCACGCCGCTCGGCGCGTTGGTCGGCTATCAGGTGCGCTTCGAGGACCAGAGCGATTCCAATACGCTGATCAAGCTGATGACCGACGGTATCCTGCTGGCGGAAACCCAGAACGACCGCTACCTGGAACGCTATGACACGATCATCGTCGACGAAGCCCATGAGCGCAGCCTGAACATCGACTTCCTGCTCGGTTACCTCAAGACGCTGTTGCCGCGCCGGCCCGACCTGAAAGTCATCATTACCTCGGCCACCATCGACCTTGACCGTTTCTCCAAACACTTCGACGATGCGCCGATTGTCGAGGTCTCGGGCCGCACGTTCCCGGTCGACACCTGGTACCGCCCGCTGACGCTGGAGCAGGATGAGGAGGGCAACCGCGTCGAGGACGACCTCACCGTCGACCAGGCAATCCTCGCCACCCTCGATGAAATCGCCGCCTATGAGCGCAGCGAGCGGCGCAGCCCCGGCGATGTGCTGGTGTTCCTGCCCGGCGAACGCGAGATTCGCGACGCCGCCGAGATGCTGCGCAAGGCCCAGCTCAAGCACACTGAAATCCTGCCGCTGTATGCGCGCCTGTCACCGGCCGAGCAACAGCGCATTTTCCAATCGCACCCGGGCCGCCGCGTGGTACTGGCGACCAACGTCGCGGAAACTTCGTTGACGGTGCCGGGCATTCGTTATGTGATCGACAGCGGCACCGCGCGCATCAGCCGCTACAGCTACCGCGCCAAGGTGCAGCGCTTGCCGATCGAAGCGATCTCCCAGGCCAGCGCCAACCAGCGTAAAGGCCGTTGCGGCCGGGTCGAGCCGGGCATCTGCATTCGGTTGTACAGCGAAGAAGACTTTATCGGGCGCCCGGAATTTACCGACCCTGAAATCCTGCGCACCAACCTGGCGGCGGTGATCCTGCAGATGCTGCACCTGCGCCTGGGCGAAATCACCGACTTTCCGTTTATCGAACCGCCGGATGGCAAGGCCATCAGCGACGGTTTCAACCTGCTGCAAGAGCTGTCGGCGGTGGACCGCAACAGCCAGCTCACACCGTTGGGCCGCCAGCTGGCGCGCCTGCCGGTGGACCCGCGCATGGGCCGCATGCTGCTCGAAGCCGCCAAACTGGGCAGCTTGCAGGAAGTGTTGATCGTGGCCAGCGCCATGTCGATCCAGGACCCGCGCGAGCGTCCGCCGGAGCGCCAGCAGGCCGCCGACCAGGCCCATGCGCAGTGGAAAGACCCGGATTCGGACTTCGCCGGGCTGGTCAATCTGTGGCGCGGCTTTGAAGAGCAGCGCCAGGCACTGACCGCCAGTCCGCTGCGCAACTGGTGCCGAAAGAACTTCCTCAACTACCTGCGCCTGCGCGAATGGCGCGACTCCCATCGCCAGTTGAGCCTGATCTGCCGCGACATGCAGTTGACGATCAACAAGGAACCGGCCGACTTCCCGAAATTGCACAAGGCGGTGCTGTCCGGCTTGCTCAGCCAGATCGGCCAGAAGACCGAGGACGGCGACTACCTGGGCGCGCGTCAGCGGCGCTTCTGGATTCATCCCTCCTCGGGCATCGGCAAGAAACGTCCGCAATGGCTGATGACCGCTGAACTGGTGGAAACCACCAAGCTGTATGCGCGCATGGTGGCCAAGATCGACGCCGACTGGATCGAACCGCTGGCCGGGCACTTGATCAAGAAAAACCATTTCGAACCGCATTGGGAGAAAAAGCGCGGCCAGGTGGTGGCGTTTGAACAGATCACCTTGTTCGGGCTGATCGTGGTCGGACGCCGGCCGGTGCATTACGGGCCGATCGATCCGGCGGTGTCGCGCGAGCTGTTTATCCGTGAAGGCCTGGTGCGTGGGGAAATCCAGTCCCGCGCCAAGTGCCTTGCGGCCAACCAGCAACTGCTGGAGCAGCTCGACGAACTGGAAGCCAAGGCGCGCCGACGTGACATCCTGGCCGACGAGGAAACCCTCTACGCCTTCTACGATGCGCGCCTGCCGGCAGAGATCCACCAGACGGCGACCTTCGACAGCTGGTACAAGGTCAACAGCCAGAAAGACCCGCAACTGCTGATCATGCGCGAGGAAGACGTACTGGCCCGCGAAGCCAGTGAAGTCACCGCTGCGCATTACCCGGACACCTTGCACCTGGGCGACCTGGCCCTGGCCTTGAGTTACCACTTCGAGCCCAACCACCCGCGTGACGGCGTCACCCTGCGTGTGCCGGCGCCGCTGTTGCCGGCATTGCCGGCCGAGCGCCTGGAATGGCTGGTGCCAGGGGTGATCGAAGCCAAGTGCATCGCGCTGGTGCGCAACTTGCCCAAGGCGCTGCGCAAGAACTTTGTGCCGGTGCCGGATTTCGTCAAGGCGGCGCTGCAGCGCATCGAGTTTGGCCAGGGCTCGCTGCCCCAGGCGCTGGGCCGCGAATTGCTGCGCATGACTGGTGCGCGGGTCAGCGATGAAGCCTGGGCCGAGGCGGCGCAGCAGGTGGAAAACCATCTGAAGATGAACCTGGAAGTGGTTGATGGCCAGGGCAAATTCCTCGGCGAAGGCCGTGACCTGGCGCAGCTGACGGCGCGTTTCGCCGAGGCCAGCCAGGCGGCGCTGGCGGTACCGCAAACCGCAAAAAGCCAGCAACCGGTAGAAGCCAGGGTGTTCGCACCCGTGGCGGAGAAGACCCAGCAAAACATCGCCGGCCTGTCGATGACGGTCTACCCGGCGCTGGTGGAAGAAAACGGCACGGTCAAGGAGGGGCGTTTCTCCACGGCCGCCGAGGCCGAATTCCAGCACCGTCGTGCCTTGCAACGCCTGCTCATGCAGCAACTGGCGGAACCGGCGAAATTCCTGCGCGGCAAATTGCCGGGGCTGACCGAGTTGGGCCTGATGTATCGCGAACTGGGGCGCATCGATGCACTGGTCGAAGATATCCTGCTCGCCAGTCTCGACACCTGCGTACTGGAAGACGAAACCAATCTACCGCGCGATGGCGCCGGGCTGGCCGGGCTGGCCGAGCGCAAGCGTGGCGGCTGGACCGAGCACGCCGAGCGTCTGGCGCGCCTGACCCTGGAAGTGCTGAAACTCTGGCATGGCCTGCAAAAACGTTTCAAAGGCAAGATCGACCTGGCCCAGGCAGTGGCCTTGAACGATATCAAGCAGCAGTTGAGTCATCTGGTGTACCCGGGTTTTGTGCGCGAAACTCCGGCGCAGTGGTTCAAGGAACTGCCGCGTTACCTCAAGGCCATTGAGTTGCGCCTGGAAAAACTGCCGAGCCAGGTGCAGAAGGACCGTGTGTGGAGCACCGAACTGAGCGGCCTGTGGGCCCAGTACCAGAACCGCCTGAACAAGCACGCCCAGGAAGGCAAGCGCGATCCTCAGCTGGAACTGTATCGCTGGTGGCTGGAGGAATATCGGGTGTCGTTGTTCGGCCAGCAGTTGGGTACCAAGGTGCCCATATCCGACAAGCGATTGAGCAAGCAATGGAGCCAGGTAGAGCCTTGAGGGCTGCCCAGTTTCCCAAGTGAGCAGCGATCAAAGGTGGGAGGGGGCTTGCCCCCGATGACTGAGTGTCAGCCACTGATGCCTTGACTGATACACCGCCATCGGGGGCAAGCCCCCTCCCACATTGTGAGCTGTGTGCAGCCGGACTATCGAGGAAATTTCCGACAAGGATTTGGGTCCAGTACCGCAGCAAGCAACTGGTAACACGGTCCCACTGTGGGAGGGGGCTTGCCCCCGATGACTGAGTGTCAGCCACTGATGCCTTGACTGATACACCGCCATCGGGAGCAAGCCTCCTCCCACATTTAAGGGTGTCTGTCCGGGAAGTGGCGCCAAACCCCAGTGTTTGTGGCAAACTTCGCGCCCATAAATGCCGGAATCGTCGTAGCAGCGACGTGATGGAATAAAGCATTGCCAGTTTGATGCCCGCTGGATGGAATCAAACGACCTACAGTTTGGTACGACGGTACCAATATCTTCTGCCTGACAGATTTAGAGGAACGACCGTGCATAACGTCGTCATCAGCGGCACTGGCCTGTACACCCCGGCCAACAGCATCTCCAACGAAGAGCTGGTGCAGTCTTTCAATACCTATGTGCAGCAGTTCAACAGCGAAAACGCCGCGGCCATCGAGCGCGGCGACGTGCAGGCGCTGACGGAGTCCAGTGCGGCATTCATTGAAAAAGCCTCGGGCATCAAGAGCCGCTTCGTGATGGACAAGGACGGCATTCTTGACCCGCAGCGCATGGCCCCACGCTTGCCCGAGCGCAGCAACGACGAATGGTCGGTGCTCTGCCAGATGGCCGTCGGCGCGGCCGAACAAGCCCTGCAACGCGCCGGCAAGACCGCCGCCGACATCGATGGCGTGATCGTCGCCTGTTCCAACCTGCAGCGTGCCTACCCGGCCATCGCCATCGAGGTGCAGGAAGCCCTGGGTATCCAGGGCTTCGGGTTTGACATGAACGTGGCGTGTTCCTCGGCCACCTTCGGTATCCAGAATGCCGCCAACAGCATCCAGCTGGGCCAGGCCCGGGCGATCCTGATGGTCAACCCGGAAGTCTGCACCGGCCACCTGAATTTCCGTGACCGCGACAGCCACTTCATCTTCGGCGATGCCGCCACGGCGGTGATCCTCGAGCGTGCCGACCTGGCGACCTCCGAGCACCAGTTCGACGTGGTGAGCACCAAGCTGCTGACCCAGTTCTCCAACAACATCCGCAACAACTTCGGTTTCCTCAACCGCACCGCGGAAGAGGGCGTCGGCGCGCCGGACAAACTGTTCGTGCAGGAAGGCCGCAAGGTGTTCCGCGATGTCTGCCCGATGGTGGCCGAATTGATTGGCGCGCACCTGGCAGAAAACCAGCTGGGCGTCACGGATGTGAAGCGCTTCTGGCTGCACCAGGCCAACCTGAGCATGAACCACTTGATCGTGAAGAAACTGCTGGGGCGCGAGGCTTCGGTGGAAGAAGCGCCGGTGATCCTCGATACCTACGCCAATACCAGTTCGGCAGGCTCGGTGATTGCGTTTCACACCTATCAGGATGACCTGCCCAAGGGCGCTGTTGCCGTACTCAGCTCTTTCGGCGCCGGGTATTCGATTGGCAGTGTGATCCTGCGTAAACGCTGATTGCGCGGCCGGGCGCGGGCAAATGTGGGAGCTGGCTTGCCTGCGAAGGCATCGGCTCGGTGTGCCTTAATCATCGCTCCCGCATTGAGCGTATTTCCAAGGCGAGATTGAGGTAAACGATGGCGGCAGCGGACGACACGCATCTGCTTGAACGCCTGCTCAAGGGCGAGCAGCGGGCCTACAAGGAGTTGGTCACCACGTACCAGAGTGCGATGCGGGCGGTGGCCTATGCCATCGTCGGCCAGCGGCATGCCGATGAAGTGGTGCAGGATGCCTGGCTGTCAGTGGTACGCAGCCTCGCCAGGTTCGAAGGGCGCTCCAGCCTGAAGACCTGGTTGCTGACCATTACCGCGAACGCCGCCAAGGGCCGCTACAAGCAAAATCGTCGGGAGGTGTTGCTTGACGACCTGCCTTCTCCCCATGGAACCATCGGTGATGAACGCTTTACGCCTGACGATGGACACTGGGCCGTAGCGCCGTATGCCTGGCACCAGGACACCCCGGAAGCCTTGCTGACCGAAGAGGAATTGCGCGACTGCCTGGAGCACACGCTTCTGAGCCTGTCCCAATTGCAAAGCAGCGTGCTGGTGCTGCGTGAGCGCCAGGGCCTGGAGCTGGAAGAAATCTGTAATCTTCTGACGCTCTCGCTCTCCAATGTGCGTGTGTTGTTGCACCGGGCACGGCTTAAAGTCTTTGCCACAGTGGAGCACTTTGAGGAAACGGGCGAATGTTGACGTGTAAGGAACAAGTGGCACGTTCCAGTGACTACCTCGATGGGCAATTGACCTTTCGTGAGCGTCTGCTGGTGCGTCATCACTTGATGTTCTGCCCCAACTGCCGACGATTTATCCGTCAGATGCGCCTGATGCAGGCGACGTTGCGGATCATGCCGGACGAGCCGGTGCAGGATGCGGATGCGCTGGCCGAGCGACTCGCGGCCCAGCGGCGTAAAGATGTGTAGGCGCGAGCTGGCTCGCGAAAAACGTCAACGATAGCGCGGGTAGCCTGGATAACCGCGCTGCCTGTTCGTTCTTCGCGAGCCAGCTCGCGCCTACAGGGTGAGATTAGAACTTGGCTTCAGCATCCAGCTGCAGGGTGTTGGTGTTGGCATCACGCTGGGTACGGCTGGCGTAGTCAGCCTTGGTCAGGAAGTACGTGGCGCCCAGGGCGAAGTTCTTGTCGATGTCGTAGCTGACCTTCATCTTGTGACCGCGCGAACCGGTGGTGCCGTTGGCGAAGTCCGAATCGGTGAAGGCGCCTACCACTGCGTCACGTTGCGTATCGCGGTAGTTGTAGTCCAGGTTGAAGCCGAACACCTTGGACTTGGCACCCACCAACCAGGCGGTGTCCTGGTCGGTCACGGCATCGTTGTTTTTCACGTATTGGCCGTAGAAGGCCAACGGCACTGCCAGGCCGCCGATGTCGGCTTGGGCAAACCCTTCGTACAGACGGAATTCACCGTTGGCCGAGTTGCCGTTGACCGCCAGTGCGCAAGGCGTGGTGGTGGTCGTGCAGCGGCTGTCCTTGTCGTTCTGGTAGGCGTAGACACTGCCGCCCAGGGTCATTTTCAGGTTGTCGGTCAGCGAGAAACGCGTGCCCAACTGGCCGGATGTCAGACGCAGGTCGTGGCGAAATTGCACGCCGTCGCCGTCGACGTTGTCCTTGAGGTTGTAGTTGCCCAGGCTGCCGAACAGCTCGGCACTGCTGCCCAATGGGTATTTGTAGGTGACGGCCAGGCCTTCCGGGTTGATGTCGCTGTCCCAGATCACATCGCCCATGCTCACCCACGGTTGCAGCATCTTGCCGCCGATCACGTGCAGGTTCTTGATCTGGTCCGGGTGGTAGTCGATATAGCCGAGGTCCAGCCAGATCGATTTCTTATCGAAGTAACCATCCTGGTCCTGGTTGGTGGAACGCGCATCGTCGCCGCCGCCCGTGGCGATACGGATACCGGTGTCCACTTGCGGGTTGATCTCGGTGTAGGCACCCAGGCGCGCGCGGATACGTTGACGGTCCTTGTCACGCCCGCCGTTGTTGGGCTCGCCATCGATCTTGATGGTTTCCTGGCGAAAGCGCACATCGCCCTTGAACTGAGTCTTGGCGGCCCACGCCAGCTTCTGGTCGAAGCTGCTCAGCTCGTTGGTCTTTTTCGCGGTGGCCGCGATCTGTTCGTTGGTTTCCTGTTGGGCCTGGCGTGCGATCTGCTGTTCTTTCTGGTCCTTGGCCAACTCGTTCTGCAATTCGGTGTACTGCGAAGCGGTGATCTGGCCGTTGGCCTTGAGCATGTCGAGCAACTTAGCGTCGACTGCAGCGCTGGCCGGAACGCTCAGGGCCAGCAACAGGCCGCCGCACAGGACCGCCGCAGTTTTAGTGGAAGCAAGACGCATATCAATCTCCGAAAGTGAGGAGGGGTAACAAACCCTCCAGGACACAACCGACCGATGACGGACGGAAAAAAGGCCACCTGGCAAACCCGGGTGCTCTAAAAACAGGCGTCAGTATCGCGACGGTTTATGACGGAGTAGTGGCCAAGTGATTTCATCTCCATGACAATTCGTTTGCCCACGGAACTATTGATTTCGAGTTGTGTCGTGGGTTTTTTCGGGGTGTGCACACGGCTGTGATAGGCGATACTCGCCAGGCTTTCACGCCCAAGACACAGAGAAGATGCCAATGCCGCTGCAACGCCTGGACAGCCTGTCCGACATCACCCCGCAGGCCTGGGATGCCCTGGCGCCGCAGGCCCAGCCGTTCGTGCGGCATGCGTTCCTGAGCGCACTGGAAGACAGTGCCAGCCTGGGGCTCCATTCGGGCTGGCGACCGGAGCACTTGCTGCATTGGGAAGGTGAGCGGCTGGTGGCGGCATTGCCCGGTTATCGCAAGTGGCATTCCTACGGCGAGTACGTGTTCGATCACGGCTGGGCCGATGCCTGCGCGCGCGCCGGCATCGACTACTACCCCAAGCTGCTGACGGCCGTGCCGTTCAGTCCGGTCAGCGGTCCGAGGTTGTTGGCCGCCAATGCCGAGGACGGCTTCGAACTGCTGAACAGCCTGCCCGGTTACCTGGAAATCGAAGGGCTATCGAGCGCCCATATCAATTTCACCGACGCGCTGGCCGATGACGCACTGGCCCGGCAACCCGGCTGGCTGCAGCGCCTGGGCTGCCAATTCCATTGGCAGAATCGGGGCTACCGCGACTTCCAGGACTTTCTCGATGCCCTGAGTTCACGCAAGCGCAAACAGATGCGCAAAGAGCGCGAGCAGGTGGCGGGGCAGGGCATTGAGTTCGAGTGGTTACAGGGCCATCAGTTGAGCGAAGCCCAGTGGGATTTTGTCTACGCCTGTTACGCCAACACCTACGCGGTACGCCGCCAGTCGCCCTACCTGACCCGGGCGTTTTTCAGCCTGTTGGCCGAGCGTATGCCCGAGGCGATCCGCGTGGTCCTGGCCAAACAGGGCTCACGCCCGGTGGCCATGGCGTTCAGCCTGATCGGCGGTGACAGCTTCTACGGCCGCTATTGGGGCTGTCTGGCGGAGTTCGACCGGCTGCATTTCGAGACCTGTTTCTACCAGGGCATGGACTACGCCATCGCCCACGGCCTGCAACGCTTCGATGCCGGCGCTCAAGGCGAGCACAAATTGATTCGTGGCTTTGAACCGGTGATTACCCGTTCGTGGCATTACCTGCGCCATCCGGGCTTGAAAAACGCCGTGGAGGATTTCCTCGAGCGCGAGCGAGTGGGCATTCTGGCGTATGCCGAAGAGGCGAGGTCGGCGCTGCCTTATCGGCAGGCCTGAGCCACCGGTCTGGCAGAACTGGTCAAAGAAGCCGAAATCGCTATTCTGTATGTACAAAAGTACATACAGAGCGTGCCATGCATTTTGAGTGGGATGATTCAAAAAATAAGGCCAACATTGCTAAGCACGGCATCGATTTCAACGACGTTCCGGATATCTTCAGACATCCAATGCTGGCCTTGCGCGATGATCGAGCGGATTATGACGAAGAGCGTTGGATCAGTATTGGCTGGATCAAATTATTGATTGGTGTTGTCGTATACACCGAACGGCGTGGCGATGTTATCCGTATCATTTCCGCCCGAAAAGCAACCAAGAAGGAGGCCAAATATTATGACGCAAACATCGAAAACTGATTGGGAGCGCCTGGCCAAGATGAGTGATAAAGATATTGATACCAGTGAAATTCCTGAACTGGATGCTGAGTTTTTTCGACGTGCTGAACTGCGTGTTCCTGTGAAGCAGGCGGTCACCATTCGACTTGATGCCGATGTTTTAGAGTGGTTCAAAGGTCAAGGCACTGGCTACCAGACCCGTATTAACCAGCTTTTGCGCCAATACATGCAGGCTCATCAAGGCTGATCAACACGTTAAAAAGGTCGGCGCTGCCCTATCGGCAGGCCTGACCGTAAGATCGTTCCCACGCGGAGCGGGGGAACGATCAAGGCCCGCTCTTATTTTGAGTCGTGTGGGTCTCGATACCTTCAATCGATGCCAACAAACCCACCCGTCTGGTGCTGCCACAACCGCGCATACAGCCCGCCATGGGCCAGCAGTTGGGCGTGGCTGCCGCTTTCGGCGATCTGGCCTTTCTCCAGTACGACCAGACGGTCCATCCGCGCGATGGTCGAGAGTCGATGCGCGATCGCAATCACGGTCTTGCCCTGCATCAGGGTTTCCAGGCTTTCCTGGATCGCGGCTTCCACTTCGGAGTCGAGTGCCGAGGTGGCTTCGTCCATGATCAGGATCGGCGCATCCTTGAGCAGCACGCGGGCGATGGCGATCCGTTGGCGCTGGCCGCCGGAGAGTTTCACCCCACGCTCGCCCACATGGGCATCCAGCCCGGTACGGCCTTCGGAATCCGACAGCAGCGGGATAAACTCGTCGGCGCGCGCCTTGTGCACGGCGGCCCAGAGTTCTTCGTCGCAGGCCTGCGGCTTGCCATACAGCAAGTTGTCGCGGATCGAGCGGTGCAGCAGCGAGGTGTCCTGGGTGATCATGCCGATCTGCGCGCGCAGGCTTTCCTGGGCGACTTCGGCGATGTCCTGGCCGTCGATCAGGATGCGCCCGCCCTGCAGGTCGTAGAGGCGCAGCAGCAGGTTGACCAGCGTCGACTTGCCCGCACCGGACGGGCCGATCAGGCCGATCTTTTCCCCGGCCCTGATCTCGAGGTTCAGGCCGCCAATGATCCCGCTCCGCTTGCCGTAGTGGAAATCCACCTGCTCGAAGCGCACCAGGCCATGGGGCACTGTCAGGCGCGGGGCGTCGGCGCGGTCGACCACCGCAAGCGGCTGGGCGATGGTCTTGAGGCCATCCTGCACGATACCGATGTTTTCGAAAATGCCGTTGACCACCCACATGATCCAGCCGGACATATTGACGATGCGAATCACCAGGCCGGTGGCCAGGGCAATGGCGCCGACGGAAATCAGCGACTGCGTCCACAGCCACAGGGCCAGGCCGGTGGTGGTGACGATCAGCAGGCCGTTCAGGACGGTGATGACCGCGTCCATGCTGGTGAGCACGCGCGCCGCCAGTTGGGTTTTCTCGGTTTGCTCGACAATCGCTTCCTTGGCGTATTCCTGCTCATTCTGCGTATGGGCAAACAGCTTCAAGGTGGTGATGTTGGTGTAGCCGTCGACGATGCGCCCCATGAGTTTGGAGCGCGCTTCGGAAGAGATCACCGAACGCTCCTTGACCCGCGGCACGAAGTAACGCAATGCCAGGCAGTAGCAGACGATCCAGATGATCAACGGAATCATCAGCCGCCAGTCGGCCTCGGCAAACAATACCAGCGAGGTGATGGCATAGATCGACACGTGCCAGATGGCTTCCGCTGTTGCCACCGCAGAGTCACGCAACGAGTTGCCGGTTTGCATGATGCGTTGGGCAATCCGCCCGGCGAAATCATTCTGGAAGAAATTCAGGCTCTGCTTGAGCACATAGCTGTGGTTCTGCCAGCGGATCAGGCTGGTCATGCCGGGGTTGATGGTCTGGTGCACCAGCAAGTCATGCAGGCTGTTGAAAATCGGCCGCAGCAGCAGGGCGACCACTGCCATCCAGATCAGCTCGGTGCTGTGCACCTGGAAGAAATTCGCGGGCGGCGTGCCCTGGGCCAGGTCGATGATGCGGCTCAGGTAGCTGAACAGCGCGACCTCGATCAGCGCACCGATCAGGCCCACCACCAACAGCGCGGCAAAACACGGCCACACCTGGCGCAGGTAGTAGAGGTAGAAGGGCAGGACGTTGTCGGGCGGGGCTTCGCTTGGGGGGGCGCGAAAAATATCGATCAGTTTTTCAAAACGACGATAGAGCATTAGGCTTGACGCCCGCCGTGCGGGCTCTCCTTTCAAATGCGCACGTCGCCTTGTGGGCAACGTGCGGAAGTTCCTGCAGACCTCAGTCGATGCGCTTGGCCGACTTGATCAGGACAGGATCGATTGGCACGTTCTGCATGCCTTGCTTGGTGGTGGTCTGGGAATTGACGATGATATCGACCACGTCCATGCCCTTGACCACCTTGGCGAATACCGCGTAACCGGCATCGCGACCCGGGTCGAGGAAGGCATTGTCGGCCACGTTGATGAAGAACTGGCTGGTGGCCGAGTTCGGGTCATTGGTGCGGGCCATGGACAAGGTGCCGCGCACGTTATGCAGGCCGTTGCTGGCTTCGTTCTTGATCGGTGCTTCGGTCGGCTTTTGCGACATCTGCTGGGTGAACCCGCCGCCCTGGACCATGAAGCCCGGGATCACACGGTGAAAAATCGTGTTGGTGTAGAAGCCCTTGTCGACATAGGCGAGGAAATTCTTGGTGCTGATCGGCGCCTTGACCGGGTCGAGTTCGATTTCAATGTCGCCATTGGTGGTGGAGATCAATACGTGGGGCGCCTTGGCGGGCTCGGCCGCCATCAGGTTGGCAGCGAACAGAACGGAACCGGCAAGGAAGGCGATTTTTTTCAGCATGGGTCAGTGATCCTGGGTAGTGGTGTCGACGGTCTTTGGAAAATCGAGCAGGGTGGCGTCAAAGACTTCGGGTTGATCCAAGGGCGTGGCGTGGTGGACATTTTCAAACACCACCAGTCGCGCGTTGGGCAGCAGTTTTACATAGTTTTCTTTCTGCGCCACGGGTGAGTCGTCGTGGTCGGCGTTGATGACCTGGGTTGGACAGGTGATTCTGGAACGTTGTTCCTGTCGCCACAGCCCACATTGCGTCGAGCTTGCGCGATTGAACGCCGCTCATGGGTGGACTCCGTTTCAGGCTTGCCGAGGGGCCGCGAAGGGCGCGTCCAGCGCAGCGGTATCAAAGGTGCGCAGCAATTCCACGAGAATCTGCGTCGCCGGCCCCAGGGGTTTGTCCTTGTTCGAATACAAATAGAACGTGGGGTGGCGGCTGCCGCCCTGTTCCAGCGGCAGTTGCTTGAGCAGGCCTTCGGCGAGTTCGCGTTCGATCATGTGCCGGGGCAACCAGGCAAACCCCAGGCCGCTGCCCACGAACGCGGCGGCGGTGGCCAGGCTGCCGACGGTCCAGCGCTGTTCGGCGCCGAGCCAACCCACGTCGCGCGGTTGCTGGCGGCCGGAGTCGCGGATGACCACCTGCATCTGGCTTTCCAGGTCCTGGAAGCTCAACTCGCGGTTCATACGGTGCAGCGCATGCTCGGGATGGGCCACGGCGATGAATTCCACATCGCTCATTTCGGTGCCCAGGTAACCGGGAATGCTGAAGCCGCAGATCGCCAGGTCAGCCACGCCTTCTATCAAGAGCTCCTCGACCCCGGACAACACCTCCTCGCGCAAGCGTACCCGGCAGCCTCGGCTCTGCGGCATGAAGGCGGTCAGGGCGCGTACCAGGCGCGCGTTGGGGTAGGCCGCATCCACGACCAGCCGCACTTCGGCCTCCCAGCCTTGTTCCATATGGTGGGCCAGATCTTCCAGTTGGCTGGCATTCTTCACCAGTTGCCGCGAGCGGCGCAGCAGCACTTCACCCGCATCGGTGAGTACCGCCTTGCGTCCGTCGATGCGCAGCAGCGGCACGCCGAGTTGGTCCTGCATGCGCGCCACGGTGTAGCTCACCGAGGACTGCGAACGGTGCAGCGCTTCGGCCGCCTGGGCGAAGCCGCCATGGTCGACCACGGCCTGCAACGTGCGCCATTGATCAAGGGTCACGCGGGGCGCTTTCAAGATGAGCTCCTCTTGTCCTAAGCTGGCGGTCCTTATTGGAGACTGCCGAATGAGAAAATTGTGTTGTGTGTTGCTGGCGCTGCTGCCGATGAGCGCATTTGCCTACCCCATCGACGTGACGAAAAAGATCGACGGTGTAAGCATCGACTACACCGCGTCCGATGTGGACGGCGATATCAGCTCGATTCAGCTCAATAACTACGGCACCCAGGATGCGCTGTGTTCTGTCATCTTTACCAACGGCCCGGAAGCGCCGCGTCGTCGCACCGTCACCGTACCCGCAGGCAAAAGCACCCACACCACGGTCAAGTTCAACCGCGCGATCATCAAGATGCGAATCGCCCTGGCGTGCGCACCGAAATAAAGCGAGCGCGGAGCGCACTGTAGGCATACTCCGCTTATAAACAAATTTATAGATGGGTTATAGCAGTTTTTTGCGCTTTTTAATCGAAGTGGCCATGGTTAATCTTTTTTCCATCGACTCACAGCATTTACCGATGGAGCCTACATAGCCATGTCCAACGTTCTGATCATCGAAAGCAGCGCCCGCCAGCAGGATTCGATTTCCCGCCAACTCACCCAGCAGTTCATCAGCCAGTGGCAGGCTATTCACCCAGGCGATCAGATCAGCGTGCGCGACGTGGCGCTCAACCCGGTACCTCACCTGGACGCGAACCTGCTGGGCGGCTGGATGAAACCTGCCGAACAGCGCAGCCCGGTCGAACAGGCTTCCCTGGATCGCTCCAACGAATTGACCGACGAGCTGCTCGCCGCCGACGTGCTGGTGATGGCGGCGCCGATGTACAACTTCGCCATCCCCAGCACCCTCAAGGCCTGGCTGGACCATGTGTTGCGCGCCGGGGTGACCTTCAAATACACCGCCACCGGGCCGCAGGGTTTGCTGACCGGCAAGCGCGCCATCGTGCTCACCGCCCGTGGCGGCATTCACACCGGTGCTGCCTCGGATCATCAGGAACCGTATCTGCGCCAGGTCATGGCCTTTATCGGGATTCATGACGTCACCTTCATTCATGCCGAAGGGGTGAACCTGAGCGGTGATTTCCAGGAAAAAGGTATCAACCATGCCAAAGCCCTGCTCGCGCAGGTGGCTTGATCCTTTAATCGCCAGATAATCCCCCGGTGTTTATCTAGCCCCACGCAATCCCTTCAAGTACGCGTACCGAACCTCCCTTTGCACTTTTTGCTCCTGAGTGCTCCTGCCCGACTGCCGCTTCAGCGAGGTCGGGTTTTTTTTGTCTCGAGTTTCTTCAAGCATCGAAAAGCTTTAATGTCGCGCCCATTCGAAACGAGGCGCACATGGGCTATCTACTGGTTGTCACCCTGATTCAGGCATTTTCCTTCAGCTTGATCGGCGAATACCTCGCCGGTCACGTCGACAGCTACTTCGCAGTACTGGTGCGTGTGGTACTGGCCGGGTTGATCTTTATTCCACTGACCCGCTGGCGCTCGGTGGCACCGGCATTCATGCGCGGCATGCTGGTCATCGGTGCGCTGCAGTTCGGCGTGACCTACGTGTGCCTGTATCTGAGCTTTCGCGTACTGACGGTGCCGGAGGTGTTGCTGTTCACGATCCTTACACCGTTGCACGTGACCCTGATCGAAGACGCGCTCAACCGGCGGTTCAATCCCTGGGCACTGGTCGCCGCACTGGTGGCGGTGGCGGGGGCGGCGGTGATTCGCTTCGACCAGATCACCCCGAACTTCCTGATGGGCTTTGTGCTGCTGCAACTGGCCAATTTCACCTACGCCGCCGGGCAAGTCCTGTACAAGCATCTGGTGGCACGCTATCCGAGCGATCAGCCGCACTACCGACGCTTCGGTTATTTCTACCTGGGCGCCTTGCTGGTGGTGTTGCCCGCGTTCCTGCTGTTCGGCAAGGCGGATTTCCTGCCCCAGGCGCCGCTGCAATGGGGGGTGCTGGTGTTCCTGGGGGTGATCAGTACCGCGCTGGGCATGTACTGGTGGAACAAGGGGGCGTGCCTGGTCAATGGCGGCACCCTCGCGGTGATGAACAACCTGCATGTGCCGGTGGGGCTGCTGCTGAACTTGCTGATCTGGAACCAGCATGAGCCGCTGGGAAGGCTGGCCCTGGGCGGTTTGGTGATTCTGGGGGCGGTGTGGGTCAGTCGATTGGGTATTAAGCCGCGTCTGGCGTAGAGTCTGCGACCTGAAGGTGCCAGTGATGTGTGAGCGGTAATGAAAGTGTGTTATCGAAAGGAACAGTGTGGGGGTGGCAGAGTGGACAAGGTCGATGAGCTGATAATTGCTGCATTGAAGGACGACTCCCGAGTCAGCCTTGCGGAACTGGCGCGCCAGGTTCACAAGTCTCGAACCGCCGTGGAGTCGCGGGTTCAAAAACTGATCGAAAAGGGCATCATCCTGCGCTTCACCATCAATGTCGCTGAGGGTGATGAGACCCAGCAATCGGCATTTTTGATGCTCAAGCTCAACGGTAGCAGCTGCCACCTGGTGTTTCCGAAGATCTACCAGTATCGCGAGGTAGTGCAGGCCTATTCATTGTTTGGCGACGTGGACATGATGCTCGAGGTGCGCTACCGCAATTTTGAAGAGTTGATGGTGTTCAAGGAGAGCCTGCTCAAGATCGAGCATGTGAATGAGGTGGTGGTCAATCCGGTGCTCAAGGCCTGGCGCTAGGCCGCTGCCGTCCGCGACGGCAGCAGCTGCGCCCGATCAGGCTGACGCGTGGTCGTGGAAGGTTTCGAGAAAGTAGTGATTCAGGGCCGGCATTGTCTGGCGCAGGGTGTCCACGAATTCTGCGATGACCGTCTGGTTGAATTCGAACGTGGTGTCGTCATGCCCCAGTACCACCACCAGCAGGCTGGACGATGCGTTCGTCAGTCTGAAGTCATGGGCATCGGCATCGACTTTGCCGATGCTCGCCAAGGGCACGTCGCCGCAGGTATAGACGATGTCGCCCGCGGGGATCATGACGTCCTTCTTGGCAAACAACGGGCGGAAGGCCCGCGGTGCCGGCGAGCGCATGACATGGATATCGTCCCGCTGATGATAGGTGTGTACACCTATGCTGACGCCGTGTCGGATCGCCACGGCGTTATAGGCATCGACGACGTTATTGATGGGGCGCACACCGTTGGCGATGAAGCGCCGCAGCAGTTTTTCGTTGGCGCTGACCGTGTTGGTGTAGCCGAGCTTTTCAAGCTGCCGGGCAAACCCTTCGTAAACGGGATTGGCGTCCAGTTCATTGAGGTGTGAGGCCACATGATTCAAGTTGCTCTGCAAGAGACTGACGAAGCTCTGGTCGTCAGACACGCTGATGTTTTCGACAACGGCGGCGCACGCGTTATTGAGGCCCAGGTCCAGGGCTGACTGTTGAATGATCAAACGACTTTTCATGCCCTTAGCTCCATAGCTTATTGCGCAGAAGTTGCGTGCTGGCATCCAGCTGTTGCAGGCTTGGGTGCTGCAACCAGAACAGCCCCGGGCAGGTGGCGAAGTCGATCGTGACCGGCGTGGTATCGCCCGGGCTGAGGAAGAAGCGATGACCGCAATAGGCTTCATCCAGCATTGCGCTCTGCAGCGCCTGTGGTGAAGGCGCGGTAAAGGTGCGGCGTTCGTCGGAACAGAAAAAGCCGATACGACCATGGCTGATCTCACGTGCGGCACCGGCCGGCGGGCGAGGCCGGCCGAGGTAGCTGTCGATGGCCAGCGATAACAGGTCCGGCTGGTACACCTGTTGGAACAGCAGCGGGGCGATACCGCCATGCAAACGCCCGCCCGCTTCAATCATCACCGGACCGGTGTCGGACCAGATGATTTCCATATGAATCGGCCCGATCTCGATGCTCAGGGCCGCCGCTGCCTGACGCGCGTAGTCGATCAGAGGTTGCAGCTCTTGCGCCTGCGGATCGAGGGTGTCCAGGCTTTCATAGACAAACTTGCTGCCGTTTTTGTGGATCTTGGTGTATTTGCACACCGTGGCGATGGTGTACTCGCCATCAAAGGCGACCATGTCCACCACGTACTCCGGGCCCGACACGAACGGCTGTACGATAAACCCGAGGTTGAACTCCCCAAGGTCGTTTTTCTGCCGCCAGGCCGCGTTGTTCAAGGCGGTTTCCACTTCGTGCTTGCCCTGGGCGAATACCACGCCTTCGGTGGCGGCCGAATTCAATGGCTTGACCACGTAGGTGGCCGCGTCCTCCAACGAGTCGACGACTTCCCGGATGCGGGTTGGCGAACTCAACAGTTGCGACGCAATGTTTGCCAGTCCGTGTTTCTTGAGCGCTTGCTGCATGGAAAACTTGTTGCGCCGCAGGTCGCTGGTGATACGGCTGTTGCCCGCAATACGCAGCACTTCGGTGAGGTAATCGGTGAGATAGATCGCGGTCTCGCAGCCTGCGATCACCGCGCTCAATGACAGCGTCTCGAGGGTTTCCAGCAGGCTCTCTTCCCAGTGGTAGACCTGTTCGAAATCTTCCCTGATCAGGTCATCGGTGAAGTGCCTGGGCAAGGTGTCGGCGGATATCACCGCGATACACTTCACGCCCTGGGCCTTGAACAACGGGGCGTAGAGTTTTCCGGTGGAGAACGGGTCGACGATCAGTACGGTTTGCAATTGAGGCATTCCTTATTCAAGGGTCGCGGTGGCCGGGACCGCCGGTGTGAGGTTCCACGCCAGCACGGCGGCGGCCAACAGGCCGGCGGAGACGATCATCAACACGCGCGCACCTTCCAGCCCGAGAAATCCTGCGGTGGTAAAAAACGTCAGGATCATGGGCGCCGAACCACTGACCAGCAGGTAATAGAGCGAACTTTTTGCAGCAATCACGTCGGCCACCCGAGCGTTGGGCGCCGACTCGATCAGGTTTTTACGCAATTGGATGCGCAGGCTGTTGATGCAAAAGCCCAGCAGGAACGCGGCCGCCATCATCACGTAGAGGTTCTGGAAATACACGATTGCCACGTCGGCCAGCAGCACCAGCACGATGGCGCTGTAGCTGTTGAGCTTGATACGTGGCAGCACCGCCGCACTGAAGGCACCCAGGCCCGCCAGGCCGCTGGCCACGCCGAACAAGGTGGCGTTCCACTCATTGAGCTTTTGGAACACGATCGGCACCAGGCTGTTGAAGGCGCCGATATGGAACCCGATCATGCTTAACACGATGATCAGCACGTAAAGGTTTCGCGGCAGGTTCAGTGCCTGGGCGACAGGGCTGTCGCTGGCCTGCTCGGCGGTGTCGGCGCTGGGCGTGGCCTGCACGAAAAGGATCGCCGCCAGCGAGACAATCGCCGCCAGGCTGATGATCTGAAGGGTCTGGCTGACCGAAAACACGTCCACGATCACCCCGCCCAGCAGCGCGCCGCCAAAGGCACCGATCTGGATGGACGTTTGCATCAGCCGCGCCGAGGTGTCGCTGTCGGTCGCACCGGCCAACACCAGCTTGGTATTTTTCGACTCGAGGGTGCTGATGGTGAAATAGTCGGTGACACCGACCACAAACGCGATGGCCAGGAAGCCGATGGGCAACACGGCGGCGTTCGTGAACGACAGGCCAAGCACGGCGGCGAACGCGGTCAGGCGGATGTACAACAGGCGTTTCATGCTCAGTTCAATGGTGAAAAACTTGCCGATGTATTGTTCGCACACATACGGCACTACGGTCGCCACGCACAGCGTGGCCCCCACCAGGAATGTCGAGCCGGTGGTTTCCAGGCCGAACCAGACCATGGCAATCACAATCGCCATGTCCAGGCCGGTAAACAGGGTCACGATCGAATAAAACGCTGTCAGTGTTGATTTAGTGGTCATAGGGGTCAGTCGTAACGAGAAAGTTTGAGTAAAGGCACACACCGCTCGGTGTCACCCACGACGGTACTGAACTGGTTCCTGACGCGAACGGTGGGTGGCGACTTCTTTTCCAGGTTGCACACCTTGTAAGCGTTGTCGTGCCACGGGCAGATCACACTTTGCCCGTCGCCTGTGGTTTCACCCATGTGCAAAGGGCCGCCGCGATGGGGGCAAGTGGTCGGCAGCAGCTGCGTCGAATAGGTGTGACGCTTGAGAAAATAGGTGGTGTTTTCCACGGCCACGTAGTTGGCGTCGGTAAGGTTCAGGCGGATAGCTTTCATGGGGTGCCTACTCAAAGTGCCGTGACGGTATAGGTGCAGGACGGGCTGACGACGCGGGTGCCATGCAGCATGCCCTTGGGAATCACCACGCCTTCCCCGGCCTTCAGGCGCACGCTGAGTTCGGGGCTTGCGACAAAATCCAGCTCGCCGGTTTCAACCCAGAACAGCTCGTCATTGGGGTGGGTGTGCGGCACCGAGAGTTCGTGCTTGGCCTCGGTAATGCGCAGGTCCACCGGCTTCAGGCCGTTTTGGGCGGCAGCCAGTGCACGGTGTTCATCCAGCTCGTCATGCCATTTGATATGGGCGTAAAGCTCTTCGTCGGCGATGTCCTGCAGCAACCTGAACTCTTCGAAACCGCGGACGAGGTCAGGAATGATCTTGCTGCCAAATTGCTTGATCATGGGCAGGATGAGGCGCTGCAGGGCCATTCTTCCGTGATGCACATCGATGTGTGAATGTTCATCGAAATAGTCGGTGGAGACGCTGTCGCCGAAAATGGCCTTGATGGCGCTCGACTGATGTTTGGTGGTGAGCGCCAGGGTGGCCTCGGTGTAATACATCGCGCCAATGTAGCGGAACAGCTCGCCGTGGTTGGCGGACACATAATGGAAGTAGTTGGTCAGCGACAAGGAACCTGCGGTGTAGAACTGCCAGTAATGGTGCACATGATGAGACATGCCCATGTCTTTGAGCATGTCTTCAAAAATGGTGCTGTGCTTCTTTTTATCGACGCCGTAGCCATATTCATCGATCAGGATCTTGAACAACTCGCTGGTGTACACACCGCAGTTGCCCAGCACATTACGCGCCATCGCCGACGCTTCACTGAGGAAATCGCCGGCGCATTGGGTCATGAAGAAACGCGCGGCACGTTCAGGGTTGCGGCTGGTGGTCAGTACCTTGTGCAACTTGGACTCGGAGTGCGCGACCTCCTCCAGGACTTTGTCGGTGTGGGCGACAAACGACTCCAGGCACCACGAACCGTTGATATGCACTTCTTGCTTGAGCCAGTCGTACAGATATTGCTCGAGCAACGGACGGATCTTCTTGCCGCTGGCAGCATGCTCGGGGTCGTAGAACTGTTTGAACGCCTTGAGATCGAGTTCCATGGGCGGTTTTGGCAGAAATACCAGGTCCTGCTCATAGATATTCAGTAACAAGCGTTGCGCCAATAGATGCTGGCTGTCTGAAAGTTGGTCGCTTGTCAGGCGAGTACTGATAATTACATCTGAAATATCCTGCGGCCGAGAAGGGCGCTGGAAAGGGCTGTTGGTATAAAAGCTGCGCGGCTGGGCAAAAGCCTGGGCACCACCGTAGTGCGTAAGCGCCTCGGCATCCGAACTGAGTGCGAAGTGTGGCGCATCATCTGACAGCTTAGTTGTCCATAACATAAGAAGTGCCTTTTGGCTGATTTGTTCGATGCCCAGATGCTATAGATTTGGTTTTTCTAAAAACAGATTGAAAATCGGGTGCGTAGATAGTGAATTTCACTAAACGCATAGGCGGAGTCTTCTTTGTCAGTTGGGTCAGTTGATTTTTTTCAGGGCGACGACTACACATGTTCGTCGGCTTTTTTCAGGCACGCCCAGGGTACCCGTCAATCGGCAGCGGGAAAGGAATCCAGGAGAAACGTCATGTATATCAGCCAGTTGAAGACAGAAGGCGTGTTTGATTTGGGTGAGGCCGAAGGTCAGCGCCGCGCCGTGCGCCGTGCTGCGACAGGTACTGATACCGACCCTTGAACGCGCAAAAAAACCTGGGGTCAGGCCGTCATTGAGTGTGCACTTCGCGCGCTCATTGCCTGGGACTTCAGGTTCGACGGCTCATTCGAGTCGTTTCGTTATTAGTTAACTCATTCATCGGCTGGCCGTGAGGCACGTCGACGTACGTGTGCCCGACAGTCAGTCGTCGGCGAGTGGGTTATTGCTGTTTGTCAGGGCCGATGGGGAGTTATTGGCGCGGTAAGGCTGATAGTTCAGATCGCCCGCAAGTTGTCATTTTAATTGTTGAGTTCAACTTTATAACCCAGGTGCGAAATGTCTAAAGTTCCATTGTTGTGTTTTCCGTTTGCGGGTGCCGGTCCTTCTGTTTTCCAACCCTGGAAGGCGTTGGCGGGTGAGCGGTTTGAGGTGTTACCGGTGACATTGCCTGGCCGCGAGCGGCGTTTCGTCGAGCCGGCCTATCGGTCGGTCAAGGCGGCGATCGAGGGCAGCCTGGCGCAAGTGCTCGAACTGCTGGCAGGGCGTAGCGAAGTGGTCATTTTCGGCCACAGCATGGGGGCCGTGCTGGCGTTTGAAATGGCGCGCAAACTCTGCGCAGTCACGTCGGTGAAGGTTGTGCACCTGGTGGTCAGCGGCTCGCCCGGCCCCCTGTGCCCGCGTGAGGCGAAGGCCACCGGCCTGAGCGATGACATGTTCCTGGCGCAGGTTGCCTCGTTCGCCGGTTACAACCATCCGGCGCTCAGCAACCCGGACATGCGCGCCATGCTGCTGCCGTCCCTGCGCGCCGACGTCGAGCTGCATGAAGGTTACCTGCCGGAATCGGACCAGCCGTTGCCGGTGCCTGTGCTGTCGATACGTGGCGTGGAAGATGACCTGGTCACTCGCGATCAGGCCGCGCAGTGGGCCAGCGCCACCAGCGTCGGCTTTACCGCCCTGGAGGTCGAAGGTGGGCACATGTACTTGAGCGAAAACCCCGAGGCCGTCTTGCAGGCGATCCACACCGTCCTGGCGGGCGTCACACCGGAGGCGGCTCATGCGGCTGGTTGACAAGACTGCAGTGATCACTGGCGCGGCCCGTGGGCTGGGGCGGGCGTGTGCGGTGCATTTTGCTGAACAGGGCGCCGACCTGGTGTTGCTGGACGTGGCTGCGGATATCGAAGGTGTCCCCTATGCGTTGGGCACGCTCAGCCAGTTGGACTACACCGCGCAGCTGTGCCGCGACCACGGCGTTTCGGTGCTGACGGCTCAAGTCGATGTGCGGCGCGGTGAGCAAATTGACGCGGCGATCGCCACGGCACTGGAGCGTTTTGGGCGGATTGATGTGCTGGTCAACAACGCCGGGATTGCCGCGCCGTCCGGGCAGATGATCCATGAGATTTCCGAAGAACAATGGCAACTGATGATTGACGTTGACCTGACCGGCGCCTGGCGAATGATCAAGGCGGTCGGGCACTGCATGGTGGCCCAGCGCAGCGGCAGCATCATCAATATCGCCTCCACCGCGGGCTTGGTGGGGTACCGCAATTTCGCCGGCTACGTCAGTGCCAAGCACGGCATTGTCGGCTTGACCAAGGCCGCGGCGCTGGACTTCGCGCCCTTCAAGGTGCGGGTCAACGCGCTCTGCCCGGGCTCGGTACGGGACGATCCCAAGGTGGAAGGCCGGATGCTGTCGGAGATTGCACGCTCACTCGAAGTGCCCACCGGCGAGCATGAAGAAATCTTCGTCCAGGCCCAGCCGATGAACGCCTTGATTGAGCCGCAGAGCATCGCCACGACAGCGATATGGCTGGCATCCGACGACGCGCGCCAGGTGACGGGCAGCGTGATTGCGGTCGACGGCGGTTTTACTGCCCGCTGATGGCAGGCGTCTTTCATCTCTTTGCAGGGCTCGCGGTGGTGCAGACCCCAGAGCAATAAGGGCAGGTTCAAAATGGATAGTTTACTTAGCACTGCGGTGGCGACTGAGCCTCAGTCTGTTCAGCGTTCCGTCCTGGTGGGCGCCAAGCGCCGCGATGGCGCCTATTGCCACGGTGTGCGTTACAGGGTCAGCGGCGTTTCTGATGTGACGCAGCTTCAACAGCATTATTCGCGTGTGGTGGCCCGCTATTTGCCCGATGGCAATACGCACGAGGCGCCGGTGGCCTACACCCTCTGGCATGAAACGGTTGCCGCGCAGTCCGGGGATGCCGTGGCGTTGCGCCGGGCCGAGGCGCAGTTGCGACAGCCACTTTCACCGTCGAGCCCTGCCGCGTTGCGGGCAGTGTTGCTGGAATACCAGGATAGCGTGTGCGACCTGATTCTGATCGCGCGTCGCGGCCAACTGGACCGGCGCTCGTTGCTGCTGCTGGGGGATGCCTTGCTGTGTGGCGGCGACCAGCCGCTGCAACCGCTGGCGCTCACGCAGGCCACCGGCTTGCCCGACGTGCAACGCTTGGAGGAAGAGCGTTTTGCCGCACCGGAATGGGCGCTGGGAGAGCCTGGCCAGGCGGCGCTGGTGTCACGTTTCCACCTGCCTCTGACGCCGCAGCAGACCGGCAGCGCCAGCAGTTGGCTGGCGGCGTTGGCGGTGACCCTGGGCCAATACGCCGAGGCGTTGCCCTGCGAGATCGCGACGCTGGTGCAGGACGACCAGCGCCCACCTTTCGCCATGGGCGCCTACGAGCGGCTGGTGCATGTGCCGATTGAGGCGCAGGGCACGTGTGCCGCATTGCAGGCCACTGTCGCGGCGCACCTGCCGCGTCTGGAGGACGCGCCGGCCGGGCCGCTCAAGGCTTTTGTGGCGGCCATGATTGCCCGCGATCCCGAGGCAGACCTGGCGCCCCTCAGCGACTATCAGTCGTCCTTGAGCCGCCTGTATTCGCTGCTGTTCGTGCGTGACCAGAATGCCCAGGGCGAGGCCTATCTTGAGTGCGCCTACCATTGCCAGTCGTTCAATGACGAGGTTATCCGGCACTTTGCGCGGTCACTGGTGCATGTTCATCAGCAAGTGCTCGAGCTGCCCGAGGCCCAGGTAAACAGCCTGTGCCTGCTCAGCGACACCCATGCGCTGCAGGTCGGTTCACTGGGCCGCACCGTCCAGGCTGAAGACCCGCTGCCGCGCATCGAGCAGCGCTTTGCCGAGCAGGCGCGCCTGCGTCCCCAGGCGCTGGCGCTGTCGTTTGAAGGGCAGCGCCTCACCTATGAAATGCTGGACCAGCAGAGCAGCCAGTGGGCCCATGTTTTGCGCGCCGAAGGCGTCGCGCAGGGGGATCTGGTCGGCGTCTGCCTGGAGCGCTCCCTGGAGCTGGTGGTCATGCTGCTCGCGCTGCTCAAGGCCGGTGCAACCTATGTACCGCTGGACCCGGCGTACCCGGCCGAAAGGCTGGCCTATACCGTGGACAATGCACGCATCGGCCTGGTCGTCAGCAGCCAGGCGCAGTTCCCAGGCCCGGTCCGGTTGCTCTCTGTGCAGGCAATTGTCGAGCGCTGCGTTGATTATCCGCCCGTCGCGCCTGTGCACACCGGCGACTCGCAGGCGCCTGCTTATGTCATCTACACCTCCGGTTCCACCGGCAAGCCCAAAGGTGTGGTGGTCCGCCACTGCAACCTGCTCAGCCTGCTCATCGGCACGCAGGACGACTTCAAGCTGTCCGCCTCCGATACCTGGACACTGTTCCACTCCAGTGCGTTTGATTTCTCCGTCTGGGAAATGTGGGGCTGCCTGCTAACCGGCGGGCATCTGGTGGTAGTGCCGTATTGGGTCTCCCGGTCGGCCCGGGAGTTTCACCAATTGTTGGTGCGTGAGCGGGTCACGGTGCTGAATCAGACCCCGTCGGCTTTTTCGCAATTGATCGACGCCGACGAGCACAGCGACGAGGCCCTGGCGCTGCGCCTGGTGGTGTTTGGCGGCGAACCTCTGGACGCCGGGATGCTGGTGCGCTGGTTCGACCGTCACCCCGAGTCTGTATGCCGGATGGTGAACATGTTCGGTATCACCGAAACCACGGTGCATGTCACGGCGCAAACCATCACCCGTCGCGAGGCGCTCCAGGCCACCCGCTCGGTGGGACGACCCGTGGACGGCTGGCACGTTTACATCATGGACGAGGCGGGCCGCTTGCTGCCGCCAGGCGTGAGTGGCGAGATCTGTGTGGCCGGTGCCGGGGTAGCGCTGCACTACCTGAACCAGCCGCAACTGACCGCCGAGCGTTTTATCGAGGGGCCGGCCCACATTGGCCGACTCTATCGCAGCGGTGACAAGGGGCGCCTGCGTCCGGATGGGCGGCTGGAGCACCTTGGCCGCCTGGACAGCCAGATCAAATTGCGTGGTTTTCGTATCGAACTGGATGAGATCCGCTCGGTGCTGCTGCAAGTCAACGCGGTGGTCGCCGCTGCGGTGGTGCTCAATCAGGGTAAGCCAGGGGATGCGGCATCGGCGCGACTGGACGCCTACATCGTGCTCAACGGCGGCAGCGTGCAGGAGGTGCGCCAGCATGCCGGCAAGTTCCTGCCGGAGTACATGCTGCCGGCGACCTTCACCGTGCTGGATGTGCTGCCCCTGACCGCCAATGGCAAGCTCGATGCACGGGCCTTGCCGGCACCGGCCCTGCAAGGGCTCGCCGCTGCGCCGAGCAAGAAAGCAGGCGTGGTGGGGGATGACGTGACCCAGGCCCTGGTGGCGATCTGGGAGACGGTGCTCGGCGTTCCGGTGGCGCTGGACGACAACTTCTTCGAGCTGGGGGGCAACTCCCTGTACGCGGTGCGTATCGATGCTCTGTTGCGTGAGCAACAGTTGCCTTCGATTCCAATGCGCGAGATCTACATCCAGCAGACCGTGCGCAACCTCGTGGCGTTTCTGCAGGCCGCCGAGGGTGAGCCCTCGACTGCGGGGGTGTGATGATGTCGACTTCCCCAGAGCTTAATGACTGCGGCGTCTGCAAGCGCACCCTGGCGCTGGCGGACATCGGTGCAAGCGGCCTCAGCCCGGCGTGGCTGTTGGCCGGATGGTCGGTGCTGATTCAGGTGTACACGCGCCAATCGCGGGTCACGTTGCATCCGCGGCTGACGCACGGACCGGGAGCGGTGCTGGAGCTGGATCTCGATCCCGCTCAGGCGTGTTCGGTCCTGGCCGAGCAGATCGAGGCGCACCTGGCGGCCTTGCCTGCGACTGCGCGGTATGTGGTCGCCACCGCGCCCGATGCGCCGCCCGGCAGCGGGCAGGAAATCACGCTGACCTGGGCCGATCAGCACCTGTGCCTGCGCAGCGACCTGACGCTCGATGGGCAAAGTTTCGAGCGTTATCTCGAACACCTGGCGCAGGTTTATCGTCAACTGGCACAAGCGCCCGACCGCCCCATCAGCCAGCTGCACGCGTTGCCGCCCGAGCAGGCGAGGCAAGTGCTCGAAGGGTTCAATCGCACGACCCGCAGCTACCCGTCCGACCTGACCATCGAGCAGCGCTTTGCCGCGATTGCCACGCGGTTTCCCGAGCGGTGTGCGGTCATGCACCGTGATCAGCACCTGACCTACCTGCAGCTGGATCAGCAGGCCAATCGCCTCGCCACACGTTTAAGGGCAGAAGGGGTGGTGGCCGGTCAGGTGGTGGCGCTGCTGATGCCGCGTATCCCTGCCATGGTGGTGGCGACCCTGGCGATTCTCAAGGTCGGCGCTGTCTACCTGCCGATTGATCCGGACTATCCCGAAGACCGGATCAATTTCTTGCTGCAAGACAGCGGCGCCGGGCACTTGCTGGTCGACAGCGCCCAACGCCGGCAGGGCGGCGGGGTCTTCAGCGGGCGCACCCTCAACGTGGGCGAACTCGACGGCCAAGCGTGCGCAGCCTCGCTGATGTCGGCGCCTGGACGTGCCGAAGCCGCGGCTTACGTGATGTACACCTCCGGCACGACGGGCCAGCCCAAGGGCGCGATCGTTACGCACAGAGGCGTGATGCGCCTGGTGTGTAACCCCGACTACGTGGTTTTGGACCAATACACCCGCATGCTCCAGGCGGGCGCCATCGGTTTTGATGCCGCGACGTTCGAAGTCTGGGGCGCGCTGCTCAACGGTGGCTGCCTGCAACTTGTCGATCGCGACGTCTTACTTGACGCGACGGCGCTCGGTCGCTTCCTCGCCACTCACCAGACCACCTGCGCGCTCATCACCACGTCGCTGTTCAACCAGCTGGCCGCACAGGACCCCGCGCTGTTCAAGCCCCTGCAGCAGTTGGTGATTGGAGGGGATGTCATTTCCCCTCTGCATGTTCAACGCGTGTTGAGTGCCTGTGCGCCGCTGCGCCTGATCAACGCCTACGGGCCGACTGAAAACGCGGTAATTTCCACGGCGTGCACGGTGACGCAGGCCGACGGCCTGCACATTTCCATCGGGCGTCCCATCGCCAACTCGACGGCCTACATCCTCGATCGCGCAGGTCACCCCGTACCGATCGGCGTCGAGGGCGAACTCTATGTGGGCGGCGACGGCTTGGGCCTGGGCTACCTGAATCGAGGGGATCTGACTCAGGCGGCGTTCCGCAGCGAGGCGGGCATCGGCGGGCGCCTGGTCTACCGGACCGGCGACATGGCGCGCTGGCAGGAAAACGGCAGCATCGAATTTCTCGGCCGGCGTGACCATCAGGTGAAAATCCGGGGTTTCCGGGTGGAGACCAGCGAGATCGAACAACAGTTGCTGGCACTCGAATCCGTACGCCAGGCCCTGGTACAGGTGCACAAACAAGCGGTAACCCAGGAGCGCGTCCTGGTGGCGTATCTGGCGCTGGAACCGGGTGGCTGCGTTGATCGCGTGCGGCAGGCGCTGGCGTGCAAGCTGGCGGCGCACATGGTACCTGCGGCGTTTATCCGGTTGGCGAATCTGCCGCTGACGACCAACGGCAAAGTCGACCGAGCGGCACTGCCGCTGCCCGAACCCGCGGACTTCATCGGCGGCGGGCTCGACAGTACGGCGCCCGACACGGCCACTGAGCGCGCATTGGTACAGCTGTGGGCCGATGCATTGGGAATGCCTGCGGTAGGGGTGCATGCCAGCTTGTACGACATGGGCGCCAGTTCGTTGACGGCGACCCTGCTGGCCGGTCGTATTGAACAAACCCTGGGCTGGCGCTGCCCGGTGGCGCAGTTGCTGGCGACGCCGACCGTGGCCGGGATCGCCGCGTACCTGGATGCCAACACTGGGCGTGCGGCATTGTTGCCCGGGAACATCAGCGTTGCGAATGAACAGCCGCGCTATCAGGCCTCAGCCCAACAGCAGCGCGTTTATATCGAACAAATGAAGGACGAGCGCGCCACGCACTACCACCTGCCCATGATCGTGCCGCTTGCCCAGATGCCGGACGTGCCGAAATTGTCGGAAGCGTTGCAGGCGCTTGTGCAACGCCACGAGATATTGCGCACGGAGTTCCTGCAGGAAGACGGCACGACCTGGCAACGGATTCAGGCGCGAGTGCCGGTCGAGCTGCCCGTGCATGATTACGCCGGCACGGCCGAGGCTTTCCTGGGCCAGTTCGTGCGGCCGTTCGCGATGAGCGAGGCGCCGCTATGGCGTGTGGCCGTGGTACGTCACAGTGGCGGCGTCGCGTTGGTGTTGGATATCCACCATCTGATCACCGACGGTTTCTCCCTGGCGTTGTTGTTCCGCGAATGGGCCCTGGCCTATGACGGCCGGCCGGTCGCCCAGCCGGTATTGCAGTACAAGGACTACGCCCAGTGGATGACGCAGGACACGGTTGCACCGCTGTTGGCGCACGCCGGTGCGTACTGGCAGCAGGTGTATCAGGTGCCGTTCAAACCGCTGGACATTCCCTGTGATCACCCGCGTTCGCACAAGCGTTCCACTGCCGGTGGCCGGTTGGATTTCGAGCTCGGCAGCGAGCGCACCCTGGCGTTGCGCACCCTGGCGCGCGAACACAGGGTGACCCTGTTTCAGGTACTGCTGGCCGGCTATGGGCTGTTCCTGGGGCGGGTGAGCATGGCGCGGGACGTGACCGTGGGCACGCCTGTGTCGGGTCGCAACCTGGCGCAAACCCAAGCGCTGCAAGGCATGTTCGTCAACACCGTGTGCCTGCGCCTGGCACTTGCCGGGGAGCTGCGCTTCGACCAGTACCTTCAGGACGTGGCCGCACATGCCAACCAGGCGTTCGATCATCAGATCTACCCCTTCGATGGCCTGGTGAAAAGCTTGCCGCTGGTGCGCGAGCCCAACCGCAACCCGTTGTTCGACAGTTTGTTTGCCCTGCAGAACACCGACCTCGAAGCGCTCGACTTTCTCGGTGGCCAGCCCCGCTGGGTACCCGAGGCGACGCAGAGCACGATCTTCGAACTCAATTTGCAGATCAGCGAACAGCCGCAGCAACTGAGCGCCGCCTGGATGTACAGCAGCGATCTGTTTCTGGCGCCCACCATCGGCAGTTTTCGCGACACCTACCTGGCAATCCTGGACGCGCTGTTGGCCGACCCATCGCAACGCCTGGATGCGCTGCTGATCACCGAGCCGGCCGAACAGGCCGTTGAACTGCCCACTATCGACTTCTGTTTCTGAATTCCCGGAGCTTGTGATGCAATCGATTGAAACCCTTGGTCAACTTAAGGTCGCTGCGGCCCAGCGCCCGAAACAAGCCGCTTACTGGCGCGAACTGTTCAACCTGGACTGGAGTAGAACCGGTTTTCCAGTCGACACGTCGCTGGCCGGTGAACCGCGCCAGAGCGCGCTGACGCTCGCCTTGCGTGGCGAGGTCTCGGCCCAGGTCATCAAGGTGACCCGAGGCAACGAGGCCAGCCAGCAAGTGTTGTTGACGGCGGCGGTGATCGCCCTGCTGCAGGTCTACACGCGCCACGAAGTGCTGGTGGTCGGTCTGCCGGCCAGCTTCGAACCGAGCCTTGTCGCGTCGCAGAACCTGGCGTTCCCCCTGCACGCCAGCCTGCACAGCGACACCAGCTTCAAACAATTGCTGGACCAGGTGCGCAGCCGCGTACTGGGCGCCATCGAGCACAGTGACTACCCGCTCGCGCTGTTTGCCGACGAACTCTCACTGCCGGAAACCGAAGGCCAGAGTCCGTTTTTCGACGTGGCCGTGGAAATCGCTCATCCGCAAAAGCCCGGCCTCGCACAGCGTCTGGACGTAGCGACGCTGTTCAGCTTTAACGTCGGCGCCGAGCAGGTCGAGCTGACGATCCACTTCGATCAGCGCAAATATGAGGCCGCCACGCTGCGCTGGGTGGCCATGCACCTGGAGGAACTGTTGGCGCAGGTCTTGAGTGCGCCTCAAGCGCCGTTGGCGAACCTCGACCTGATGACCGCCCGCGATGTGGATTTTCTGAGTACGGTCAATGCCACCGAGCAGGCCTACGACCAGAACGTGAGGATCGAAACGCTGTTCGCTCGTCAGGTGCAGGAGCGCCCCGAGGCTGTTGCAGTGGTCTCTGACGCTGGGCAAATGACCTTTGCCGAACTGGATAAACGGGCCAACCAACTGGCCCGCACCCTCGTCGAGCGCGGCGTGTGCCGTGACCAGGTGGTGGCGGTGGTGGCCCAGCGCTCCAACGAAATGCTGGTGGCGATTCTGGCTGTGCTCAAGGCGGGCGGGGCGTACCTGCCCATCGACCCGAACTATCCGCAGTCGCGGATTGACTATGTACTCAATGACAGTGGCGCCCAGCTGATTCTGGCGCAGACGCACCTGCTGAGCGAGTCGGCGGACCGCGAACAGCAGGTCATCGACCTGGCCGATGCCGCTGTGTACGCGGCCGACGACCAGGCGCTGGCGGTGGTGGGCGATTCGCGCAACCTCGCCTACGTCATCTACACCTCCGGATCTACCGGTCAGCCCAAGGGCGTGATGGTGGAGCATCACTCGGTGGTCAATCGCCTGGCCTGGATGCAGCGTGCCTATCCTATCGGCCCTGGCGATGTGATTTTGCAGAAGACCCCGATTGCCTTCGACGTATCGGTATGGGAACTGTTCTGGTGGATGATCGAGGGCGCGACGGTGTGCCTGCTGGCACCGGGCGCGGAGCGTGACCCGGAGGCGATGGTCAGCACTATTGAGGCCCATCGGGTCACGACGCTGCACTTCGTGCCGTCGATGTTGAACGCGTTCCTCGGGTATGTGCAGAGCGCCCGTTCCGGCGCCCGGTTGGCGAGCCTGCGCCAGGTGTTCGCCAGTGGCGAAGCGCTTGGCGTGCACCAGGTGCGGTTGTTTGAAACGCTGCTGTTCGACACCCACGCCACGGCCCTGATCAACTTGTACGGGCCTACCGAGGCCACGGTGGACGTGTCTTACTTCAACTGCTGCGGGCGCAACCTGAGTCACTTGGTGCCCATCGGCAAACCCATCGATAACACGCGCCTGCACATTGTGGGGGCGAACCTTCAGCCCCTGCCGGTCGGTGTGCCCGGCGAGCTGTGCATTGCCGGTGCCGGTTTGGCCCGTGGCTATCATCAGCGCGAGGCGTTGACGGCCGAGCGTTTTGTCGAGCAGCCGGTGGCGGGCGAGTCGCGTATCTACCGTACCGGCGACCTTGCACGCTGGTTGCCGAACGGGGAAATCGAATACCTGGGACGTATCGATAACCAAGTCAAACTGCGCGGCCTGCGCATCGAATTAGGTGAAATCGAAAGCCGCCTGCGCGCTTTTCCCCAGGTGCGTGAGGCGGTGGTCGTGGTGCGCACCCTCGGCGAGACCCAATCGCTGTGCGGCTATGTCGAGGCGCCGCACACCCTGGACCTGGCGCAACTGCGCAGCTTCCTCGGGCAGTTTTTGCCCGACTATATGGTGCCCACCCACCTGACCGTGCTTGAGGCCTTCGCGTTGTCACCCAGCGGCAAGCTGGATCGAAAAGCACTGCCGGACCCGCAGTTGACCAACGCCGACGACACGGAGTACGTGGCGCCGCGCAACGCCAGTGAGACCTTGCTGGTGGGCATTTGGGAAGACGTGCTGGGCGTGCGCCCGATTGGCGTGCATCACAACTTCTTCGCACTGGGGGGTGACTCCATCCACTTCGTGACCATCCTGGCCCGGGCGCGTACCCAAGGCATGGACTTCACCTTCCAGGACTTCTTTGCCCGTCCGACCGTCGCTCAACTGGTGGAGGGGCTGGCGTCCGGCACTGGCGGCGAACAGGTTCGCCATACGTTTGAACCTTATGAACTGCTGAGCCCTGCGGACCGCGAACGCTTGCCCGAAAGCGCCGAAGACGCCTACCCGTTGTCCATGCTGCAGGCCGGACTGATCTTCCAGAACGAACTCAGTTTCGGCACTGCGCAGTATCACGACATCATCAGCTACACGATCAAAAGCGCAATTGATTTGGCCGTATTCGAGCAAGCCGTGCGGATTCTGGTGCAGCGTAATCCGATTTTCCGCACCAGTTATCATTTGTCCGGCTTCGACCAGTTCATCCAGATGGTCAATCGGGACGTGGAGCTGCCGCTGACGATGGCGGACCTGCGTGGCATGGACGAGCAGGCCCAGGAACAGTGGTACCAGCAATGGCTCGAAGACGAAAAGGCCCACCGTTTTGTCTGGGAAAATGCCGGACTGGTGCGCCTGCATGTGCATGTGCTGAGCGACACGCTGTATCGTTATGTGCTCAGCCAGCACAACTCGGCCCTGGATGGCTGGAGCATCACGCTGGTACACACGCAGTTGTTCGACATCTACTACAGCCTGCTCAAGGGCAACACGTACGACAAGCCGCTGGTCGATAACCACCTGCGCAACTACATGGGCCTGGAGCAGCAGTCGCTGGCCAGCGTTGCCGACCGTCAGTTCTGGCACGACCTGATGGAGGAGGCGCGGTTTACCCAACTGCCGCGCCTGCAAGCTGAACAGCCGACGGACGGCTTATCGGTGGTGTTCCATGAAGTGAAGATCGACACCGGGCTGTCGGAGCGAATCATTGCGTTGGCCGATGCCCTGAATGTGCCGGTCAAAACCGTGTTGATGGCCGCGCACCTGAAGGTCCTGAGCGAACTGACCGCCGACAATGACGTGCTGGTCGGCTATGAGCACAGTGGGCGTCCCGAGGTGGATGGGGCGACGCGGGCGATTGGCCTGTTCCTCAATACCCTGCCGCTGCGGGTGAAGATCGCCAAGGGGTCGTGGGCGCAATTGATCCAGCAGGTGTACAACGCCGAAACCGACCTGCTGCCGCACCGCCGTTACCCGATGGCGCAGATCAAGCAAGACATGGGCACCCAACAACCCCTGTTCGAAACCGCGTTCAACTACACCCACTTCTATTTGCTCAAGGACCTGGAGAGCCTGCCGGAGTTCGACCTGCTGGACGTACGCGCCAACTCTGAAACCGAGTTCGTGCTGCGTGCCGAATTCTCCCGGCATTTTTCCACCGACGAGGTCCATCTGAGCCTGCACTACCACGACCACGTTTTCAGTGCGCAATACGTCGAACAGATGGGGGATTACTACCGTCAGGCGTTCGAACTGATGACCCGTGACCGTCAGGCGCCCCACGATGCCATCCCGCTGCCGAGCCCTGAACAGGCGCAATTGTTGAATCAGGCCCGGGCCGGCGAGGTCATGACCTTTGCGCGGGCGAGCAAGCCCCAGGGTGCCGGGTCAGGCGCCACGCCATTGGCCCCGCACACACCCACCGAGCGGCGTATTGCCCAGGTGTGGGCGCAAGTGCTCGGAGTGCCGGTAGAGAGCATCCAGCTTGAGGACAACTTCTTCGAGCTGGGCGGTACCTCGATGGCGGCGATTCGCGTCGCGCTGGTGTCTGAAGGCTTGATCTCGATTCCCAACCTGATGCGCCACTCCACGCTCAAGCCCCTGGCCGACGCCATCGATGCCGGCGCGGGGGATGTACAGAGCGTGTTGCAGCGCCTGGCACCACCGTGCAGTCACGCCAGCGCTGCGGTGGTGTGTTTCCCCTATGCGGGCGGCAACGCCATCAACTTCCGCGACCTGGGCCAGGCATTGGCGGCGGATGGCGCTGAGCGGGATCTCTTTGCGGTCGAACTGCCGGGGCACGACATCACCCGTGCCGATGAGCCGCTGCTGGATGTGCAGGAAGCGGCGCAACGCATCGCCCGCGCCATTGAGCAGACTTCGCCGGGTGTACCGCTGTTGTTCTGGGGGCATTGCGTCGGTGCGGCGCTGATGCTGGAAACCGCGCGATTGCTTGAAGGGCAGGGGCGTACGATTTCCCGGCTGTTCATTGGTGGCAAGTTACTCGACGACGCCGAGTCGACGCGCCAGCGCACCGCGCAAACCCAGGCGCTGAGCCATGAGCAAGTGTTGAACTGGATGGTCGGCGAAACGGGCTACCAGGAACTGGCACAGATGAATGAGCAACAGTCGGCCACCTTGATCCGTGCTTTCCGCCATGACGCCACGGTGGCCAATCTGTACCTGGCCGATGCCGAGGAGGCGTGGCGCGACCGAACCCTGGTGGCGCCGCTGACCGTGGTGGTGACGCGTGACGATGGCATGACTGCTGACTTCGCCGAGCGCTATCAGCGTTGGAGTCTGTTCAGCCAGGACGTGTCGCTGCAGGTGATCGACGACGGTGGGCATTACTTCTGCCGGACTCGCCCCGAAGCGGTGGCTGCCGTGATCAACGCGGCCTGCCTGACCAGCAGCCCACGTACTCATCAATAAGGAATCGACATGACCCATAAAGAGTCGTTTGTACAGGACGCGGCGGTGGCAGCGGGCGCCGTCGCGCTCAATGCCGGCCCGATGCCCAATCGCCGGGAAGAGCTGACCGCCGGGGCGAAGGCGATGATTCCGTTTCTGGTGTCGGCATTTCCCATGGGGCTGCTGGGCGGTGCCTTCGGCATGACCAGCGGCCTGGGGGAAGCCAAGACGTTGGCGCTCGCCATGGTCCTGAACTCGGGCACGGTGCAGTTCATTGCCATCAAGTTGCTGCAGCAGGATGCGGCCGCGTCGGTGTTGCTCCTGACGGGCCTGGTGCTCAGCCTGCGCCTGTTGATCTACAGCACGGTATTGCGTTCCAGCACCCGCCACTTGTCGCAGCGCTGGCGTGCGGTATTGGCCTTCGGCATGATCGACGCGGTGTTCTTCGTGATGCTGGATCGATTCAAGAAACACCACGAGGCCTATCCGGGTTGGCAATGGTTCTATGCGGGTGCTTCCCTGGCCATGTATGTGAACTGGATGGTGGCGACCGTGATCGGTATCGCCATCGGTGCCTCGTTGCCCGACCTGATTCAGCACGGGCTGGATTTCCCGATGATCGCAGTGTTCGTCGCCATGCTGGCGTCCACCCTGGTCAACTGGAAGGTATGGGCCACGGTGAGCTGTGCCGGGGTGGTGGCGCTGCTGTTTGTCGCGCTGCCTTACAACCTGGGCTTGTTGATCGCCACCGTCGCGGGCGCCGCGATGGGTGTGCTGTGTGAAGTGTTGGAAAAACGTCGCGCCAAGGAGCTGTGAAATGACTACCTGGATCTTGATTTTCGGTTTGGGCCTTTGCACGTTCCTGCCACGCTACCTGCCCCTGGTGCTATGGGGGCAGCGCGAGCTGTCACCGCTGGCCAAGACGGTATTGGGCGCGGTGCCTCCGGCGGTGCTGGCGGCGTTGGTGGTGCCGGCGATGCTGGTGCCCACCGGGACGGCCATCGATTTCAGTGTGCAAAACCCTTATCTGCTAGGGTCTGTAGCGGTGTTTGTGTTGTTTTTCCTGACTCGGCGTATGTTGTTGTCGAGTTTTATCGGTGTGCTGGTGTTTTTTGCAGTGCAGTGGTTTTTTGGTCGTGTATGAAAGGTCTTGAGGGAGAGGGAAGATGACAGTCAACGTTTTGATCCTGCCGGGCCTGTTCAACTCCGGTGAAGCCCATTGGCAATCGCAATGGGAGCGTCAGTTCCACGGTTTGCAGCGGGTGGAGCAGCAGGACTGGGAAACACCGGTCGCTGCCGATTGGGTGGCGCGCCTGAATCAGGCGATAGAGGCGGCCGACAGCGACGTTGTGCTGGTCGCGCACAGCCTGGCGATTACCCTGATCACCCGCTGGGCGGCGCAGTATCCGCAGTCGAACAAGGTGAAGGGCGCCTTGCTGGTGGCGCCGAGCGATACCGAGGCGGACTCGTATCCGTCGGGCACCACCGGTTTTACGCCGATGTCGATGCAGCGCCTGCCTTTTCGCACGATCCTGGTGGCGAGCACCAACGATCCCTACGTCACCCAGGAGCGGGCGAAAGCGTTCGGCGAGGCATGGGGCAGTGAACTGGTGTGGGAGCAGGACGCCGGCCATATCAGCGGCGACGCGGGGTATGGGCCTTGGCCGAAGGGTGTGGAGTACCTTTACCAATTGACCGGTGACCCGCAGTTCCAACTTAAGTAGCGGCCACTGCGAGGGGCCGGTCAAGCCCCTCGCAGCTCAGGTTGTCAGTGCTCCAGGGTTTGCGCGGCGTTGGCATTTTGCGTCATCGCAAACAGCCCGCTGCGCAGGTCCGTGCCGCTCGGCTGCTGATACAGGCTCAAGCCGAACTCCGGCAACACCGCCAATAAATAATCGAAAATATCCCCCTGGATGCGCTCGTAGTCCGCCCACGCCGTGGTGCGGGTGAAGCAGTAGATTTCCAGCGGCACGCCCTGGGCGGTGGTCTGCATCTGGCGCACCATGCAGGTCATGTTCGGCTGGATGTCCGGGTGACTTTGCAGGTACGCCAGGGCATAGGCGCGAAAGGTCCCCAGGTTGGTCATGCGGCGGCGGTTGGCCGACAGTTGCGCGCTGTGGCCCTGGGCCTCGTTCCAGGCCTTGAGTTCGGCCTGCTTGCGACCGATGTAGCCGGTGAGCAGGTGCACCTGGGTCATGCGCTCTTCTTCGTCATCGCGCAAAAAGCGCACGCCGCTGGCGTCGATGAACAGGCTGCGCTTGATGCGCCGGCCGCCGGAGGCCTGCATGCCGCGCCAGTTCTTGAACGACTCGGACATCAGGCGCCAGGTGGGAATGGAGACGATGGTCTTGTCGAAGTTCTGCACCTTGACCGTGTGCAGGGTGATATCCACCACATCCCCGTCGGCACCGACCTGGGGCATTTCGATCCAGTCGCCGACCCGCAGCATGTCGTTGCTGGTCAATTGCACACTGGCGACGAACGACAGCAGCGTGTCCTTGTACACCAACAAGATCACTGCCGACATCGCACCCAGGCCCGATAGCAGCAACAGCGGCGAACGGTCGATCAGGGTGGCGACGATGATGATTGCACCAAACACGAACAGCACCATCTTTGCCAGCTGCACATAGCCCTTGATCGAGCGGGTGCGCGCATGTTCGGTGCGTGCGTAGATATCCAGCAGCGCGTTGAGCAGGGCACTTATCGCCAGCACCATGAACAGGATGGTGATCGCCAGGGCCACGTTGCCGATGAACAGGATGGCGGTCTTGCTCAGGTCCGGCACCAGGTACAGGCCGAACTGGATCACCAGGGACGGCGTCATCTGCGCCAGGCGATGGAAGACTTTGTTATGCCGCAGATCGTTAAGCCAGTGCAGCGCCGGTTGCCGGCCAAGTAACTTGACCGCGTGCAGGATAAGGTAACGTGCCACACGCCCTACCACCAAGGCCACCACCAGCAGTACCAGCAAGCCGAGGCTGGAATGCAGGACCGGGTGTTCATCGAGGGCGCCCCAGAGGTCTTGGACGTTGAGCCAGAGCTGTTTGATATCCATGGGTTAACCGATTCTTCTGTAAGACAACACGGGCCGATTAGAGCATTTAAGTGCAACAAAGTTGACGCCACGGACAAAATCGCTGACAAAAAAGCAGCTGATTAGCACCGTTCGCGTAAAGAAACTCGGTTTGGACGCCCGAAACCGGTAACCTATGCAGCTGATATTTTGTATTTCTTCGAGGTAGCACCCGTGTTTTCCCAATTCGCCCTGCACGAACGCCTGCTCAAAGCCGTGGCCGAGCTTAAATTTGTCGAGCCTACGCCTGTGCAGGCAGCGGCCATTCCGCTCGCGCTCCAGGGGCGTGACCTGCGGGTGACGGCGCAAACCGGTAGCGGCAAGACCGCTGCTTTCGTCCTGCCGATTCTCAACCGCCTGATCGGTCCGGCCAAAGTCCGCGTCAGCATCAAGACCCTGATCCTGCTGCCGACCCGCGAGCTGGCCCAGCAGACCTTGAAGGAAGTGGAGCGCTTCTCGCAGTTCACCTTCATCAAGTCCGGCCTGATCACCGGCGGTGAAGATTTCAAGGTCCAGGCCGCCATGCTGCGCAAGGTGCCGGACATCCTGATCGGCACCCCGGGCCGCATGATCGAGCAACTCAATGCCGGTAACCTTGACCTCAAGGAAGTCGAAGTGCTGGTGCTTGACGAAGCCGACCGCATGCTCGACATGGGCTTTGCCGACGACGTGCAGCGCCTGGTGGCCGAGTGCGTCAACCGCCAGCAGACCATGCTGTTCTCCGCCACCACCGGCGGCTCGACCCTGCGCGACATGGTCGCCAAGGTGCTGAACAACCCCGAGCACCTGCAGGTCAACAACGTCAGCGACCTGAACGCGACCACGCGTCAGCAGATCGTCACCGCTGACCACAACGTGCATAAAGAACAGATCCTCAATTGGCTGCTGGCCAACGAGACCTATCAGAAGGCCATCGTCTTCACCAACACCCGCGCCGCTGCCGACCGTATCTACGGCCGGCTGGTGGCGCAGGAATACAAGGCGTTCGTGCTGCACGGCGAAAAGGACCAGAAGGATCGCAAACTGGCCATCGACCGCCTCAAGGCCGGCGGCGTGAAGATCCTGGTCGCCACCGACGTCGCCGCGCGCGGTCTGGACGTGGATGGCCTGGACCTGGTGATCAACTTCGACATGCCGCGCAGCGGCGACGAATACGTGCACCGTATCGGCCGTACCGGGCGTGCCGGCAACGATGGCCTGGCCATCTCGCTGATCTGTCACGGCGACTGGAACCTGATGTCGAGCATCGAGCGCTACCTCAAGCAATCATTCGAGCGCCGTACCATCAAGGAAGTCAAAGGCACCTACACCGGGCCGAAGAAGGTCAAGGCCTCGGGCAAGGCGGTTGGGGTGAAGAAGAAAAAGACCGACGCCAAGGGCGACAAGAAGAAAGCCGGCGCCAAGTCGCCGACCAAGCGCAAGATCGCCAACCGGCCGAAGACCGACAACCTGTCGCTCGTCAGCAAGGACGGCATGGCCCCGCTCAAGCGCCGCAAGCCGGAAACGCCGGCTGCCGAATAAGATCGGTTGATATGAAAAAACCGGACGATGTCCGGTTTTTTTTTGACCGTTCCCAGGACGCTCCGCGTCCACTCCTGCATTCAGCTTTTGGCTTTGGCCGCCGCTTCCTTGAGTTCCTTGAGCCGGGCATCGATCAACTGGCACTTGTCGGGGAATTCCGCGCTTTCGGTGTCCAGGTCCATTTTCTGCAACTCGTCGTTCATCTCTTTGGCCTTGGTCGGGTTCTGCTCAGTGAGCTGGGTGACTTCCCGCGCCAGTTGCTCACGCTTGGCGGTGGCTTCTTCCGGCGTGCAGGCCCAGGCGGGCAGCGTGCTCAGCAGCGTGGCGGCGATGGCCAGGTTCATCAGGGTTTTCATCGGGGACCTCCTTGGCGATTGTGTACGGTTGAGGGGGCGAACGTCGGGAAAGTTCAGCGAAATGACAGCCGTCGATCCGGCTGAACGGCGGCCGACCTGGCGTGTCACACCTGCAGACGGGCTACTTTTTCGTGGGCCTGCAGGAGGAATCAGGATGACGACTTACAACTGGGATCTGATCGAACGTCTGCTGCACGAAGTGCAGAATGGTGAGGGCAGCTTTGCCCCGCGCAAGTACGCCGAGCAGGAAGCCGCCGAGAAAGCCACGGCGGGCGAGTCCGTAGGTAACTTGGATACGCTGAAAAAGACTGCTGCCGATTACGAAGCGCTGTTGCTCAAGCGTGGGTTTATCGAATCGCGTCCGCAGGAGGAAGGCGGCAATGGGGAGAACTTCATTTTGACGCCGCGCGGTTCTAGCCTGCTCTCCCTGATCGACAGTTCCATTCCAGGCGAACACCATCCACGCCATGTGCTGGACCAGCAGGAAGATGCGCTGGACGAAGCGACCTTCGATCACGTGGCCTCCAAGGCGGCAATTGCCGGCGGCGCGATCTGAAGACCTCGCACAACCCTGTGGGACGGGGCTTGCCCCAATCCCGGTCAGTGTAGGCGCGAGCTTGCTCGCGAAAAACTCACAGGCGCCGCGCTCATTCAGACAGCACGCGTTATCGTTGACGTTTTTTTCGCGAGCAAGCTCGCTCCTACAGATGGCGGTAGGGCTTGCCCCCGATAGCAGTTTGTCAGTCGCTGAGAAGAATCTGACCCGCTGCTATCGAGAGCACGCCCTTTCCCACATCACGCAGAGGCAGCCTTGAGGCATTTGAGGGCCTGAAAGTCGCTGCGAACCTTGTCGATTTTCTGGCTCAGCTTCATGCGCTGTTGCTCAGTGCTCTGCGCCATCAAATCCACGATCAGGCTACGCGCCGCAGCTTCGGTCTGTGCATAGGCAGCACGGTATTGCGGTGTCCAGAGGCTTTCCCGATCGACCAACAATCGCTGCATTTTTTGCGCAAACTCAGCGCTGTTGCGCTGCTGCACCGCCTCGCTGAACTGCGCCTGCCAGTGGGCACGGTTGCCGATCCACGCGTTGTTCTGATCCCCCAGCGCCACAGACCAGGCCATCACCCGCTGCTGCTGGCTGGCGCTGAGTGGGCCGATCCAGGCGTCCAGACGCTTGCTCATGCGCTCGGCGCGCTCCTTGATCTGCTGGGCCAACGGCGGCTTGAGGTATTCGTCCTGGCGTTTGCGCAGGTCTTTGGCCAGGGCGTCGTTCATCTCCTTGACCTGCTGATCGTCCAGGCCTTGCAGCAGTTGAACCGCAGACGGGGTGATTTCACGCGCGATCTCGGCGATGGCCTGTTTGGCTTCGACGGTGCGGGCCTGCAAGGCGGCGTCGGTGACCTGATTGCTGTCGACCATCTGTTGCAGGCGGTCCAGCCAGTCCAGGTAACCCGGCAATTGCGTGGTGCAGTGCCAGGTCAGGTGCTCCTTGAGTGTGTCGTTGAACCAGCTCTTCTGCCCGGCATTCATCTCCAGATAGTCGCTGAGGGTCCAGGGGATGATCACGTCAAGATTACGGTAGGCCAGGCCCACGCGATTGCAGCCGGCGAGCACCAGGCTCAGGGTCAGCAATAACACCAGAAGTTTGAGCCGACGCAACATGGGCGGTTCCTTGCACGGGTGGGGTTAATGCATGTGAACCTGCACAGGGTGCGACAGTTCAGCCCATCAATAAAACGACCGAACAGCCTTCAAGGTCAACAGACCGTCACATTGCGAATTGTGTCCGGAGTAGGCCGAGCAGTCACCGCCACTGAGGCTGGAGTCGCTGTAGATCAGGTCCAGGTCGACCCCTTTCCAGGCCCGGGAAAGTTGCACCGACCAGTCGCTGAAGCTGCTGATGGCGCCGTTCTCCACCGACACCGGTGTGCCCAGTTGATGGGTGGTGTACTTCATGCTGACGCCGATGCCGAACGGCTGGGTGCCGCCGAGGTCGGCAAACAGCGTGCTGTCCTGGCGGTCGGGGTCGTTGCTGAAGGACACGCCGAAACGGTTGCCCAGCAGGTTGAGGCCACCATAAAACGCCTGGCTGTCGAGGGGGCTGACCTTGGGGTAGCTGTAGTGAATCAACCCCACTTCGTAGCCCAGGGTCTGGTCGAAGGGGTGTTTGAAGCCCATATAGGAGTCGACTTCAAGGGTGCTGGGCGAGGACAACCCCATGTTCGGTGAAAACTGGCCGACGTACAGGCCGCTGTCGTGACTCAGGTCCAGCCCGCCATGGAACGCATCGCTGCCGGGGGAGGTCGGCTTGACCAGGCCCTGTGCCATGCTGCGGCTGGGAGTGGTGCCCAATTTCAGGTCGAAGTCGCCCAATTCGCGCTGAAAAATCTGCGCGTCGGCGAGCGGACAAGCGACAAGCGCGCTGACCAGTAGAATGCAGGATTTGAGCATGCTTCACTCCATGAAAAGCGAGGAGCAGTGACGAAGAAAGACGAGCAGATGCCCGTGCTAGACGTGTGCAAGGATACCGGCGAAAGCTCGCAGGTGAGGCCCGTTCGTCGATTGATGTGAGGATCAAGGTGTTGCGAAGGTGTTTCGGGCTCTAGTCCTAGCGCCTTGAAGGCAAGACGCATAGGGACCAGGTGCGTTGCGCAGGTATTACTTCTTGCCCAGGCTGATCTGCTTGGACGGGCCGAAAGTCTGGCCGCTCACGCCCTTGGCAATTTGCTGGATTTCGCCACCGGACTTGAGGAACGCAGCAATCTGGCTGTTGATCGATTCGCTGGTTTCAACGGCGGGAGCTGGCTTTGCTTTGCTGTTGGATGCTTTTACGCGCATGGCGGCCACTAACCTGTAGAAAATTAACTTGGCCAGGCATCGTACAGGAAATACTTGACAATTGCTTGGCAAATATCCCCGAGGAATTAAATGTCGCGTCTGCAAAAGACCGAACTTGATCAACCCATTAACCCGCTAACTGACTGTTTTAATTCGAAAGCTTGAGACGTACGGATGCTGGCCGCGGGTAAAATTCGCAGGATTGATCAGACGAGCGGGCGGTGCCATTGGCGCGCCACGTCAGCCCGCGGATTTTTCAGGCGCGCGCGCGTGTCTGGCTCAACTCGGGTAGAATGCCGCCCACGCAATGAGGGTATCTGGAAATGGCTTTAGTCGGGCGCTACAACAGCTTGCAAGTGGTTAAACACACTAACTTCGGTTTGTACCTGGATGGTGCGCAGGACGGTGAAATCCTCTTGCCTAATCGGTATATCCCCAAAGACATTCCCAGTGAAGATGAAGACTGGCTCAACGTTTTCATTTATCTGGACAGTGATGACAAACTTATCGCCACCACGGAAAAACCCAAAGTGCAAGTGGGCGAATTTGCCAGTTTGAAAGTGGTGGAAGTCAACAGCATCGGTGTGTTCCTCGATTGGGGGCTGCCCAAGGATCTGTTGCTGCCCTATTCGGAAGAAAAACGTCAGTTGAGCGCCGGTGAATACTGCGTGGTGCATGTCTACCTCGACAAGCACACCCGGCGCATCACCGCCACCGCGCGCCTTGATCGCTACCTGGACAAAACGCCGGCCAATTACCAGGTGGGCCAGGAAGTCGACCTGCTGGTGGCCGAAGCCACGGACATGGGCTTCAAGGCGATCATCAACAACAAGCACTGGGGCCTGATCCACAAGAACGAAGTGTTCAAGTTCCTGCGCCCGGGCAAGGAAGAGAAAGGCTTTATCAAAGAGATCCGCGCCGATGGCAACATCAGCCTGAGCCTGCAGCCGGTTGGCCAGGAAGCGGCTTCGAGCCTCAACTCGAAGATCCTCGCCAAATTGCGTGACAACAACGGCACCTTGCCGGTCAGTGATAAAAGCGATCCCGCCGTCATCAGCAACTTGTTCGGCGTGAGCAAAGGCAACTTCAAAAAGGCTATTGGTGCGCTCTACAAGCAGGGGCAGATTGTGATTCATGCCGATCGCATTGAACTAAGCTGAGTGCGCCTGGCTCTGCTGTAGGAGCATGTTTGCTCCTACAGTGGACCGGTCAAATGTCTAAGAAAACGCTGTTTGCCTACCTCGGCACGCTGGTCGCCTTTCTGGTGCTGGACGGGCTCTGGCTGGGCGTCCTCATGGGCCCTACCTATAAGAGCCTGCTCGGCTCGCTGATGCTCGATCAGCCCCGACTGTTGCCCGCCGTCGTGTTCTATCTGCTGTATGTCCTCGGTTGCGTGATCTTCGTTGTTCTGCCCAGCGCGAGCTGGCAACGCGCTGCGCGTTTGGGCGCCTTGCTTGGGTTGGTGGCCTATGGCACTTACGACCTGAGCAATTGGGCCACACTGCAAGGCTGGTCCGCCGGCTTGGCGGTAATGGACATGGCGTGGGGGACTGTTCTCACAGCGATCTGTTGCACAGTCGGCTACCTCTGTGCACAACGGGTGCGCCAGTGATTGTGTACAGGATTGTCGTGCACCGTTGCTGCGCATAACTGTTTTATCTAAACCATCATAGTGTCTTTGGAGCGCCGTTCCACAGGTATTGTGTGCCGTTGGCACGCATTCTGCTGACTACCTCGTATACAACCCGTATTGCCTACCGTATGCATATCGCTACGGCAGCGCAGGGCGATATTTCGAGGAGTTTCGCGATGACCGACCCATTGCCCAAAGGCTACAGCCCACGCCTGTATAACCAGGACCTGGGTCCACTGCCGCAAAAATGGACCTGGTACAACATCTTCGCCTTCTGGATGAGCGACGTGCACAGCGTCGGCGGGTACGTGTTCGCCGCCAGTCTGTTTGCCCTGGGGCTGGCCAGTTGGCAGGTGTTGATTGCCTTGCTCGCGGGCATTTGCATTGTGCAATTGATCGCCAACCTGGTGGCCAAGCCGAGTCAGCAAGCGGCGGTACCTTATCCCGTGATTTGCCGACTGGCATTTGGTGTATTTGGCGCAAATATTCCTGCGGTGATCCGTGGCCTGATCGCGGTTGCCTGGTACGGGATTCAGACGTACCTGGCGTCGAGTGCCTTGATCATTGTGGTGCTGCGCTTTTTTCCGTCGATGGCCGTGTATGCCGAGCCGCACTTTGCCGGGTTGTCGTACCTGGGCTGGTTCGGCTTTCTTACCCTGTGGGTGCTGCAGGCCGCTGTGTTCTGGGCCGGCATGGAGTCCATCCGCCGCTTTATCGACTGGGCCGGCCCGGTGGTGTACGCGGTGATGTTTGCCCTGGCCGGCTGGATTGTGTGGAAAGCGGGCTGGGCAAATATCAGCTTTACCCTGGTGGAAAAATCGCTGTCGGGCTGGCAGGCGTTCGGCCAGGTGATCGTGGCGACGGCGCTGGTGGTGTCGTACTTCTCCGGGCCTACCCTGAATTTTGGCGATTTCAGCCGCTACTGCCGCAGCATGCAGGACGTGCGCCGGGGCAACTTCTGGGGGCTGCCGGTGAACTTCCTGGCATTCTCCCTGGTAACTGTGGTGATCGTCTCGGGCACCTTGCCAGTATTTGGCGAAATGTTGCACGACCCCATCGCCACCGTGTCGCGTATCGACAACAGCATGGCCGTGTTGCTGGGCGCCTTCGCTTTCGTCACCGCCACTATCGGCATCAATATCGTCGCCAACTTTGTCTCGCCGGCGTTCGACTTCGCCAACATCGCGCCGAATAAAATCAGCTGGCGTGCGGGTGGAATGATCGCGGCCGTGGCGTCGATCTTTATCACGCCATGGAACCTGTTCAATAACCCGCTGATGATTCACTACACCCTGGATATCCTGGCCGCGTTTATCGGGCCGCTGTTCGGCATCCTCCTGGTGGATTTTTACCTGGTCAAAAAGCAGCGCATCGACGTGGATGCGCTGTTCGATGACAGTCCGAGCGGGCGCTATTACTTCGACGGCGGAGTGAACTGGACGGCGGTCAAGGCCCTGGTGCCGGCGACGCTGGTGGGCGTCGCCATCACCTTCACGCCGGCGTTGCAAGGCATGGCCAATTTCGCCTGGTTTACCGGCTGCTTCCTGGGTGGGCTGTTTTTTCTGGTACTGGCGCGGCGTGAGCAGGTGCGTTTGCCCACCCCTGTGGTCGCTGGCTGAGCACTACACCGCCCGCCACCAACAGGCCGCAACCGGCAATCACCAACGCCGGTTGCAGGCCGCCGCTCAAGTGGCTGCTCACCGAGGCCAGCAGCGGCCCGCTCAATTGGCCAATGGCAAAGCTGGCCGTCAACAACCCGGTGCTGCGCTGGTAGCCGTGGGGCGCTATCTCGCGCAGGCGCGCCATGACCAATTGCATGCAGGCCAGAAACGGTGCTCCGCACAGCAACACCCCCAACGCCAGCCCCCAGCCATTGCCCAGCAGGCAAGTGAATACGCCGGCCGCTTGCAGCCACAGCGTGGTCATCAGCCAGCGCCGGGTGGTGTTCGGGTCCTTGCGGCGCAGGCTGGCAATCACCACGCCCATCGCTGCGGCCAGGCCAAAGCACGGCCAGAACACGTCGGCCTGCCAGGCGCCCTTGAACTGCGCACTGGCCATCTGCGACAGGAAGGTCGCTGGAATGATGTAGCCCAGGCCGTACAGGAAGTAGATCCAGCCCAAGTGCGCGATGCTGCCGTTATTGCCGGCGGTGGAGGCGGGTGCAGCCAGTGTGGTCGGCTTCGGCAGGAAGGGCAGGATCGCCAGCAGCATCGCCAGTGCCACCGCGCCATACACCAGCCACAGCGTCGCGGAGCTTTTCCCCAATAGATTGGCGCCCAGCGCCAGCAGTCCGGTGAGCACAATGCCCAAGCCAGGCCCTGCGAACACCAGCGCTCCCAGGCGTGGCCGGCCGGCGGCAATCGCCAGCGGCTGGCTCAGGCTGGTAATCATCACCAGGGCCCAGGCGCTGGCGACACCAGTGCCGAAACGCAGCAGCAGGTGGGGCCAGAAGCCCTCGGCCCAATAGGACGCCAGTGTCAGCAGCACGCACAGCCACAACCCGCCGTACAAGCGGCCTTTGATATGTTGATGACTGCGGGCGAAGATCGAGTCCACCGCACCGACGAAGTAACCCAGGTAATTGGCGGCCGCGATCACCCCGGCGCCGGTCAGGTCGATCTGACCTTCGCTGAGCAAATGCGGCATCTGCGGGGTCAGGGCAAAGCGACCAATGCCCATGGCCATCATCAGGGCGACAAAGCTGGCGGTTAAGCGAATCAACGGTGACATGTTCAAGTGTCCTGCGAGAAAGCGAAGACCTTCAGGCTAAAGCGGATTGACTTTCTGTAAAAATGAATAATAGTGAGTAACTTGTTCAGTTTTGGAGAAAGGCTATGGAGTTCAGTCAACTGCGCATCTTCCAGGCGGTGGCGGAGGAGGGCTCCATTACCCGCGCCGCCGAGCGCTTGCACCGTGTGCCGTCGAACCTGTCGACCCGGCTCAAGCAAATGGAAGAACAGCTTGGCGTCGAGCTGTTTGTGCGTGAACGCCAGCGCTTGCAACTTTCTCCTGCGGGTAAAGTGCTGCTGGACTACAGCACCCGTCTATTGGCGCTGCACGACGAAGCTCACGGCGCCGTGCAGGGCGGGCAACCGGCGGGTGATTTTGTCCTTGGCAGCATGTACAGCACGGCGGCGATTCACTTGCCCACCCTATTGGCGCGTTATCACAAGGCTTACCCGAGGGTGAACCTGCAGGTGCAATCTGCGCCGAGCGGCGAACTGCTGGAAGGCTTGATCACCGGGCGGCTGGATGCGGCGCTGGTGGATGGTCCATTGACGATTGCCACGCTGGACGGCGTGCCGTTGTGCGAAGAGCGCCTGGTGATCATTTGCGAGGCCGACCACCCGCCGGTGCGCGGCCCCCAGGATGTGGCCGGCCGCTCGGTCTTCACGTTCCGCCGCAGTTGCGCCTATCGCACCCGCCTGGAGACGTGGTTTTCCCACGAGCGTGTGGCCATGGGCCGCGCCATCGAGATCGAGTCCTACCAAGGCATGCTCGCCTGTGTCATCGCCGGTTCAGGCGTGGCGTTGATGTCCGAATCCATGCTCGACAGCCTGCCGGGCAGGGACAGCGTGTCCGTTCATCCGCTGACTGGGCCTTTTGCCACTGCCACCACCTGGTTGATGTGGCGAAAGGGTATGCTCGGCGCTAACCTCAATGCATGGATCGAGTTGCAGCAGGCGAGCCAGGCAGACAGCGTGCAAGACAGGCGCGAGATTGCTTGAACGATTCGACAGGATCCTGATCCATTCAGTAATAGTTCGTTGTGGTTTCGCGCAAGCAATACGTAGGACTTAGGGCTACTATCAGTGTAGGAAAGGGCGACAAAACGGGCGCCTACACGCATTACCCTCAAAGGGGGCACATCATGAAAGAGAAAATTCAAACCTGGCTCCATGACCTTGGCGTTGCGCTGGGCTTGATCGAGCCTCCACTGCAGCCGGTGCCGATTCGCACCGATGACGAGCAACGCCGTCCCCGTCGGCGTTGAGCCCCAGCCAACTCGGGATTGAGGTGGGAGCGGGCTTGCTTGCCAATACGTTGAGTCAGTCGATAAATAGTTGACTGATTTACCGCATTCGCGAGCAAGCCCGCTCCCACATTTGTTTCAAGCCACCCGTGCCGCCACCGAGCCCGGTTTACGCGACACCACACTCACCAGCACAAAACTCACCGACGCCACCGCGAGGCTGTAATAAATCGGCGTGTTTGCATCCAGCCCATCCTTGAACATAAATACCAGCGCGGTGAAGAACCCCAGGCCCATCGACGTAATCGCCCCGGCGGTGGTCGCGCGTTTCCACACGATCGCTCCGATCAGCGGGATCAGCATGCCGCCCACCAGCAGGTTATAGGCCAGGGTGAGGGCGCTGATTACATCGTTCACCACCAGTGCGATGCCGAGCACGGCGATGCCGGTCAGCAAGGTGAACAAGCGGTTGACGCCCAGGCTCGACTGCTTGCCGCCGCGCAAACGTGGCAACAGGTCTTCGGTCAGCACGGTGGAGGCGGCGAGCAAGCCGGCGCTGGCCGTGGACATCATCGCCGCCAGGGCAGCAGCAATTACCAGGCCGCGAATGCCGTCCGGCAGCGAGGCTTTGACGATGGCCGCGAACGCGTTGTCGACGTTGTCCAGGTCCGGGATCAGCACATGCGCCGCCATGCCGATCAATGCGCATGCCAGGCCATAAACAATGCAATAGAACCCGGCGAAGGTGCCGGCGTGCCGGGCAACTTTTTCGTCGCGGGCGGTGAATACGCGCTGCCAGATATCCTGGCCGATCAGGATGCCGAAGAAGTAGATCATGAAGTAGGTCATGATCGTGTCCCAACCGATCGCGGTGAAGCTGAAACTCGATGCCGGCAGTTTGGCCACCAGTTCATCCCAGCCGCTGACGCGGTACAGGCAGATCGGCAACAGAATGAACATCAGCCCCACCGTCTTGATCACGAACTGCACGATATCGGTCAGGGTCAGCGACCACATGCCGCCGATGGTCGAATACACGACCACCACGCCACCGCCCAGCAGCACCGAGATCCAGAACGGCATGCCGAACAGCACGTGCAGCACAGTGCCGATGGCCAGGATCGAGGTCACTGCAATCATCAGTGCGTAAGCCAGCATGATCACTGCACTGGCCTGGCGAGCCATGGGGTTGTAGCGTTTCTCCAGGACCTGGGTGACGGTGAATATTTTCAGCTTCAACAGCGGCTTGGCCAGGAACAGGTTCAGCGCAATGATCCCCGCGCCCAGTGCGGCGCACAGCCAGAAACCGGAAATACCATGCACATAACCCAGGCGCACGGTGCCGACGGTGGAGGCGCCGCCCAATACCGTGGCGGCCATGGTGCCCATGTACAGTGAAGGCCCCAGGTTGCGTCCGGCCACCAGGTAATCTTCATGGGTCTTGGCGCGGCGCATGCCGTAGTAGCCGAGCACCAGCATGCCGGCGGTGTAGATGAGTACGACGAATAGATCCAAAGCCATGGCGTTGATTCTCCGATTATATTTTTTATGGACGATCAGGCGGCAGTCGGCTCGGCAAACGTGCGAGCCAAGGTCAGGTACATCAGTGGTTGGGGATCTGTGCGATCCCCTTGACTGTTAGTGTGAAGACACTGTTTTCATTGTTTTTGGAACTGCTCATCGTTCATCAGCGATGTGTCACGCCAGGCAGTACGCAGAGCATTTCATACAGCAGGTTGGCACCCAGCAGCGAGGTGTTGCCGGTGGTGTCATAGGGCGGCGAAACTTCCACCAGATCACAACCGATCAGGTCCAGGCCCTGGCAGCCACGAATGATCTCGATCGCCTGGATGGTGGTCAGCCCGCCGATTTCCGGCGTGCCGGTGCCCGGTGCCCAGGCCGGGTCGATGCCATCGATGTCGAAGCTCAGGTACACCGGGCCGCCGCCGACCTTTTCGCGCACTTCGGCCATCAACGGCGCGAGCGAGTGATGCCAGCATTCTTCGGCCTGGACCACACGGAAACCCTGCTTGCGGCTCCAGTTGAAGTCTTCGGCGGTGTAGCCCTGGGCACGCAGGCCGATCTGCACCACGCGGTCACAATCGAGCAGACCCTCTTCCACGGCGCGGCGGAAGGTAGTGCCGTGGGCGATTTTCTCGCCGAACATATGGTCGTTGACGTCGGCGTGGGCGTCGATATGCACCAGCCCGACCTTGCCGTGTTTCTTGTGGATCGCCCGCAGGATCGGCAGGGTGATGGTGTGATCGCCGCCCAGGGTCATGGGGATGACGTCGTGCTCGAGGATTTCATCGTAGGCGTGTTCGATGATGCGCACGGCGTCGAGGAGATTGAAGGTATTGATCGCCACGTCGCCGATATCCGCAACCGACAGCGAATCGAACGGCGCAGCACCGGTGGCCATGTTGTACGGACGGATCATCACCGATTCGGCGCGAATTTCCCGAGGTCCGAAGCGGGTGCCGGCGCGCAGCGAGGTGCCGATGTCCAGGGGCACGCCGATAAAGGCCGCGTCCAGGCCCTTGGCCGTTTGCAGGTGGGGCAGGCGCATCATGGTGGCGATGCCGGCGAAGCGCGGCATTTCGTTGCCGCCCAGTGGTTGGTGGAAAATCTTGTCCACGGGATTGCCTCATCGTTGTTGTGTTTATCAGGTGGCCGATTCTGTAAAAAGCGAGGGCAGGGAAGAATCGGCAGAGGCAAATACTTAGTTCAGATTTTTCTAAACTAAAGCCTGGGGTAAACTCGGTTCACATGAGAGCGCCTGCGGAGATTTAATGGCCAACGCCTTGCCCGACCTGAAACTGCTGCGCATCTTCGTCAGCGTCGTGCGGCACCAGGGGTTCGCCAACGCCCAGCACGCACTCAACCTGTCGACGTCAGCCATCAGCACCTATATGAGCCAGCTGGAATCGGCGTTGGGCCTGGTGCTGTGCCATCGCGGGCGGGGCGGCTTCAGCCTGACCAGCAAGGGCGAGCTGTTTTATCAGGAAACCTTGCGTTTATTGGCCGAGCTGGAAGGCTTCGAACAATATGCCGCCGCGTTGAAGGGCGAATTGCGCGGCACGCTCAAGCTCGGCGTGCTCGACTCCACCGTCAGCGACAAAGCGCTGCCGTTCGCTGAGGTGATCGGTGCCTACAGCCTCGAACACCCGGCGGTTCATTTGCATCTGTCGGTGATGAGCCCTTATGAACTGCAACTGGGGGTCCAGGACAATCGCCTGGACCTGGCCATCGGCGCGTTTTCCAACCGCATGAGCGGGCTGATCTATATGCCGCTGTACCGCGAACAGCACTGGCTGTATTGCAGCACCCGGCACCCGCTGTTCAATGAACGGCGCATTCCCGAGCAGGTCATCACCCAGCAACGTATGGTCGGACGGGGTTATTGGAGCCAGGCCGAACTGGCGCGCCACGGCTTCAAGCACAGCGCGGCCACCGTGGAAAGCATGGAGGCGCAGCTGATCCTGGTGCTGTCGGGGGCCTACATCGGCTATCTGCCCGAGCACTACGCCCAGGCCTGGGCCGACAAGGGCGACCTGCGCGTGCTGCTGCCGGCCACCTTTGGCTACCAGGCGCCGTTTTCGATGATCATGCGCCGGGGCCGAAGCCGCGAACCGCTGATACAGACCTTTCGCGATCTACTTAAAGCCCAGCTCAACCAGGCCTGAAAAAAAACATGTCCAGACCCCAGTGTCCCCGTTGTCTCAGGCCAGTCAGCCACTGCTTGTGCCCGCTGATTCCCCGTCTCGACAGTCGCACCCGTGTGTTGCTGCTGCAGCATCCGAGCGAGGTCAACCACGCGCTCAACACCGCGCGGCTCGCGGCGTTGGGGTTGAACAATGCGCAGTTGGTGGTGGGCGAGGTGTTCGATGACTTGGCGAACCTGTTGAACCGGCCCGGTTATCAGGCGCGTCTGTTGTTTCCGGCCGACGATGCCCAACCCCTGCAAGCCTACGCACAAAACGATCAGCCGCTGTTGCTGGTGGTGCCCGACGGCACCTGGCGTAAGGCGCGCAAGTTGCTGCATCTGAACCCACTGTTGGCGGCGTTGCCTCGGGTGACGCTGGCCGATGGCGGTGTGTCGCGCTATCGACTGCGCAAGGCACCGGGCCCGGGCGCGTTGTCGACGGTCGAAGCGATCGTGCAAGCGTTGCAGGTACTGGAAGCGCCAGCATCGTTCGAGACGCTGCTCAAACCCTTTGAAGCATTGATCGAGGGGCAGATTGCGGCGATGGGGGAAGAGGTTTTTCAGAGAAATCATGGCGGTGGGGACTAGGGCCAGGCGGATTATCGAGGCGTGGCCATCGGGGGCAAGCCCCCTCCCACAGTTGACAGCGTTCCAACATGAGAATGCGGTCCAGTGTGGGAGGGGGCTTGCCCTCGATGGCGTCCGCCCAGTCTCCACCTCTTTGCCTTATTCCTATAAGCCATAAGCACCACACTTTGCGTGATATGGCCCGCCGACCTTTCCCGGTATGATGTCCGCCCCCGCAGTCTGGATTGCGAATACGCCATGACCTTGCAGTACCCAACAATCGCCGATTGCGTCGGCAACACGCCCCTGGTCCGCTTGCAACGCATGGCGGGTGAAACCAGCAATACCCTGTTGCTCAAGCTTGAAGGCAACAACCCCGCCGGTTCCGTCAAGGACCGTCCGGCGCTGTCGATGATCACCCGCGCCGAACTGCGCGGGCAGATCAAGCCGGGGGACACGCTGATCGAAGCCACCTCGGGTAATACCGGGATCGCCCTGGCCATGGCCGCCGCGATCAAGGGTTACAAGATGGTGCTGATCATGCCCGACAATGGCAGCGCCGAGCGCAAGGCGGCGATGACCGCTTATGGCGCACAGCTGATCCTGGTCACCCAGGAAGAAGGCATGGAGGGCGCGCGCGATCTCGCCGAACGCATGGCCGCCGAAGGCCGTGGCGTGGTGCTGGACCAGTTTGCCAACGGTGATAACCCCGAAGCGCACTACACCAGCACCGGCCCGGAAATCTGGCGCCAGACCCAGGGCACCATCACGCATTTCGTCAGCTCCATGGGCACCACCGGCACCATCATGGGCAATTCGCGCTACCTCAAGGAGCAGAATCCGGCGATTCAGATCGTCGGCCTGCAACCGATGGAAGGCGCGGCCATCCCCGGCATCCGCCGCTGGCCCGAAGAGTATTTGCCCAGGATCTACAACGCCACGCGCGTTGACCGCATCATCGACATGGCCCAGCGTGAAGCCGAAGACACCACCCGCCGCCTGGCCCGTGAAGAGGGCATCTTCTGCGGTGTGTCGTCCGGTGGCGCCGTGGCCGGTATGTTGCGCTTGTCCAAAGAGGTGGAAAACGCGGTGATCGTCGCGATCATCTGTGACCGAGGCGACCGCTACCTGTCGACCGGCATTTTCGACGAACCCAACTGATGGCCAAGCATGAGAGAGGCCTGCGCTTTCAACCGACGGGCGGCAGCCGGGCCCCGCAGATTCCGGTGGGCAAGAAGCAACGCCTGACCATCGAACGCCTGGCCAATGACGGACGCGGCATTGTGTTCTTCGAAGGGCGTACCTGGTTCGTCAACGGTGCGCTGGCCGGCGAAGAGGTGGAAGCGCGGGTGCTCGGCGCCCACGGCAAGGTGGTCGAGGCGCGCACCGAGCGTGTGTTCACGGCCAGCGAACTGCGTCGCCCGGCGCCGTGTGCGCATTTTGGCCGCTGTGGCGGCTGCAGCGTGCAACACCTGCCCCATGCCGAACAACTTGCGCTGAAACAGCGCATGCTCGCCGAGCAATTGTCCCGTGTGGCCGGTGTGGAGCCGCAAGCGTGGGCTGCGCCGTTGAGCGGGCCGGAATTCGGCTACCGTCGCCGCGCCCGCGTGGCCGTGCGTTGGGATGCCAAGGCCAAACACCTGGAGGTCGGTTTTCGTGCCGTGGCCAGCCAGGACATCGTCGCCATCGATGATTGCCCGGTCCTGGTACAGGCCTTGCAGCCGATCATGCAGCGTCTGCCGAACATGCTGCGCCGCTTGAGCAAGCCTCAGGCGTTGGGGCATGTGGAATTGTTCAGTGGAACGTCCATCGCCGTGTTGCTGCGGCATATGGCACCGCTGTCCGAGGCGGACATGCAGGTGTTGAAAGAATTTTGCAGCTTCCATGATGCCCAGTTGTGGCTGCATGGCGAGGGCCAGCCGGAGCCGGTCGAGCCGGGTCGCACGCTCGGTTTCCGCCTGGAGGCATGGGACCTGGAGCTGGCGTACCGGCCGGGTGATTTTGTGCAGGTCAACGCCGGGGTCAACGAGGCGATGGTCGCCCAGGCCCTGGAATGGTTGGCGCCGCAACCCGATGAACGGGTGCTGGATCTGTTTTGCGGGCTGGGCAATTTTGCCCTGCCACTGGCCAGGCAGGTCCGCGAAGTCGTTGCCGTGGAGGGCGTGCAGACCATGGTGGAACGCGCGGCACAGAACGCCGTAAGCAACAATTTGCATAACGCGCGGTTTTTTCAGGCCGATTTGTCCCAGCCCCTGACTGACGCGGAATGGGCCAAACCAGGCTTTTCTGCGGTACTCTTGGACCCACCGCGCGACGGTGCCCAGGAAGTTGTGCGCAGACTTGCCACCCTGGGCGCCAGGCGCCTGGTGTATGTGTCCTGCAATCCGGCGACGCTGGCGCGGGACACGGTTGAATTGGTCAAGCAAGGCTACCGGCTAAAGCGTGCCGGGATCCTCGACATGTTTCCGCAGACAGCGCATGTCGAGGCCATGGCGTTATTTGAAGCGGGCTAGGATGCCCGTTTAATCCGACTGGCCTGCAGTCTCCAGGGCCGTGAACTGCCAGGGAATCTGCAGCAAGGTCGGCGATGATTTTTGGCGCATCCAAGGTGCGTCGTAGGGAAGGTAAGCAAGATGGTACAGGTGAGAGCACACCAGCCGATCAACACCGACGGCAGTATCAATCTCGAGGCATGGCTGGATCATGCCGTCAGTGTCGACCCGGCACTGGACCGTGAAGCCTTGAAAGCAGCCTGCGAGTTCGCTCGTGAGTCTGAACAGCAGGACAATGCGGCCAAGAACCTGTGGGCGGAGGGCACTTCAAGCTTTCGTACCGGGTTGGAAATCGCCGAGATCCTGGCCGATCTCAAGCTGGACCAGGATTCGCTGATCGCCGCCGTGCTCTATCGCGGCGTGCGCGAAGGACATATCCCGTTGCCGACCGTCAGCCAGCGTTTCGGCGCGGTGGTGGCCAAGCTGATCGACGGCGTGCTGCGCATGGCGGCCATCAGTGCCAGCCTCAGCCCGCGCCAGTCCATGGTGCTGGGCACCCAGGGCCAGGTGGAAAACCTGCGCAAGATGCTGGTGGCGATGGTCGACGACGTCCGCGTCGCGCTGATCAAGCTGGCTGAACGTACCTGCGCGATCCGTGCGGTGAAAACCGCCGACGACGAAAAGCGCAACCGCGTTGCCCGCGAAGTCTTCGACATCTACGCGCCGCTGGCGCACCGCCTGGGTATCGGTCATATCAAATGGGAGCTGGAGGACCTGTCCTTCCGCTACCTCGAACCCGATCAATACAAACAGATTGCCACGCTGCTGCATGAGCGGCGGCTCGACCGCGAGCGCTTTATCAGCGACGTGATGGGCCAGTTGCGCGCCGAGTTGCAGGCCACCGGCGTCGATGCCGACATCAGCGGCCGCGCCAAGCACATCTATTCCATCTGGCGCAAAATGCAGCGCAAGGGCCTGGCGTTCAGCCAGATCTACGACGTACGGGCCGTGCGTGTGCTGGTGCCGGAAATGCGCGATTGCTACACCGCGCTGGGGATCGTCCATACCCTGTGGCGTCACATCCCCAAGGAATTTGACGACTACATCGCCAACCCCAAGGAAAACGGCTATCGCTCGCTGCATACGGCGGTGATCGGTCCTGAGGGCAAGGTGCTGGAAGTGCAGATCCGCACCCATGCCATGCATGAAGAGGCGGAGCTGGGCGTCTGCGCGCATTGGCGTTACAAGGGCACCGACGTCAAGGCCGGGTCGAACCAGTACGAAGAGAAGATCTCCTGGCTGCGCCAAGTACTGGAGTGGCACGAAGAACTCGGCGATATCGGCGGCCTGGCCGAACAGCTGCGCGTGGATATCGAACCGGACCGGGTCTACATCTTCACCCCCGACGGTCACGCCATCGACTTGCCCAAGGGCGCCACGCCGCTGGACTTCGCTTACCGCGTGCACACCGAAATCGGCCACAACTGCCGTGGCGCCAAGATCAACGGGCGCATCGTACCGCTCAACTACAGCCTGCAAACCGGTGAGCAGGTCGAGATCATCACCAGCAAGCACGGCACGCCGAGCCGCGACTGGCTGAACCCTAACTTGGGGTATATCACCACCTCACGGGCACGGGCGAAGATCGTCCACTGGTTCAAGCTGCAGGCCCGCGACCAGAACGTCGCCGCCGGCAAGACCCTGCTCGAACGCGAACTGGCACGCCTGGGCCTGCCCCAGGTGGACTTCGACAAGCTGGCCGAAAAGGCCAACATGAAGATTGCCGAAGACATGTTCGCCGCCCTCGGTGCCGGCGACTTGCGTCTGGCCCAATTGGTCAACCTGGCCCAGCAACTGGTGGAGCCGGAGCGTGGCAACGAACAGCTGGAGCTGATCCCGCGCAAGGCCACCGGCTACAAGCCCGGCAAGCGCGGCGATATCCAGATCCAGGGCGTGGGCAACCTGATGACGCAGATGGCCGGTTGCTGCCAGCCGTTGCCGGGCGACGCCATCGTCGGCTACATCACCCAGGGCCGCGGCGTGAGCATTCACCGCCAGGACTGCGCCTCGGTGCTGCAGCTGGGCGGGCGCGAGCCGGAGCGGATCATCCAGGTCAGTTGGGGCCCGGTGCCGGTGCTCACCTACCCGGTGGACATCATCATTCGCGCCTACGACCGTTCCGGTTTGCTGCGTGACGTCTCGCAAGTGCTGCTCAATGAGCGGATCAACGTACTTGCGGTCAACACCCGTTCGAACAAAGAGGACAACACCGCGCTGATGTCCCTGACCATCGAGATTCCGGGGCTGGACGCGCTGGGGCGGTTGCTGGGGCGGATTTCCCAGCTGCCGAACATCATTGAGACGCGGCGTAATCGCACCCCTGGTTGAACGCAGTCAAATAATGTGGGAGGGGGCTTGCCCCCGATAGCGGTGGGTCAGTCAATACAGGTGTCGGCTGATCCTTCCCCATCGGGGGCAAGCCCCCTCCCACATTGGATCGGCGGTGTTCATACCTGATTGGAAAGAGATCGATGTATTCACTAGATGACCTGCTACACCTGATGAACCGCCTGCGCGACCCGCAATACGGGTGCCCGTGGGATATCAAGCAAACCTACGCCAGTATCGTGCCGCATACCCTTGAAGAAGCCTACGAGGTGGCCGATGCCATCGAGCGCGGCGACTTCGATCATCTGCAAGGTGAGCTGGGCGACCTGCTGTTCCAGGTGGTGTATTACAGCCAGCTGGCGCGCGAAGATGGGCGCTTCGAATTTGCCGGCGTGATCGACAGCATCACCCGCAAGTTGATCCGGCGTCATCCCCACGTGTTTCCTACTGGTGAACTGTACGCACCGCTGGATATCCCGCGGTTGAGCGAGGAGCAGGTCAAGCAGCGCTGGGAGCAGATCAAGGCCGAGGAGCGTGCGGAAAAATCCGACGCGCCCGAGCAACTGTCCCTGCTTGATGACGTGCCCACCGCCTTGCCATCGCTGTCCCGCGCCGCGAAATTGCAAAAGCGCGCCAGTCAGGTGGGTTTCGACTGGCCGTCCGCGTTGCCGGTGGTGGATAACGTACGCGAAGAGCTGGATGAAGTGCTCGAAGCCATGGCCGATAACGACTCGGCAGCGATTGCCGATGAGGTCGGCGACCTGCTGTTCGCAGCGGTCAACCTGGCCCGTCACCTCAAGGTCGACCCTGAAACCGCGCTGCGCGGCGCCAATGCCAAGTTCGAGCGACGTTTCCGATTTATCGAACAGGCATTGCGCGATACACAGCAACCCATAGAAGATTGCACCCTCGAAACGTTGGACGCCCTGTGGGGCGAAGCCAAACGCCAGGAAAAGACTATATCCAGCTGCGGTTGAGCAGTTGCCCAAGTGAGTAAGCACCATGAGCCTTTCCCTTCGCGACCAGTTGCTCAAAGCAGGTCTGGTCAACCAAAAGCAGGCCAAGCAGGTCGGCAAAGAGAAGCAGAAACAGCAGCGGCTGGTCCACAAGGGTCAGGCTGAGGTCGATGACACCCAGGCGCGCCTGGCGGCCGAGGCGCATGCCGAGAAGGTCAAGCGCGACCAGGAACTGAACCGCCAGCAGCAGGAAAAAGCCGAGGCCAAGGCCCGTACGGCCCAGGTCAAGCAATTGATCGAAACCTCACGGCTGCCAAAGTTGACCACCGAGGACTATTACAACTTTGTGGATGACAAGAAGGTCAAGCGCCTGTCGGTCAACACGCTGATGCGCAACAAACTGAGCAATGGCTCCCTGGCCATCGTGCACCATGGCGGCGGCTACGAAGTGATCCCGCGCGAAGCCGCGCTGAAGATCCAGGAGCGCGCGCCGGAACGTATCGTGCAGCTCAATATCCTGACCGAAAGCCAGGTGCCGGATGAGGATGATCCGTACGCCGCCTACCAGATCCCGGATGATCTGATGTGGTAAGGCTGTAGAAACGACAAACCCCGCCAACAGGCGGGGTTTGTGTTTTACCGTGCAGCGCCTGCCGGTTACCAATCCACCGCGTAGCTCAAGCTGAAGGTGCGACCTTCGGCATTCGGGTACGGTGCGCGGGCGTTGGCCTGGGCGAACATGTTCTGATAGTTGCGGTTGGTGAGGTTGTACACCGCACCTTCGAGGCGACCGACCGGCAGCCTGACCGAGCCCAGCAGGTCAACCAGGGTGTAGCCCTGGATATCGCGACCGTTGTTGTCCTTGAAGGCCGCGTCGTAATTGGCCAGACGCATGCCCTGCAAACGCAGGCTGTAGTCGTCACGCTGATAGCCGACGAAGGCGGTGGCCTTGGCCGGGGAAATACGCGTGGCGGGCAGGTCGATCCATTTGCCGTTCTGCTGGGTTTCACCTTTGGCGTACGCGTACGTGCCGCCTACCGACCACTGATCGGTGACGTTGTACGTCAGGCTGGTTTCGATACCGCGCACGCGCTCTTTCTGGCTGATCAGGCGCAGTACGCGGTCATTGGCATCGTAGAACTGCGTGACGTCCGAGGTGTTTTCATACGCCGTGACATTGGCCAGCCACTTGTCCCAGTTGCCACGCCAGCCCAGTTCATAGCTGTCGACCTTCAGCGCCTGGGCATTGAGGTCCTGGATGTTGTACGTGCTGTTGACGTCACGCAGGAAACGCTGGATATCCGGCAGGGAGAAGCCCTGGCTGAAGTTGGCGAACACGTCCTGGTTTTCACTCAGGTGGTACACCGCGCCGAGGTTGTAGAGGGTGTCGTCATATTTGAGGGTGCCGCCCGGCAGCGTCGCGCGGTTGCCCGTCTGAACGATTTCGCCGTAGGCGATGCTGTCGTCGACTTCGCTCTGGATCCATTCGCGGCGCACGCCACCGCGCAAGGTCCAGTCGCCGATGTCATAGGACAGTTGGCCGAAGATCGCCTTGGTGGTGGTCTGGATGTCCGGGCCCAACTCGAAGGTGGTACCGGTCTTGGTGTACGTCAGGCCGTTGACCCGGTATTGGTCGCCGCGTTGGCGCGAGGTTTCGTGATCGTAGTCGGCGCCCCACACCAGGTTGCCGGTGGCGGGGCCGATGTCCGGCATCTGTGTGTCGATGGCTGCGCGCAAGCCATACACGTCTTGCACGCTGTTGTTGTCCGAGACGCCTGCCCGGCCCCTGGACAGGTCCGGGAAGAACAACGCATCCGCGCGGCGCCAGTAACTTTCCACCTGCAGGCCCTGGCCGTAGAAGTCCTTGTCGGCGTAATTGAGGTTGACCGCCTGATTGTGGGTGGACGGCTGGTCGTCCAGGTCCAGGCCTTTGACCGCGACGGCCTCGCTGGTGATGCGCGGGTTCTTGGTATAGCGGGTGTCCTGTTCGTCTTTATAGTCCTGCAGCGACAGGCTGATCTTCTTGTCGTCATCGAGCGCGTAGCCGAAGCGACCTTGCAGGTCATAGGTGTCAGTGTCCATGTTGCTGCCCTGGGACGTGTCCTGGGGAATGCGCTTGCCGTTGCCGTCGAACTGGTCGTTGCGTTGCACCGTGTTGCCCGACACATACCAGTCCAGCGGGCCCTGGCGGCCTGTTGCGCTCTGGAAGGCCTGGTAGGAAAAGCCTTTGCGGCTGAGGTTGTCGCCGGCGGTCATGCCGATCTTGCTGCTGAAGGCCAGGTCTTCACCTGTGTTGCGCTTGGTGATGATGTTGATGATGCCGCCCGATGCGCCGGCGCCGTAGACACTGCTGGCGCCGGAAATCACTTCGATGCGCTCGATACTTTCCGGCGCCACGCTGTTGAGCTGGCGGAAGTTGTCGCGCGTGGCGTTCTGGGATACCCCGTCGATCAGGATCAGCGTATTGCGCCCGCGCAGCGTCTGGCCGAAGTTGCTCATGCCGCCGCTGGAGGGGGCGATGCCGGGGACCAGTTGCCCGAGGATATCGGCAACCCGGCGTCCCGCCGACGTCTGCTGGCGGATCTGTTCTTCGTCGATAACCTGCACCGAGCCCGGGATCGCCGCGATGCTGGTTTCACTGCGCGTGGCCGAGACCACCGTGGCCTGTAACTGCAGGTTGTTCGCCGCTGGCGTCTCCTCAGTCTGGTCGGCCCAGACGGGGGCGCTGATCGACCCGAGCAGGGGCAGCAGAATCGCCCATTGTGTTGTATTCATGACCTTGCCTTTGAGTTATTAGAAGTATTGACAGAAAAATCGGACATTTCAGGTGTTCGGGTGAACGAACGAATCGCGCGGATGCCCAGTGCGGCCAGGGCATACGTCAGTGCCACCAGCCAGAAGCTGTGCGCCAGGCCCACCATTGCCATACCGATGCCGCCCAACAGCGCGCCGCACAACGCGCCGGCCTTGGCGGCGCTGTTGCCCATGCCCAAGGCAAATCCCTGCTGGCTGGGGGCAACGGTGTTGGCGATCAAGGTGTAGGCGACAGGCAGCAACGCGCCCTGCCACACGCCCCACAGCAGGCGGCTGGCAAGGAACCCCAGCCATTCGCCGGCCAACGCCGTGAAGGCCAGGGTCAGGGCGCAGAACCAGGTGACCCATTCGATGATGTGCAGCGTGCGTGCGGGTGAGTGCCGGTCAAACAAACGGCCCCACAGCGGCGCGGACAGCGCCAGGGTCAGCGCGCTGGCGGCGTAGCTGGCGCCGATCAGCCATGCGGGCGCATGCAGAACATCGGCAACATACAACGCGTAGAACGGTTGCGGCATCATCTTGGCGGCCTGGATCAATACGATGATTCCCAGCATCGCGCCAAGCCAACCTTTGGGAAGCGCAGCAGGCTTGGACGTGAGTGCGGGTCTCGAGCGTGGTGAGTCGCTGGGTAGGAACACGCTGATTATTGCGCATATCAGGCAGACTGCGGTGGCGCTGTAACACAGCAAAGCGAAACCGGATATATCCATCAGCCAGCCCCCCAACACCGGGCCGGCCAGGGAGCCCACGGCGGTGGCGGATTGCAGCCGGGCCAGAATATGCCCGCGACCGCCGTCGCCGCAGCAGGCCAGTGCATAGGCCTGGGCTGCCGCGATGAAGCCGGCCAACGCGCCTTGCGCCACACGGACGAGCACCAGCAGCCAAGGGTCGTCAGTGACGGCGGCCAGCGCCTGGCATAGCGCCAGCGCCAGCAACGCGCGCAGGATCATTGGCTTGTGACCTGTACGGTCACCCAGACGCCCCCACATGGGCGTGAGGATCATCGCCGCCATCATCGGCCCGGCGTACACCAGCGAAGAAAGCAGGCCGGTGTAGTGGGCGTTCGCAGTGCCAAGCAATTTCTGGATCTGCAAGGGCCAGAACGGCCCGCTCATTTCCATGGCACCCATCGACACCAACTGAATCACCACCAGCAAGCGCAGCGCAGTGCTGTTAGCCGACATGGGCGGCAGGGCTCAACGGGTTGGGCAGACGCCCGACGATGTCGGCATGGCTTTCCATCAGCCGCATGCGCATAAACGACTTGGCCGGCCAGTCCTGTTCCAGCAATGCGGCGCGTTCGCTCAGCCAGCGTTGTGGTTCGACCTGGCCGCGCACGTCATCGAAGCACTGGCTGACTTGCGCTGACAGTTCGTCCCACAGCAGTGCCTGGGCAATCTCGAAGTGGCGCGCGCAGAGCAACACCAACTCGCCCAAATGGCACATGAACACCGTGTGCAGCAACTTGTCACGCACGAAACCCGCATCGTCGTACAAGGTCATCTTCGGGTCATGCAATTCGATGTCCAGGCCTTGGGCGTGCAGGGTTTTGCGGTCGATGCGGATATCGCCGAAATCGCGCAACAGCAGGCGGCTGACGTGCCCGTCTGCGCCCATCACCATAAAGGAGTTCTGTTGATGGGCCTCGAAGGCCACGCCATAGCGCAGGTACATGCCCAGCAGGGCGGGCACTGCGATGGATGCGTAGTCCTTGAAGAATGCGCGGATGGCCTGTGCGTCGTCAGTGCCTTTACTCAGGCGCACCCACTGCCGCAGCAACGGCTGCCCATGTTGGTCGGTGGCAAACAGGCTGCCTACCGGAATGGCCATCTCGCCCGTTTCGAGCAGGCTTTGCGGGTTGTCGCGGTAGAGCACAGCCAGGTGACGGGAGTGCTCGTCATTTACCGGTTGTGGTTTGAAATGCACGCCGAGGCGTTCGGGCACGATGCTGAGCAGGCGCTGGATGTCGGGCTCACGCGCCAGAATGGTCTGCAGCAGATGGCTGATGCGCGGGCCCATGCGCGCCGAGCGTGGTGACACCGTGCGCTGCACGCTGGTCAGGCGCAGTGAAACCGGGAGCTTGACCATTGGCGCGTCGCTGCGGCCTTCAGGCAGGACGGTCCTGAACGACATGGTCGGGTGGGCCGTGAAGGCAACGATGTCGGTCAGCACCAGCAGCCGATCGGCGATCTCATTGGCGAACAGCTGCGGTAACTCCTGGCGAGCTTGCCAGGGATGGGCAGGCAGCGGCAGATAATCGCTGGCCTCAAGGCCCTGGGCGGTCAGGTGCGCCGTCAGTTGGCGGGCAGCCTGTGGGAACTGGTGTTGCCACCACTGCCAGTAGTCCGCGGTACCGCCCAGGCTTTCGACGTGGGCGTACTGGCGGTGCAGGGCACACAGCAATACCGGGAAGCGCGCTTCGAACTCCGGCGAGAAATCGATCACCTGTTCCGTTCCCAGACCCAGCTTCGTCTTGTAGTTCGGGTGCCAGGGATGGCCGAGCGTACCCCATTGCTCAAGCACTGACGTCGGGTTGCCAACGCCAGGGTCATTCTTCAGATAGCCGAGCAGGTTGCCCTGATGCACAGGGTCCATTGCGGCCTGCAACTGGAGCGTCCATTGCTCGTGAAAGGCCAGGCACAGGGTATCGTTGATGAAGCTGTCGTCGATCTCTGTGTTGAGGCGGTCCAGGACCTCTGGCTCGGCAGACGATTGGAGGCGGGTGTTCAGTAAGGTCAGCAACTGCGACGGGAATTGGATTCTCTGTTCGGGCTGCCCAGCCCGCACCACGCTGACCTTGCCGCGCAAATCCCAGCTGGCCATGCGGCCGCGGCGCAGATGCTCGAAGCGCACGCGGGTCTGGTCGGGCAGCGTCAGCCAGCCGTGGCCGTGTTCGTCATGGCTGAGTGTGTCCGGATCAAGCAGGCCTTCACGAAACAGTGCCTGGATCAGGCGCTGGAAACTGCGTTCGCAGGCTGGCGCCAGGGTTGCGACCAGCGTATCGATCGTAATGTGCCTGGCTTGGAATTGACGGGTGGCGAGTGCTTCACCCCAGCGGTCAAGCAGGGATTTTTCCGGTGTGGTGACATGTCCGTGCATCAAGTCAAACTCCGTTTCCGTGGGGTCGAGTAAAAGCGCAGCGATACTATCGAGAATCATTACCAAATGTCTATTTGTTGTTACGCTTTTTGCGGAAACGATTATTCAGGGCGGCGAGGGCGTTTTCTAAAAACGAAAACCCCGCTCAAAAGGCGGGGTTTTCGTTTGCAGGCGGCGCGGCTGCGTGGGCCGGGCGTCTACGCGATTTCGGAATTTCAGGAGCCTTGTGCCTGGCGTTTCATCTCAAGCGATTCAAGTTCGGTTTTATAATTATGAGCATCGCTCTCGTTGTGAAACATGCCGACCAGCAAATCTTGTTGATGTACATCCCAGATGTGAATCCCGTGGCCTACCGCTTCATGGGACATATGTTCATCGTCGCGTTCAGTTACTTTTACAGTCATCTGCTTGCTCCAATCTCTGGTTGATCTGCGGCAAGTCGTCGCAGGTCTTTGTTATATGATTTGTTAGCTTGCTAAGTAAACCGGTTTTGCATGCAACAATTCATTGCAGGAAACGCAACAGTGCTGCAGGCCGTGTAAACCGTGGCATTTGGTCGCGGTGGTGGGGGGCAGATGACAAAAGTTTCATGTTTGGGGGCAGACACTGACGCCATCGGGGGCAAGCCCCCTCCCACCTTTGAAATGCATTCCAACGTGGGAGGGGGCTTGCCCCCGATGGCTGTGGATGCTTCAACACCAATACCTGCAGGCGAAAAAAAGCCCCGCATTCAGCGAGGCTCTCTTCAAGCACATCCGTGCAATCAGCTTCCTTTAACGGCCTTACCGTCAACGGTGCCATCCTGCAGCATGATGTTGTATTCCTTGCCATCGGTCTCAACCTGGCGCAAGGCAACCAGAATGCCGCCCTGGTCCTTGGCAAACCACATCTGCGTGATGCGCTTGCTCTGGGAGGGGTCACGCACGCGTTCAACCTTGATCGCGTCGATGGCGCCCACTTTGGTCTGGACCTTTTCCGCGCCAATGACGCGGAAATCGTAGGTATCGACGTCCGTGCCTTCGGCCACTCGGTAGCTCATGCTTTTCTTGCCGGCAGCCACGTCACGCTGCAGGGCGAGTTGATAGGTGGACTTGTCGAGCATGCCGCTTTCGAGGGTGACGTTAACCGGGTCCTTGTTTTCAAAGCCGGTGATTTTCTTGGTCGCCTGGTCGAAATCCAGGTTGACCTTCTTCGCTTTGCCCAGGCCGCCGCGCTCGAAGCTGTAGCTCTTGGGTTGCAGGGTGTCCTTGTCGAACAGGATCACGCTGGTTTCGGTCAGGCTGGCAATCATCATCGAGGCCTTGAAGTTCAAGGTCCACGTGCCATCGCCGTTTTTGGTCAGGCTGCGTTCAGCCGAACCGCTCATGGGCAATTGCTTCCAGTCGGCGGTATAGCTGACGGAGAAGGGGTGAAGGTCTGCCGCTTGCACGGCAGGCAGAGCGAACAGCGCAAAAGCGAAAAGCAGGGCGCGACGCATAAAATCTCCTAGGTTCGAATCAAGTGGCCGCTGGCCGCGAGTAACTGACCGTCCAATAATGCACCCTGTTCACCAAGAATCAACCGACCCTCGGCAAACCAGCGAACGGCCAGCGGGTAAATCCTGTGTTCCTGGGTATGAACCCGTTGCGCAAGCGTCTGCGCCGAGTCGCCTGACTCTACCGGAACCACTGCCTGTACGACCAGAGGCCCACCATCGAGTTCCTCGGTGACAAAGTGCACGCTGCAGCCGTGCTCGCTGTCACCGGCATCGAGGGCGCGCTGATGGGTATGCATGCCTTTGTACTTGGGCAGCAGGGACGGGTGGACATTGAGCAGGCGACCTTGGTAATGGCGCACGAAATCTGCGCTGAGAATGCGCATGAAGCCGGCGAGCACCACGAGCTTGGGGTCGAAGGCGTCGATCAGCTCGATCAAGGCCTGGTCGAAGGCCTCGCGACCTTCGAACGCCTTGTGATCGAGCGAGCGGGTCTCGATACTCGCGTCCTTGGCACGCTGCAAGCCATAGGCGTCGCTGCGGTTGGAAATCACCGCAGCGATGCGCACCGGGCTGTCGCCGGCACGCGTGCTGTCGATCAGGGCCTGCAAGTTACTGCCGGTGCCGGAAAGCAGCACCACGACATTACAGGTAGCGGGCATCCGCTCTTGCATCAATGAGCCTTAAGGTTTTTCAGTTCAACCGAAGCGGCGCCTTCGGCAGCCGTGGCGATCTGGCCGATGACCCAAGGTTGTTCGCCGGCTTCACGCAAGACGTTCAGCGCAGTTTCAACGTGTTCCTGTGCCACGCAGATGACCATGCCCACGCCGCAGTTGAGCACGCGGTGCATCTCGGTCTCGTTGACGTTGCCGTTCTCTTGCAGCCAGTCGAAGACTGCAGGGCGCTGCCAGCTGGCCACGTCGACGATCGCCTGGGCGCCTTTTGGCAGCACGCGAGGGATGTTGTCCAGCAAGCCGCCGCCGGTGATGTGGGCCATGGCCTTGACGGCGCCGGTGTCCTTGATCAGCTTGAGCAGCGGCTTGACGTAAATGCGCGTCGGGGCCATCAGCAGGTCGGTCAGTGGCTTGCCGTCGAGCTGGATGGTCTCGATGTCGGCGCCGGACACTTCGATGATCTTGCGGATCAGCGAGTAGCCGTTGGAGTGCGGGCCGGAGGATGGCAGGGCAAGCAGGGCGTCGCCGGCAGCCACTTTGGAGCCGTCGATGATCTCGGCTTTTTCCACCACGCCGACGCAGAAGCCTGCCAGGTCGTAGTCTTCGCCTTCGTACATGCCTGGCATTTCAGCGGTTTCGCCGCCCACCAGGGAGCAACCCGACAGTTCGCAGCCGGCGCCGATGCCGGTGACCACCTGGGTCGCGGTCTCGACATTGAGCTTGCCGGTGGCGTAGTAGTCGAGGAAGAACAACGGCTCGGCGCCGCACACCACCAGGTCGTTGACGCACATGGCAACCAGGTCGATGCCGATGCTGTCGTGCTTGTTCAGGTTCAGCGCCAGGCGCAGCTTGGTGCCCACGCCGTCGGTGCCGGAGACCAGTACAGGCTGCTTGTAGCCGGCCGGGATTTCGCAGAGGGCGCCAAAACCGCCCAGGCCGCCCATGACTTCGGGGCGCGCGGTGCGCTTGGCGACGCTCTTGATGCGTTCGACCAATGCTTCACCGGCGTCGATGTCTACACCGGCGTCCTTGTAGCTCAGGGAGGGTTGCTTGCTCATGATCCAGGCCTTTAGGGGGGATTTCTGGGTAACGACCGGGCGGGCGGGCACTTTGGGAAGGCCCAGCCGTTGACGGTCTGCGAAGGCGCGCGATTTTATCAGGCTTGAGGGGCAGCGGCCATCCTCGGGCCGACGGGCAGGGCATATGAGCTTAAAAAAACCGGAATCGGCGCGGTAATGGAGCGTATTAAGGTATAGCCTTGAACCCGCTATCGTTATGACAGTATGAAAACTTACCGAGACCCGTGAATGTTTTAGCGGTCGCTGTGTCACAGCCTTGCCAAACCGAGATCACGCGGTCTGTTCCAACCGCTAAATTTGTCGTTCGGGAATCTTCCATGCGTCTGTGTAAATTCTTTTTTGTAGGCTGCTTGTCATGGGTCAGCCTGGCGAGTCATGCCGAAACCCTCAATGGCCTCTATCAAGTCCTCGAACCGGTCAGCAGCCAGTCGCCCCAAGAGCGCGACCAGGCCACCCAGCGCGCCGTGCAGACCCTGGTCATCCGCCTGACCGGCGATGCCAAGGCCGCCGAGGGCCCGGGCCTGGCGGCGATCCGCAAGGACCCGCAGCAAATCATCAGCCAATACGGCTACGACGCCGGCCCGCCGGAAAGCCTGCAAGTGGATTTCGACCCGGTCAGCACCGATCGCGCCTTGCGCGACGCCGGGTTGGCGATCTGGGGCAGCAATCGACCCTCGATCCTCGGCTGGTGGCTGAACGACTCCACCGACGGCAGCAGCCTGGTCGGCGACGGCCAGGCGGTGGCTCAGGCGCTACGCCGGGCGGCCCAGCACCGTGGTTTGCCGCTGCGTCTGCCGTTGGGTGATTTGGACGAGCAGGTCGTCGCCACCGCACCGAATCTGGAAAGCGCAGACGCCACACCGCTGCGCGCCGCCTCCGAACGTTATGGCGCCGATGCGCTGCTGGCGGTTCATGCGCGCCAGGAAGGCAGCCAGTGGCAGGCCAAATGGCGTCTGTGGCTGGGCGACAAGACCGAGCAGGGCAGCGTCCAGGGGGCTGACACCGCCGCGGTCGCCGACGCTGTATTGCTCGCCGTCAGCCAGACGCTGGCACCGCGCTTTGCGGTCAAGCCGGGGGTCAGCTCCGAGCAGTTGCTTGAGGTGCAAGGCATGAACCTGGAGCGCTATGCCGCGCTGGGTCGTTTGCTGGAGCCCTTTGGTGGTCAGCCGCAGCGGGTGGATGGCGATCGTATTGTGTATCGCGTCAATGGCAGCGCCGACCAGTTGCGTACCCAGCTGAGCCTGGCCAAGTTGCAGGAAGTGCCGGCCGGTGATGTTTCCGTCCAGCAACCACCGGCTGACGGCGCACAACCGGCCGTCGCGCCTGAGCCTCAGGCGCAGTTACGTTTTCATTGGTAAATGAATAAGTGGGTAAGCGGTCTTCCTTCTATATAGAAGAGGGAAGCCAATAACAGAGGAAGTGGTATATGGCAGATACGCGTCGTTGGGTGTGGCTTGGCGGGATTGTCCTGCTGTGCGTTTTTGTGTTCTTGCTGCATTCGATCCTGACGCCATTTCTGGTGGCGTTGTTGCTCGCCTATCTGTTCGATCCCGTGGTGGATCGCCTGGAGAAGGCCGGCCTGTCGCGAACCTGGGGTGTGATTGCGGTATTTGCCTTGTTTACCCTGATCGTCACCGCGCTGGTGCTGGTGCTGGTGCCGATGCTGGCCAAGCAGCTGTATCGGCTTTACGAACTGGCGCCGCAGATGCTCGACTGGTTGCAGCACACGGCCATGCCGTGGGCCCAGGCCAAACTGGGGCTGTCGGACGGGTTCTGGAAGTTCGACAAGGTCAAGGCGGCAATCAGTGAGCACATGGACAAGACCACCGATATCGTCAGTATGGTGCTCAGCCAGGCAACCGCTTCCAGCCTTGCGCTGATCGGCTGGCTGACCAACCTGGTGCTGATCCCGGTGGTGGCGTTCTATCTGCTGCGTGACTGGGACATCATGATGGCCAAGATCCGCAGCCTGCTGCCGCGCGACCGCGAGGAACGCATCGTGTCGCTGGCCGGCGAGTGTCATGAAGTACTCGGCGCGTTCGTACGTGGGCAACTGCTGGTGATGTTGGCGCTGGGTATCATCTACGCCGCCGGCTTGATGGCGATCGGCCTTGAGCTGGGCCTGTTGATCGGCCTGATCGCCGGCCTGGCCGCGATCGTGCCGTACATGGGGTTCGTCATCGGTATCGGTGCGGCGCTGGTGGCGGGGTTGTTCCAGTTTGGTGGCGACCTGTACCCGATGCTCGGGATCGTCGCGGTATTCATGGTCGGTCAGGCGCTGGAAGGCATGGTATTGACGCCGCTGCTGGTGGGCGATCGCATCGGCCTGCATCCCGTGGCGGTGATCTTTGCGATCCTCGCGGGCGGTGAGCTGTTCGGCTTTACCGGCATCCTGCTGGCGCTGCCGGTGGCGGCGGTGATCATGGTACTGGTGCGGCATGTTCACGATCTGTACAAGGATTCGGACGTGTACACGGGGGTTGAAGACCCCGATCTGTAATCGAGGTATCACAAACCCGGCTCATCGCCGGGTTTGTTGTTTACGGGGGTGGAGGCGTCAAACAATTCGCATAAAACCAACAGGTTAACGCAAACCTTTGATTTTGCTTATGGTCTGCTGCATTGTGCGCTCGGCGCCACGCGTATAAACTTTGCAAACTTTACACAGAGGCCACTAACGGTTCGATGGGAGCCGTTCAGTCAGCATGAAACCGATTCAGCTGCCCCTAGGTGTGCGTCTGCGTGACGACGCTACCTTTATCAATTACTACCCAGGCGCCAATGCCGCTGCACTCGGCTATGTCGAGCGCCTCTGCGAAGCCGACGCCGGGTGGACTGAAAGCCTGATCTATCTGTGGGGCAAACATGGGGTAGGGCGAACCCACTTGCTGCAGGCCGCGTGCCTGCGCTTCGAGCAGATGGGCGAGCCGGCGGTCTACCTGCCTTTGGCCGAGCTGATGGACCATGGGGTCGGGATCTTCGACAACCTCGAACAATATGAACTGGTGTGTCTGGACGACTTGCAGGCCATTGCGGGCAAGGCGGACTGGGAAGAGGCGCTGTTTCATCTGTTCAACCGCCTGCGCGACAGCGGCCGGCGCCTGTTGATCGCCGCGTCCACCTCGCCACGTGAGTTGCCGGTGAAGCTGGCCGACCTCAAGTCGCGCCTGACGCTGGCGTTGATCTTCCAGATGCGCCCCTTGTCCGACGAGGACAAATTGCGCGCCCTGCAACTGCGCGCTTCGCGTCGCGGCTTGCACCTGACCGACGAGGTCGGGCACTTTATCCTCACCCGTGGCACACGCAGCATGAGTGCCCTGTTCGATCTGCTCGAACAGCTCGACCAGGCCTCGCTGCAGGCCCAGCGCAAGCTCACCATTCCGTTCCTCAAGGAAACCCTCGGCTGGTAGCCAGCCCGTGTGTTTCCAGGCTTTCGGCAAATTCCAGGCGCCAGAAAACCTGCGTTTGAGCCGGTTTGGCCACGCTAAAGACAGGCATGAGGGATCAAGGGCTTAGATGGCATAGTCCAAACAAGAAGTCACAAAGAACTCGATTGAATTTGCAAATCGATGTGATAGCGGGCATAGTCTCGCCTTCTTTACACATCAGCCACGGTCGTGCCCATGCTAAATCGCTTCGCACCCCTCGTGCCTCTCGCACTCGTTACCCTGTTGTTTGGTTGCGCCTCCCACCCTCAGCAGGTGGCAGAACAGCAAAAACCACAGGTTCAAAATCAGGCTAAATTCGTTGCTGCACAGTCTGCTTCTGTTTATGAAGAAGAGCTGGCAACCGAAAAAGAACTCGCCAACTTCTCCGGCAGCAAGCCTTACCAGCTTCCCGTTCTGGCAGATAGCATTCTCGAACGCGGCATGTCCCTGATCGGTACCCGTTACCGTTTCGGCGGCACTTCCGAAGCCGGTTTCGACTGCAGCGGTTTTATCGGCTACCTGTTTCGTGAAGAAGCCGGCATGAATCTGCCGCGCTCCACCCGCGAAATGATCAACGTGAATGCACCGTTGGTCGCTCGCAACAACCTCAAGCCCGGTGATCTGCTTTTCTTCAGTACAGCCGGTCGCGGTCGTGTCAGTCACGCCGGTATCTACCTGGGGGATAACCAGTTTATCCACTCCAGCAGCCGCCGTAGCGGTGGGGTGCGGGTCGATAACCTGGGCGACAGCTACTGGAGCAAAACCTTCATCGAAGCCAAGCGCGCACTTGCCATGGCCCCGTCTACGGTTACCGCCAGTAAGTAAAGTTAAAGTGATACTTGAAGTTTGACACGTAAGCGCTAGAATCCCTGGACATTGTTGTAATCCGTTCGCGCGAGCCCTGCTTGCGCGTTCTGGTTTTCAACGTTCGGCAGCGAAAGCCGCATCCAGTCCAGGATTGTTCTGCACATGTCGACCTCGGCCCGCCTCATTCTGCTTGTTTGCGCCGCGCTCCTCAGCGCCTGCGCGAACCGTCCACCGCCGCCCGCGCCCGTAGCGGTCAAGCCCAAGCCGGTGTTCAACTATTCCACCCAGAATTTCTCGCCTGCCGCCGAAGACGTGCTCTTCCGCGCGCTGGGGCTGGTGGGCACGCCCTATCGTTGGGGCGGCAATACGCCGGACTCGGGGTTTGATTGCAGCGGCCTGATCGGCTTCGTCTATCGCGATGCGGCCGGTATTTCCCTGCCGCGTACCACCCGCGAACTGATCGTGATGCGCGCCCAGGACGTCAGCGAGCAAAACCTGCAAACCGGTGACCTGCTGTTCTTTGCCACCGGTGGTGGCTCGCGGGTGAGCCACGCCGGAATCTATGTGGGCGAGGGCCGTTTTGTGCACGCGCCGCAGACCGGCGGTACGGTGAAGCTCGATACCTTGTCCAAGGCGTATTGGCAGAATGCCTACCTGAGCGCCAAGCGCGTGCTGCCGGCAAACCTGGCACGCAATCCCTGAGTCAGACACAGACCTGATTTAAATGTGGGAGGGGGCTTGCCCCCGATGAGGGAGGGTCAGTTGATAAAATTTCAGTTGACCCACCGCCATCGGGGGCAAGCCCCCTCCCACATTGGTTTTGTATCTGTCTCGGAAATATTTATTTGGCAGCAGACACCCGCCACACCTTATTGCCCACATCATCAGCCACCAGCAATGCACCTTGCTGATCGATCACCACGCCCACCGGCCGGCCCAGGGCGTTCTCGTCCTTATCCAGGAACCCGGTCAGCACATCCACCGGCTTGCCTTTCGGTTGCCCACCCTCGAACGGCACGAAGATCACCTTGTAGCCGCTGTGCGGCTTGCGATTCCACGAGCCATGCTGGCCGATGAACGCGCCGTTGCTGAACTGGGCAGGGAGTTTGTTGCCGGTGGCGAAGGTCAGCCCCAGCGACGCGGTATGCGGGCCTACCGCATAGTCCGGCGCGATGGCTTTGGCCACCAACTGCGGGTTCTGCGGCGTGACGCGCACATCCACATGCTGCCCGTAATAGCTGAAAGGCCAGCCGTAGAAGGCGCCGTCCTTGACCGAAGTGATGTAGTCCGGCACCAAATCACTGCCGATCTCATCGCGCTCGTTCACCGCCGTCCATAGTTTGCCGCTCTGGGGTTCCCAGGCCATGCCGTTGGGATTGCGCAGGCCGGAGGCGAAAATACGATGCTGGCCCGTGGCGCGGTCGACCTCCCAGATCGCCGCCCGGCCTTCTTCGGCTTCCAGGCCGTTCTCGCCGACGTTGCTGTTGGAGCCGACGCTGACATACAGCTTGCTGCCATCCTGGCTGGCCACCACGTTTTTGGTCCAGTGATGGTTGAGGCTGCCGCCCGGTAGATCGACGACCTTGGTGCCGGCCGCCTTGATCGCGGTTTCGCCAGGCTGATAGGGGAAGCGCAGCAACTTGTCCGAGTCGGCCACGTACAGGTCGTTGCCGACCAGGGCCATGCCGAACGGCGAGTTGAGGTTTTCCAGGAACACCGTGCGCGTTTCGGCGACGCCGTCATGGTCGGCGTCGCGCAGCAGGGTGATGCGGTTCGGGCTCGGCACACCAGCGCCGGCGCGGCCCATGACTTTTTCCATGACCCAGCCGCGAATGCCTTTGGTGTCATCCGGCTTGGGCGGTGCGTTGGTCTCGGCCACCAGTATGTCGCCGTTGGGCAGCACATAGAGCCAGCGCGGATGCTCCAGGCCCTCGGCGAATGCGGCCACTTGCGTGCCGGCAGCGGCGGTTGGCCTGGCGCCGTCGGGCCAGCCGACAGCTGGTGCGATGTTCACGGTAGGGATCAGCGTCTTGTTTGGTTCCGGCAGCTTGGGCGAGGGCCCGGTGCCATCCGTCACCTGCAGGGTAGAGCTTTCTCCGCAGGCGGCGAGGGTGCCGGCCAGCATGATCAGTAAGGCAAGTCTGGTTTTATGCATGGTGTTCTCCTGAATACCTGTAAGGGTAGAGAAGCACATCACCTTGATGGTTCAAGTACAGGACCAGCTTTAATTGACGCTCCACCCCCAACCCACTAACCTTCGCGGCTTGTTTCAGGTGCTCCGTGGCGTACGCGTCGACAGAGTGAAACAGGGAAGCCGGTGAGTGAGCGCACTTGTACACAGTGCTGCCGCAATTCCGGCGCTGCCCCCGCAACGGTAAATGAGTCAAGACGGCGCTGTTGGCCACTGTATCGCAGGCGATATGGGAAGGCGCGCCGTCGGCCTGCACGGTCTTTTACACAGACCGAGTGCCACTCATGAGCCCGGAGACCGGCCTGAAACATTCAACAGCATCACGGTGGGCGATGCTTGGCTGTCTGTTTTGTTTTTTTCCTGCCCGCCGTTTTTTGTCCAGCCCCAACGGAGAGCTGCCATGACCGATACCCCCGACCGCGACGAACGCCACCTGGCGCGCATGCTGCGCAAAAAAGCCGTGATCGATGAACGCATCGCCAATTCGCCCAATGAGTGCGGTTTGCTGCTGGTGCTGACCGGCAACGGCAAGGGCAAGAGCAGCTCGGCCTTCGGCATGCTGGCCCGGGCCATGGGCCATGGCATGCAGTGCGGCGTGGTGCAGTTTATCAAGGGGCGCAACAGTACCGGCGAAGAGATGTTCTTCCGCCGTTTCCCCGAGCAAGTGCGCTTCCATGTGATGGGCGAGGGCTTTACCTGGGAAACCCAGGATCGCCAGCGCGATATCGCCGCCGCCGAAGCGGCCTGGGCGGTATCCAGGGCGATGCTGAATGACCCCTCCATCGGCCTGGTGGTGCTGGACGAGTTGAACATCGCCCTCAAGCACGGCTACCTTGACCTGGACCAGGTGCTCGGCGACCTGCAAGCCCGCCCGCCGATGCAGCACGTGGTGGTCACCGGCCGGGGTGCCAAGCCGGAACTGATCGAAATGGCCGATACCGTCACCGACATGGGCATGCTCAAGCACGCGTTCCAGGCCGGTATCAAGGCTCAGAAAGGCGTCGAACTTTGAATCAGCCCCGTCATTGCCCGGCCGTATTGATCGCCGCACCGGCGTCCGGCCAGGGCAAAACCACGGTCACCGCCGCGTTGGCGCGTTTGCACCGCAACCTGGGGCGCAAGGTTCGCGTATTCAAATGCGGGCCGGACTTCCTTGACCCGATGATTCACGAACGCGCCAGTGGCGCGCCGGTGTATCAATTGGACATGTGGATGGTCGGCGAGCAGGAAAGTCGTCGCTTGTTGTGGGAAGCGGCGGGTGAGGCCGACCTGATCCTGATCGAAGGCGTGATGGGCCTGTTCGACGGCACCCCTTCCAGCGCCGACCTGGCGCGGCATTTCGGGGTGCCGGTGCTGGGCGTGATCGACGGCACGGCCATGGCGCAGACCTTCGGCGCGCTCGCGTTAGGCCTGGCACGCTACCAGCCGGACCTGCCCTTCGCCGGGGTGCTCGCCAACCGCGTCGGCACACTGCGCCATGCGCAGTTGCTGGAGGGCAGCCTGACCGAAGGCTTGCGTTGGTACGGCGCGCTGTCGCGCGAAACCGGCATCGAATTGCCCAGCCGTCACCTGGGCCTGGTGCAAGCCAGCGAACTGAATGACCTCGACGCGCGCCTGGACGCCGCCGCCCAAGCGCTGGGCAGCAGTTGCGAAGTGGCCGTGCCGCCGCCGGTAATGTTTGCCGCGCCCGAAGTCATCGAGGCCGAGCCCTTGCTCGCCGGGGTACGCATTGCGGTAGCCCGCGACGAAGCCTTCGCCTTTACCTACGGCGCCAGCCTCGACCTGCTGCGGGCCATGGGCGCGCAGCTCACGTTTTTCTCGCCCCTTCACGATCATGCGTTGCCTGACGCCGACAGCCTGTACCTGCCAGGTGGCTACCCGGAACTGCATCACCTGGCGCTGTCGCAAAATACTGCAATGCTTGAGGCGATCCGCGCCCATCATGCCGCCGGCAAGCCATTGCTCGCCGAGTGTGGCGGCATGCTGTATTTGCTCGACTCGCTGACCGATGTCGACGGCAACCGCGCCGAACTGCTCGGTCTGCTGCAGGGCGATGCAGTGATGCAAAAGAAATTGGCCGCCCTGGCGCTGCAAATCGTGGAGCTGCCCGAGGGCACGTTGCGCGGGCATACCTATCATCACTCCTTGACCAGCACAGCGTTGGAGCCGATCGCCCGCGGGCTTAGCCCCAATGGTGGGCGCGGGGCCGAGGCGGTCTATCGGCAGGGGCGGATGACAGCCTCCTATGTGCACTTTTACTTTCCGTCGAACCCGGCGGCGGTGGCCGCATTGTTTGCGCCAGGTCCCGACACCGCTATCGGGGGCAAGTCGAATCGTCGCACCGCCCCTCCCACAATTGACCGAGTTGAAACCCCATCCAATGTGGGAGGGGGCTTGCCCCCGATGAGGCCATGACTGACCACGCCTTCCCCGAAGCCGACCGCCAAGCCGTCTACCGCGCCATCGCCGAACGCCGCGACATGCGCCACTTCAGCGGTGGCACCGTCGCGCCTGAATTACTGCAGCGCCTGCTCCAGGCCGCCCACCAGGCGCCGAGCGTCGGCCTGATGCAGCCGTGGCGCTTTATCCGCATCAGTGACCGTCAATTGCGGGGCCGGATTCAACAACTGGTGGAAGCAGAACGCATCCGCACCGCCGAGGCCCTGGGCGAGCGCTCCGACGACTTCATGAAGCTCAAGGTCGAAGGCATCCACGACTGCGCCGAAGTGCTGGTGGCGGCACTGATGGACGATCGCGAGCGGCACATCTTCGGCCGACGCACCTTGCCGGAAATGGACATGGCGTCCTTGTCCTGCGCGATTCAGAACCTGTGGCTGGCCGCCCGCGTCGAGGGCTTGGGCATGGGCTGGGTCTCGCTGTTCGAACCCCAGGCACTGGCCGACCTGCTGGGTTTGCCGGCGGGCGCCAAACCCCTGGCGGTACTGTGCCTGGGACCGGTCGCGCAGTTCTATCCGGCACCGATGCTGCAACTTGAAGGCTGGACCGAACCTCGGCCATTGAGTGACATGCTGTATGAAAACCTGTGGGGAGTGAGTCAATGAGTGTGGCCTTGCTGTGTGTCGCCGCAGTGGCGCTGGATGCGCTGCTGGGCGAGCCCAGGCGCTGGCATCCGCTGGTGGCGTTCGGCAATTTTGCCGGGCGGATCGAGCAACGTTTCAACCCGGGGGGCCGGGGCTGGCGCAGCCATGGCGTGACCGCGTGGTTTATCGCGGTGGTGCCGCTGACCCTGCTGGCCACCGCATTATCCTGGGCGCCTTATATCGGTTGGGTGTTGGAAATCCTGGCGCTGTATTGCGCCCTGGGCATGCGCAGCCTGGGGGAGCATGTGATCCCGGTTGCCCAGGCCCTGCGCAGCGATGATCTGGACGAGGCGCGCAAACGCGTGAGCTATCTGGTCAGCCGCCAGACCAGCGAGTTGGATCGCACTGAAGTTGCCCGCGCCGCCACCGAGTCGGTGCTCGAAAACGGCAGCGACGCCGTGTTCGCCGCACTGTTCTGGTTTGTGGTGGCCGGCGTGCCGGGCGTGGTGCTCTATCGCCTGAGCAACACCCTCGACGCCATGTGGGGCTATCGCAATGAACGCTTCGAGCGCTTTGGCTGGGCGGCGGCGAAGATCGACGATGGGCTCAACTATATTCCTGCACGTCTGGTGGCATTAACCTACGCGTTGCTGGGCAAGACGCGGCTGGCGCTCACATGCTGGCGCACCCAGGGGCCGACCTGGGACAGCCCCAATGCCGGCCCGGTGATGGCCGCTGGCGCTGGCGCGTTGGGCGTCGAACTGGGGGGCGCGGCGATTTATCACGGCGAGGTGCACCAGCGCCCGCCGTTGGGCGAAGGCCCGCCGGCCGACGCTGACGCCATCGACCGCGGCTGGCAACTGGTGCAGCGCGGCGTATGGTTATGGCTGCTGATCCTGTGCGCGGGGGCGCAATTTTATGCTTGAACACGGTGGTCGGCTGCGTAAGGCCGCGATCGAGTACGGGATCGCCGAAGCGGATTGGCTCGATTTGTCCAGTGGCCTGGCGCCCTGGCCATGGCCGATTCCCGAGATTCCGTTGCGCGCCTGGGCGCGGTTGCCCGAAGTCGATGACGGCCTGGAGAAAGCGGCCAGCGACTACTACGGCGCCGCTCAAGTGTTGCCGGTGCCAGGCTCCCAGGCCGCGATCCAGTTACTGCCGCGCCTGCGCCGTTCGGGCAAGGTGGGGGTGCTGTCGCCGTGTTATGCCGAGCACGCCGAGGCCTGGCGGCGGGCCGGTTATGTCGTACGCGAAGTGCAGGAGCAGGAAGTCGACTTCTTTCTCGACGGCCTCGACGTGCTGGTGGTGGTCAACCCCAACAACCCCACCGGCTTGAGCCTGGCCCCGGAACGCCTGCTCGACTGGCATACGCGGCTGGCCCAGCGCGGCGGCTGGCTGGTGGTGGACGAGGCCTTCATGGACGTTACCCCGCACTTGAGCCTGGCCGGCCACACCCATCAGGTCGGCTTGATCGTGTTGCGCTCGTTCGGCAAGTTCTTCGGCCTGGCCGGGGTGCGCCTGGGTTTTGTGCTGGCCGAGCGCAAGTTGCTCAGGTTGCTGGCCGAGCAGGTCGGGCCCTGGGCGGTCAGCGGGCCGACACGGGTGATTGGTCAGCACTGCCTGCGCGACAGCGCCGGGCACACCCGCCAGCGCACCCGTTGCATCGAGGCCGGCCAGCGCTTGTTCGACCTGCTGGAGCGCCAGGGCTTTGAACCCCAGGGAGGCTGCGCCCTGTTCCAGTGGCTGATCACCCCGCATGCCGAACGCTTGCACGAATTCATGGCCCAGCGCGGCATCCTGCTGCGCCTGTTCGTGCACAACAGCAGCGTGCGTTTCGGCCTGCCCGACAGCGAGGCCGATTGGCAGCGCCTCGAGACGGCCCTGGCCGCCTATAAGGAAGCGACATGACTACGCTGATGGTGCAGGGCACCACCTCCGACGCCGGCAAAAGCACGCTGGTGACCGCGCTGTGTCGCTGGCTGGTGCGCCAGGGGGTCGCGGTCGCACCGTTCAAGCCACAGAACATGGCGCTCAATAGTGCGGTGACCGCCGAAGGCGGCGAGATCGGCCGCGCCCAGGCGGTACAGGCGCAGGCCGCCCACCTGGCGCCCCACACCGACATGAACCCGGTGTTGCTCAAGCCCAACAGCGACACCGGCTCCCAAGTGATCATCCATGGCCGCGCCGTGACCAGCATGAATGCCGTCGCCTACCACGACTACAAGGCCATCGCGATGCAGGCGGTGCTCGCCTCCCATGCGCGGTTGAGCCAGGCCTATGCGGTGGTCATGGTCGAAGGCGCGGGCTCGCCGGCCGAAATCAACCTGCGCGCCAATGACATCGCCAATATGGGCTTCGCCGAGGCCGTGGACTGCCCGGTGCTGTTGATCGCCGACATCAATCGCGGCGGGGTGTTCGCCCATCTGGTCGGCACCCTGGAGTTGTTGTCTGCCAGCGAACAGGCACGGGTCCAGGGGTTCATCATCAACCGTTTTCGCGGTGATATTGCGCTGCTGCAACCGGGGCTCGATTGGCTGGAGGCGCGCACCGGCAAGCCGGTGGTGGGCGTGCTGCCCTATGTGATGGACCTGCACCTGGAGGCCGAAGACGGCATCGATCGGCGCCAGATCGACAAGGCCGCCCAGGTGCTCAAGGTGGTAGTGCCGGTGCTGCCGCGCATCAGCAACCACACGGATTTTGACCCGCTGCGCCTGCATCCCCAGGTGGACCTGCAATTCGTCGGGCCGGGCCAGTCGATCCCGGCTGCCGACCTGGTGATCCTGCCGGGGTCGAAAAGCGTGCGCAGTGATCTGGCGTATTTGCGTGCCAATGGCTGGGATACGGCCGTGGCGCGGCATTTGCGTTATGGCGGCAAGGTGCTGGGCATTTGTGGCGGGTTGCAGATGCTCGGCGAGCAGGTGCATGACCCGCTGGGTCTGGAAGGCGCTGCCGGCTCCAGCGATGGTCTGGGTTTGCTGGCGTTCAGTACCACGCTTGCGCAGGAGAAGCAGCTGCGCAATGTGCGCGGGCGCTTGTTGCTGGAGGATGTCGAGGTCAGTGGGTATGAGATCCATGCCGGTGTGACGAGCGGCGAGGCGCTGGCGAATGCCGCCGTGCTGCTCGATGATGGGCGCAGTGAGGGTGCGCAGAGTGCCGATGGGCAGATTCTCGGGACGTATCTGCATGGGTTGTTCGAAACGCCGGCCGCGTGCAGTGCGTTGCTGCGCTGGGCGGGGTTGCAGGACGTGCAGGAGGTGGATTATCACGCCCTGCGTGAACGGGATATCGAGCGGTTGGCGGATTTGGTGGAGAACCATCTGGATACGGACTTGTTGCGCAAACTGTGCGGGCTTTGACGGTGTGTACGCGGACAACATGTGGGAGGGGGCTTGCTCTCGATGGCGGCCTCTGGGCCGACCAGGATGTTGGATTGGACGGAGTACATATCCGTTTCTGCGGTAACGGCTGCTTAGGGTTCCGCCCTTACGGCGGCTCACTTTTGAAAAGCGCAAAAGTAAGCAAAACGCTCTTGCCCCACCACTCGGCACCTCGCCTAGGCTCGGTGTGCCCTCTCTCCGGCTTGAATCCGTGGGCCGCCGCAATGGGCCATCCATGGCCCAGTGCGGCTAACCCGGCGTCCTGCCGGGTTACCCACGGATTCAAGCCTGCGTTCGGCCAGCGTGGTTTAACGGGGCGCCTGAGATCAAGATCAAGATCAAGATCAAGAGCGACTCGCTGCGCATCGTGGTTAGGCTTGGGCGCTACTGAGTTGTGTAGACAGCCGCGGACGAATTGTGGGAGGGGGCTTGCCCCCGATAGCGGTGGGTCAGTTATCGATGTATTCACTGTTACTCCATCATCGGGGGCAAGTCGAATCGTCGCACGGCCCCTCCCACATTGTTCGGCGGCGGCCTCAACCGGTCGGCGGGACTTGGAAGGTATGTGCTCATGCATCAATTGATCCTTGGCGGCGCTCGTTCGGGCAAGAGTCGCCTGGCTGAAAAGCTTGCCGGCGACAGCGGTCTGTCCGTGATTTATATCGCCACCAGCCAACCGCTGGACGGTGAGATGAACCAGCGCGTTGCCCTGCACCGTGAGCGTCGTCCCGACCACTGGGGCCTGATTGAAGAACCCGTCGAACTGGCGCATGTGTTGCGCGAAAACGCCGCTGCCGATCATTGCCTGTTGGTCGACTGCCTGACCTTGTGGCTGACCAACCTGTTGATGCTCGAGGATGCCGAGCGCCTGGCATTCGAGCGCGATCAACTGCTGCACAGCCTGGCGTCGCTGCCGGGTGAAATCATTTTTGTCAGCAACGAGACCGGACTGGGTGTCGTGCCGCTGGGCGAATTGACTCGCCGTTATGTGGATGAAGCCGGTTGGCTGCATCAAGCCTTGGCCGAGCGGTGTCAGCGTGTGGTGCTGACGGTGGCCGGCCTGCCCCTGACTTTGAAAGGTACTGCGTTATGACCGATTCCTGGTGGCTCAACCCCTGCAAGGCCAACGATGCTTCTGCGCAGGAACAGGCGCGGGACCGTCAGCAGCAGTTGACCAAACCCGCCGGCTCCCTCGGCCAGTTGGAAGCGCTGGCGGTGCAATTGGCCGGTTTGCAGGGCCGGGTCAAGCCGTCGGTGGATCAACTGTGGATCGCGATTTTTGCCGGCGACCATGGGGTGGTCGCGGAAGGCGTGTCGGCGTTTCCCAAGGAAGTGACCGGGCAGATGCTGCATAACTTTGTCACCGGTGGCGCGGCCATCAGCGTCTTGGCTCGGCAACTGGACGCACAGTTGGAGGTGGTCGACCTCGGCACGGTGACGCCATCCCTGGCGTTGCCCGGCGTGCGTCACCTGAATATCGGCGCGGGCACGGCCAACTTCGTCAACGGCCCGGCGATGACCCAGGCTCAGGGCAATCAGGCCCTGCAGGCCGGGCGAGACAGCGCACACCGCGCCCTGGAAAACGGCGCACAGCTGTTTATCGGTGGCGAGATGGGCATCGGCAACACCACCGCCGCCAGTGCGTTGGCCTGTGGGCTGCTCGATTGCCCGGTGAGTGACCTGACCGGGCCAGGCACGGGGTTGAATGCCCAGGGTGTCAGTCACAAGGTGGCGGTCATCGAGCGCGGCCTGGAACGGCACGCGGCCCAGCGCGACGACGCGTTGCAGACGCTGTTCAACCTCGGGGGCTTTGAAATCGCCGCGCTGGTCGGTGCCTACCTGGCCTGTGCCCAGGCGGGCATCGTGGTGCTGGTGGACGGGTTCATCTGCAGCGTCGCCGCACTGGTTGCCACGCGCCTGAACCCGGCATGCCGCGACTGGCTGGTGTTCGGCCATCGTGGCGCCGAGCCGGGTCATCGTCACGTGCTGCACAGCCTTGACGCGCAGCCTCTGCTCGACCTGGGCCTGCGCCTGGGCGAAGGCAGCGGTGCGGCGTTGGCGGTGCCGCTGTTGCGCCTGGCCTGTGCGCTGCACGGGCAGATGGCGACCTTCGCCGAAGCGGCCGTGGCGGACCGCCCCGCATGACCTTGCACCTGGATTTGCTGCGCCACGGTGAAACCGAACTGGGCGGCGGCCTGCGCGGCAGCCTGGATGACGCCCTGACGGCCAAGGGTTGGGAACAGATGCGCGCCGCTGTCGCAGGGCGGGGGCCGTGGGACCGGCTGATCAGTTCGCCGTTGCAACGCTGCGCGCGCTTTGCCCAGGAACTGGGCGAGCGTCTCGACCTTCCGGTCAGCCTGGAAAAAGACCTGCAGGAGCTGCACTTCGGCGCCTGGGAAGGACAGAGCGCGGCGGCGTTGATGCAGACCGATGCCGAGGCCTTGGGCTTGTTCTGGGCGGACCCGTACAGTTTTACCCCGCCGGAAGGCGAACCGGTGGGCGCGTTTTCCGAGCGGGTGCTTGGCGCTGTCTCACGTCTGCGCCAGGCCTATGCCGGTGAGCGTGTGCTGTTGATCAGCCACGGTGGTGTGATGCGCCTGCTGTTGGCGCGCGCGCGCGGCTTGCCCCGTGAACAATTGCTGAATGTCGAAGTCGGCCACGGCGGGCTGTTCAACTTGCAAGTCGCGACCGATGGCACGTTGAAGGAAGGGGGCTGAGCATGCTGCCATTCTGGATCGCCCTGCAGTTCCTGAGCAGCCTGCCGATTCGCCTGCCGGGCATGCCGCAACCGCAGGAACTGGGGCGTTCGTTGTTGTTTTATCCGCTGGTGGGCGTGCTGTTCGGCTTGCTCCTGTGGGGCCTGAACGCTTTGTTGACGGGCGCGCCCCTGTTGCTGCACGCCGCGCTGCTGTTGAGCGCCTGGGTGCTGCTCAGTGGTGGCCTGCACCTGGACGGCCTGGCCGACAGTGCCGACGCTTGGCTGGGTGGCTTCGGCGACCTTGAACGCACCCTCACCATCATGAAGGACCCACGCAGCGGGCCCATCGCCGTGGTCACCGTGGGCCTGGTGCTGCTGCTCAAGTTCACCGCGCTGGTGGCGCTGATCGAGCAGCACAATGGCGCTGCGCTGATTCTTGCGCCGTTGATCGGCCGGGCGTCGATGCTGGCGCTGTTTCTCACCACGCGTTACGTGCGCGCGGGCGGATTAGGTCAGGCGCTGTCGGATCATTTGCCCAGGGTTGTCGGTCAGCAAGTGCTGATCCTCAGCGGACTGGCCTGCATCCTGATCGGCGGCTTCGGCGGTGGGCTGGCGGTGTTGTTCGCCGCAGCTTGTTTTATCGGCTTGCGCCAGGTGATGATCAAGCGCCTCGGTGGCACCACCGGCGATACTGCGGGCGCACTGCTGGAACTGCTGGAAACGGTGGTGCTGATTGGACTGGCGTTGTAACACTTTCTTGCATTTCCACAACTCCGGGTATATACACGCTCCATGCTTGCCTCCCAATGTTTATGCACCAACCTGCGACGTGCCGCCCGTGGCGTCAGCAGGCATTACGACGGCGCCCTCGATGGCTTCGGGATCAACGTTGCGCAGTATTCCTTGCTGTGCAACCTGCAACGTCTCGATCAGCCGAGCATTTCCAGCCTGGCAGAAGCCATGGGCCTGGACCGCAGCACCCTGGGGCGCAATTTGCGCGTACTCGAAGGGGAGGGCCTGGTGCGGTTGGTCGAGGGTGACGACCTGCGCAATCGCCTGGTGGTATTGACCGAGGCGGGCCAGCAGCGCCTGGCGGCGGCCCTGCCGGCGTGGGAAGCGGCGCAACAGACATTGATCGATCAGCTTGGCGCGCAAAAGCGCGAAACCCTGTTGGCCTTGCTGGATGAACTTGCCTGAGCGGCGGTTTGTTCGGCTACAAGCGGGTATATACCCGCGAACGGAGAATAAGAAATGACCTCGATGTGGCGCACCAGTGGCTGGGTTCTTTTGGGGGGTGCGCTGATCCTGGCGTTGTCCCTGGGCGTGCGGCACGGCTTTGGGCTGTTCCTGGCGCCGATGAGCAGCGAATTCGGCTGGGGCCGTGAAACGTTCGCTTTTGCCATTGCCTTGCAGAACCTGATCTGGGGCCTGGCACAGCCGTTCACCGGGGCGCTGGCCGACCGCTTCGGCGCGACCAGGGCGGTGTTCGTCGGCGGCGTGTTGTACGCCGTGGGCCTGGTGCTGATGGGTATGTCGGACTCGGCGTGGTCATTGTCCCTGAGTGCCGGGTTGCTGATTGGCATCGGTCTGTCCGGCACGTCGTTTTCAGTGATTCTCGGCGTGGTCGGCCGCGCCGTAGCACCGGAGAAACGCAGCATGGCCATGGGGATCGCCAGCGCCGCCGGCTCTTTTGGCCAATTCGCCATGGTGCCTGGCACCCTCGGCTTGATTGGTTGGCTGGGCTGGTCGGCGGCGCTGCTGGCGCTGGGCTTGATGGTGGCGTTGATCCTGCCGCTGGTGGCCATGCTCAAGGATAAACCGCTGCCGGTGACGGTCGGTCAACAAACCCTGCGCGAAGCGTTGAAGGAGGCCTGTTCCCATAGCGGGTTCTGGTTGCTGGCCTTCGGCTTTTTCGTCTGCGGATTCCAAGTGGTATTTATCGGTGTGCATCTGCCGGCGTACCTGGTGGACCAGCATCTGCCGGCCACAGTGGGCACCACGGTGCTGGCCTTGATCGGCTTGTTCAATGTGTTCGGCACCTACACCGCCGGCTGGCTGGGTGGGCGCATGTCCAAGCCGCGCTTGCTCACCGGCTTGTACCTGCTGCGGGCAGTGGTGATCGTGCTGTTCCTGTGGGCGCCGGTCACCGAGGTCACGGCTTACGTGTTTGGCATGGCGATGGGGTTCCTCTGGTTGTCCACCGTACCGCTGACCAACGGCACCGTCGCCACCTTGTTCGGCGTGCGAAACCTTTCGATGCTGGGTGGGATTGTGTTCCTGTTCCACCAGCTCGGCTCGTTCCTCGGTGGCTGGTTGGGCGGGGTGGTCTATGATCGAACCGGTAGCTATGACCTGATCTGGCAAGTGGCAATTCTGCTCAGCCTGCTCGCGGCGGCCTTGAACTGGCCGGTGCGTGAACGGCCGGTGGCGCGTGTGCAGGCGCAAATGGAGGCGGCATGAGTGCAGCGCTGCGGTGCGTGATCCTGGCGGCGACGCTGGTGTTGCTGCTGCTGGCCTGGTGGGGCTGGCAGCAAGGCGGCCTGGCATTGATGCAGTTGGGCATGGCGATCTGTTAAGTTCTCTGTCTGAACCGAATCGAGGACCTTTGATATGTTGATGCGCTGGCTCGCTCTACCCGTCCTGATGGCTGCTGGCAGCGTGGCCCTGGCCGCCGGATGCCCGCCGTTGCTGGAAGGCCAATTGCCCAAGTTGCGGGCCAAGGAATCCATTGACCTGTGCCAGCGCTTTGCAGGCAAGCCTCTGGTGATCGTCAATACGGCGAGCTTCTGCGGCTTCGCTCCTCAATTCAAAGGCCTCGAAGCTTTGTATCAGCGCTATAAGGGTGAAGGTCTGGAGGTGATTGGCGTGCCTTCGGACGACTTCAAGCAGGAGGCCAAGACCGGCGAGGAGACTGCCAAGGTCTGCTACGTCAATTATGGCGTGACCTTCACCATGACCGAACCGCAGAAGGTCAAGGGGCCGGATGCGGTGCACCTGTTCAAGAGCCTGGCGCAGCAGACCGACACGCCGCCGAAGTGGAATTTCTACAAGTATGTGGTGGATCGCCAGGGCAAGGTGATTGCCAATTTTTCCAGCCTGACCAAGCCTGACAGCCCCGAGCTGATCAAGGCGGTGGAGCAGGCGATAGCTTCCAAGCCCTGATACATGATCGTCCATTAAAAAGCCCCGCCTCCTTTTCAGGAGAGCGGGGCTTTTTTAGACCGCGATGAATCAGAAGCGGTAGGTCATGCCCAGGCCGAAACCGTTGGCGCTGTTCTCATACTTGGCGTTGTAGCTGGCCAGTTGATTGGAGCGTGCAACCTTGACGTCCTCTTCCTTCAGGTAGGAGTAAGCCACGTCGACGGTCATGTTCGGCATGACCTCGTAGCCCAGGCCCAGACTGAAGATGGTGCGGTCGCCGGTAGGAATGCGCGGCGAGCGATCCGTGTTGTTGGTCGGCGACTGGTCGAATGTCAGGCCGGTACGCAGCACCACTTGCTTGGTCAACTGATACGAAGTACCCAAGGCGTACGCCCAGGTGTCGTGCCAGTTCTGGTCTTCCTTGATGGTGCTGACCAGGCCGGGGGCCAGCGCGCCACCCGCTGCGGCCGTCACGCCTTCGTTCTTGACGGTGATGTCTTTCAGGCGGCTCCAGCGGGTCCAGGTTGCACCGGCGTAGAGCTTCCAGGCGTCGGTCAGGTCCTGGGTCACCGACAGGTCGTAGGACTCAGGCGTGTCGATCTTCAGCGAAGCGTCGTAGCGATTGCTGCGCAGGAACGGGGAAGTTGCGGTCGGCGCGGTGACTTCGGTGTGGCCGTCCAGCTTGTAGCTGACCTTGGAGTGATAGGTCAGGCCGACGCGGGTGGTATCGGTGGCTTGTACCAGCACGCCGATATTGAAGCCCAGCGCGGTGTCGTCACCCTTGATCTTGATGTTGGTGTCCGGCGCGCGAGGGTTCAGCGTGAGGTCCGATTCCAGGGTGCCGGCAATGCGGTTGATGGTCGGGCCAAAACCCACGGAAACGCGATCATTGAAGGCGTAACTGACCGTCGGTTGCAAGGTCATGACTTTCACTTCGCTTTTGCTGCCGAAGCCACGGCCCTGGAAGCCGCTTTCGTAGTCAGTTATCAGGCCGAACGGAGCATAGACGCCGAAACCCACAGACCACTGATCGTTGAGTTTATTGGTGTAGAAACCGAAAGGGACGGCGGTGAACGGCACCATATCGCCCTTGTTGCTGCCACTGGAGCGACCGCTGGTATCGCTCAGATCGGTGGACGCATCGATGGCTGCGACACCGCCGGTGATCTGCTGGCCGTTCAGGCGAGCCATACCGGCAGGGTTGCCATAGACAGTGCTTGCGTCATCGGCAGAAGATGAGCGACCCGCAAAACCGGTGCCCATTCCGCTGACGCTCTGTTCGTTCAGGGCGAAGCCGCTGGCGAACAGTTGGGAAGAGGCCATGGCAACGGCGAGGCTAAGTGTGGTCTTGAGCATTACTTTTTTCATTATTAGAACTCCGTGTGATCACCGCTGCGGAAAGTATCAATAAATTTCACATCGCGCTATAGGCTGTAATGCAGGAGATAGAGCGGTTTTGTAGGACAATCCGACCAGATTTGCGGTTTTTTGGCGAATCTTGCAAATTGCCCGGTCAGCAGGCCACCTGTTTCATGGGGGAGACACAGGTTTGCCAGGCCTGGGAGAAATCTCGCAGGCGACCCTGAGGGTGAAATATTTCTTTCCAGATACGCGCCATGCCCAGTACATCGCCCGGCGCGGGCAGGGCGGGACGCTGTTGTTAGACCAGCAGCCACGCGATCGCCGTGGCGTAACGCAGGTTCACCGTCAATTCCAGTTGTGGCGCACTGAGAAAAGCATGTTGGCTGGCCAACCCGCGCACCAGGCTCGCACGCTCGGGATCGAGCGCCAGGTAGGTATCCCAGAGGGCGCGGTGGCGGGGTTCGGTGATGCTGTAGAGGCCATGGCCGCGACGATCATGCAAGGCCGAGCCCAGCTCCGACTGGCTGGCGGCAATGCCCAGCAGCAGGGCTTCGGCGGTCGGATTATGGCACCCGAGGTACTTCAGGGTCGGCCTGATCACATAACGACACAATTCGCTGGCGGCAATACCCATAAGAGCCTCATCGCGAGAAAATGAATGACGGGCCCGAGAAGGAGGGCTTGGCAGCGGTGAATCGGATCTCAGGCCCGTCGCAAGCGGATCATGCCGCTTGAGTTGAAGTGTAGTGTCATATTCGTCTTGTAAAGGACTGTTTTTAAAACATCTTTGTTATCCGGTTATAACGTTTATATCTATTTGTGATTAGTAAAAAGTCTTCGGCTAAATTTCAGGCAATAAAAAACCCTGCTTTTCAGACAGGGTTTTTGTGTTTCAGCGACTCGGGTCGATCAGGCAGTCAATGCCTGACGGGTACGCTCGATCACGGCCTGCAGCGGTTCTGCGCTGGAGTATTGATCGGGGTACAGGCGTTCGCTGTGACGCGCGATGCCGTGTTCGTTGACCAGGGTGAAGCTGAAGCAGCCTTTGCGAGCGGCCATGATCAGGCAGTTCATTGGGGCAAAAGCGTTGGTGAGGGTGCGGATGGCATCCTGAGTATGGATTTGAGCGTTCATATTATGGGTGTTCCTACAAATGACACAGATAAGAACCGTGCCGTATTAAAACGTTCCAGTGACGTTGATCACCATTGATCAAACGAAGAACCCGACTGGAACAAAGCAGCCAGTTTGAAGCGCTATTGAATTAGGCGCGCTTGGGCTGGCAGGTAGGTACTTAGGAGGGCAGGCAACACAACAGGGGCAAAGGTTCTGGGCCCGGGGTGAAGATCCTGATCAATTTGCAGGTTGGTTCGGTCAGAGTATGGAGACTTCGCGACACCCTTTGCTTGTTCAAAGGCCGTGTCGTCGCAAGTGATACCTGGAAACCATCGAGGTGGTCGATCCCATGTGGTTCAGGGGATATGTTCGACCAGAATTGACTTTCAGCTTGGTACTAACGCTGCGGATAGTAACGGATCGAAACAAGGAAGGGAAGGGGTCCCTTAAAAAATCCCGATCAGCCCCCCAGCAGCCCGCGATAGACCAGCACGGTGATCGACGCGGCCAACGTACAACCAAGCCCGTAGGCGGCGAGTGTCAGCCTTACGGACTTGCCGGTCTCGATGACTCGCACGACATCACGCATGTCGTCGATCCCGCCTTCTCCCAGTTCGATGCACAGACTTGACGCGGTCAGAGCGGCGGATACCAGGATAGCGATGGCAAACAGCGCGCCGTCCGGGGACGGTAACAGCGCGTTGATGCCCAGTGCCGTCGCGCAAATGGCCAGCAGCAACGCGGCGAATAACAGAATTCCTTTCATCGGCCCTGCACGGTTGCGTTTTCGGGGGGGGGAGTGTGGCGAGCCGCGACAGCTTTGAAAAGTCCCCAGGCTTGCCGGCAGTAACATTTTCCCAGTCTGTCGGATCCAAAAAGCTGGCGATATAACCATTGGCTGGTGAGTTGTGCACATTAGTCGCAGCCTGTGTAACCTCATGGGCAGCAGCCCCGGAGCCCGCTCATTTGCCTGCAATCAAAATTTAAGTCAATGAAAAATCTGGCTTTTTTTTATTGGTGAAAAAATCGTCAGTTTGACTGCAGCCCCCGCTCCATGGGCCTTTGCGCGGGTTAAAGCGGGGTTGTCCACTGAGTTATCCACAGCTTCTGTGGATTGTCCCAAGCGCTTGCTCTAGAACGGGCGTGCAGCGTTTTTTCAGCTTTACCTGTACGAAAAAAAGAGTAGAGTGGCGCGCCTTCCGTTCTGTCCCACAGTGCTTTATGAAGTTTCGCTCAGTATCACCTTCTGTTACCGACACTCCTCAAACTGTTACCGCGCCCAAGCGCTTCTCTTTGAAAGTTGCCTTGTGGCTGCTCGACAGCCCGCGCCTGGGGCAGAGTACCAACATCAAGCACTTGGCTGGCCGCCTGCTCAAGCAGCCTGCCCGCGAAGGCGTGGTGGCCGCGCAGAGCCGCCTGGGCCAGCTGATGTGCCGTGAATGCGGAAATGCCCGCGACCGGCGTATCGGCCAGGACCTGCTGCGTTCGGCGGCTCGTGCCGGTGATCGCCGCGCCCAGCGCGAATTGGGCCAGGTCGAAGACTGAGCTGTCCTCCCGTGCCTTGCTTGGTTAACCTTGCTGTTTTTGGGTGAAGGCAGAAATGACTATGGTGTTCGACTGGACCAGTGTCGCCCTTGGCCTTGCAGGCGCAGCGCTGCCTTTATTGGCGTGGTGCTGGCAGATTCAACGGCGGCTGACCGCGCGCACCACCGGCTGGGAATTGCTGGAAGAGCGCCTGGCCACCGCGCAACTGGCCCAGGAAGGGCTTGCTGCGCAGTTGGACGCCAGCCGTGACGAGATCAGCGATCTGAGCCAGGCCAACGCCGCCAAGCAGGCCGACCTGGCTGCGGTACGCCGCGAAGTCGAGCTGTTGCAGATCGACCGCGATAACGCCCGCGACGCGGCCCACGCGTGGAATATTGACCGCAGCGCCAAGGAAACCGAACTGCGCCGCCTCGACGCCTTGGCTGCAGCCCTGCGCGCCGAGCTGCGGGAACAGCAGGAGAGCCATCAACAACGTCTCGCCGACCTGCAAGGTTCCCGGGATGAACTGCGCGCGCAGTTCGCCGAACTCGCCGGGAAGATTTTCGACGAGCGCGAACAACGCTTTGCCGAAACCAGCCAGGAGCGTCTCGGGCAGTTACTGGACCCGCTCAAGGAGCGCATCCAGTCCTTCGAGAAGCGCGTTGAAGAAAGCTACCAGAACGAGGCCCGCGAACGCTTTTCCCTGGCCAAGGAGCTTGAGCGCCTGCAGCAACTGAACCTGCGCCTGTCGGACGAAGCCACCAACCTGACCCGCGCCCTTAAAGGCCAGAAAACCCAGGGTAACTGGGGCGAGCTGATCCTCGAGCGGGTGCTGGAACATGCGGGCCTGGAAAAAGGTCGCGAGTATCAGACGCAGGTCAGCCTCAAGGGCCCGGATGGCGAACGCTTCCAGCCGGACGTGCTGATCATGTTGCCGGGCGACAAGCAGGTGGTGGTGGACTCCAAGGTCAGCCTGACCGCCTACCAGCAGTACGTGGCGGCGGACGACGAGGTGATTGGCCAGGCGGCGTTGAAGCAGCATGTGCTGTCCTTGCGCAATCACGTCAAGGGCTTGGCCGGCAAGGATTACAAGCGCCTGGAAGGCCTGCACAGCCTGGATTTCGTGCTGTTGTTCGTGCCGATCGAAGCGGCGTTTTCCGCAGCGCTGCAAGCGGAGCCGAACCTGTTCCAGGAAGCCTTTGATCGCCATATCGTGATTGTCAGCCCTACCACTTTGCTGGCCACCCTGCGGGTGATCGACAGCCTGTGGAAGCAGGAGCGTCAGAGCCAGAACGCGCGGGAAATCGCCGAGCGCGCGGGTTGGCTGTATGACAAGTTCGTGCTGTTTATCCAGGATCTGGACGAAGTGGGTAATCGCCTGCAACAGTTGGATAAGGCTTACAGCGCAGCGCGCAACAAGCTGACGGACGGACGCGGGAATCTGGTCAGCCGTACCGAGCAGTTAAGATTGCTCGGCGCCCGAGCCAGCAAAAGCCTGCCGGCGGATTTGCTCGAGCGCGCGATGACGGATGCTGACGGTGTAGCGCATCTTCCTGAATAAACACAGGCCAAAATTGGGAGGGGCAAGCCCCCTCCCACACTTGACCGAGTACGAGCCTTTTAGAGCGGCAAATGCCGGCTCAACAGCGCCCGCAACGCCGCCGGTTTCACCGGCTTGGCCAGGTAATCCAGCCCCGCCGCATGCACTTTGGCCACCATCTCCGCACGGCCATCGGCACTGATCACCACGCCGGGAATCGGCTCGGCCAATTGGGCGCGCAGCCAGCCCATCAATTCAGTACCGGTCTCGCCGTGGTCCAGGTGGTAATCCACCAACGCGAGTTGCGGGCGCATGCCTTCAGCCAGCAGGACCGCGCATTGCGCCTGGTCAGTGGCGGTCCACACCTCGCAACCCCAGCGCGTCAGCAAACTGCGCATGCCGATCAGGATGCTTTCTTCGTTATCCACGCACAGTATTTGCGCGCCGCTGAGTGGCAGGCCATTTTCCTGCGCGGCCTTGACCGGTGCAGCGGTCTGGTTACGCGCCAGCGGCACACGCACACTGAACACGCTGCCCTTGCCCGGCCACGAGCTTACGCTCAGGCGATGGCCCAGCACGCGGCACAGGCCGTCGGCAATCGCCAGGCCCAGGCCTAGGCCCTTTTCGGCGCGGGTCTGGTGACTGTCCAGGCGCTTGAACTCTTCGAAAATCACTTTCTGTTTATCCAACGGGATGCCAGGGCCACGGTCCCAGACCTCCAGGCACAACTGGCCCTGGCGGCGACGTACGCCCAGCAGCACCGGCCCATCGGCATAACGAAAGGCGTTGGTGAGGAAATTCTGCAGGATCCGCCGCAGCAACTTGATGTCGCTGTCCACCCGCAGGCGACTGCCGCGCAAACGGAAGCGCAAGCCCTGATCATGGGCCAAGGCCTTGAATTCGGCGCCCAGGGTGTCGAATAACTCGTTGAGGACAAACGGCTGGCGTTGTGGATTGATCTTGCCGTTTTCCAGGCGCGAGATATCCAGCAAGTCGCTGATCAAATCCTCGGCCGAGCGCAACGAACTGTCCAAATGCTGCACCAGTTGCCGGGCCTCGCTGGAAAGGCCTTCATGCTGATGGGACAGGGCGGCGGAGAACAGGCGTGCGGCGTTCAACGGTTGCATCAAGTCATGGCTGACGGCCGCCAGGAAACGGGTCTTCGACTGGCTGGCGGATTCGGCCACGCCCTTGGCCTCGGTCAACGCGAGGTTGAGCTGCGACAGTTCATGGGTGCGTTCGGTCACCCGTTGTTCCAGACCTTCGTTGGCCTCGGTCAGCGCCTGTTCGGCTTCGCGGAACGCGGTGATGTCGGTGAAACTCATGACAAAACCGCCGCCGGGCATCGGGTTGCCGATCAGTTCGATCACCCGTCCGTTGGGAAACAGCCGCTCTGACGTGTGCGCACGGCCCTGGCGCATCCAGTGCAGGCGTCGCGCCACGTGCACTTGCGCCTCGCCAGGGCCGCACAGGCCGCGCTCGGCGTTGTAGCGGATGATGTCGGCAATTGGCCGGCCGACACTGATCAAGCCGTCGGGGTAGTTGAACAGCTCCAGGTAGCGCCGGTTCCAGGCCACCAGCTTGAGCGACTGATCCACCACGCTGATGCCCTGGGTGATGTTTTCGATCGCACCCTGCAGCAGGGCGCGGTTGAACTGCAGCACCTCGGACGCTTCGTCGGCGATCCGTACCACGTCCTCCAGTTGCATGTCCCGCCCTTCAATGGCGGCTTTGACCACGGCGCGCGTGGAGGAGGCACCGAGTACGCCCGCCAGCAAGCGCTCGGTGTGGGCGATCCAGTCGTTGTCGGCATTCTGGTTGGGGTTGAAGCCTTTGCCCTGGCGATAGGCAAAACGGATAAAGCTCTGCTGGGCCCGTTCTTCACCGACAAAGCGCGCCGACAGGCTGAGCAGATCGCTGATCTGTACCGACAACATGGAGCGGGCGCTGGCGCGCTGGCTGATTTCCTGGCCGATAAAGCGGCCGGCCTGCCAATGCTCGGAGACCCGAGTGCGCGACAGCATCGATACCCATACGAACAGCGTGAAATTACCGGCCAGGGAGAACACGGTGCCCAAGGTCAGTGAGGTCACGGAAAAGCCGAACGGGTGCGAGTGCATCCAGGTCAGGCCGGGGAAAAGGCTCAGCGACCAGCCCAGGCTTTTCGCGGTAACCGGCAGGACCAGGGTGTAGAACCACAGGAACGTCCCCGCCGCCAAGCCTGCAAATACCCCGCGCCGGTTGGCCTGTTTCCAGTACAGCGCACCGAGCATCGCCGGTGCCAGCTGGGTCACGGCGGCAAACGCGATCTGGCCGATGGTGGCCAGGCTCGCGGTGGAACCCAGCAGTCGGTAGCTCACATAGGCCAGCAGCAGGATGATCACGATGCTGACCCGGCGCACCGACAGCATCCAGTGGCGGAACACTTCGAAGGGGCGTTCGGCGCTGGAGCGGCGCAACAGCCAGGGCAGCAGCATGTCGTTGGAGACCATGGTCGACAAGGCAATGCTGGCCACGATCACCATGCCGGTGGCCGCCGAGGCGCCGCCGATGAAGGCCAGTACGGCGAGGGCCGGGTGGGCTTCGGCCATCGGCAGGCTGATCACGTAGGAATCCGGCAGTACCGAACCGGGCAACAGCATCTTGCCGCCGAGGGCGATGGGGATCACGAACAGCGCGGCAAGGATCAAATAAGCCGGGAACACCCACTTGGCCAGGCGCAAGTCCTGCGGGTCGATATTCTCCACCACCGTCACATGAAATTGCCGGGGCAGGCAGATGATCGCCATCATCGCGACGCCGGTCTGCACCACCATCGACGGCCAGTTGATGGTCTCCTTCCAGTATTCCTCCAGGCGCGGTGCGAGCATCGCCTGGCTGAACAGATCGCCGAAACCGTCGTAGAGCCCGTAGGTTACAAACACGCCGACCGCCAGAAACGCGAACAGCTTGACCAGCGCTTCAAAGGCAATCGCCAGCACCATGCCCCGGTGGTGTTCGGTAGCGTCGAGGTTGCGCGTGCCGAACACGATGGTGAACAGCGCCAGCACCAGCGACACCACCAATGCGGTGTCCTGGGCTCGCGTGCCCGTGGTGTCGGGCCCGGAGCCGATCAACAGGTTCACGCCGAGCACGATGCCTTTGAGCTGCAGGGCGATATAAGGCAATACGCCGACCAGGCAGATCAACGCGACCACCACTGCCAGGGACTGGGATTTGCCGTAGCGTGCGGCGATAAAGTCGGCGATGGACGTGATGTTTTCCTGCTTGCTGATCAGAATCATCTTCTGCAGCACCCAGGGCGCCAGCACCAGCAACAGCACCGGCCCCAGGTAGATCGGCAAGAATGCCCAAAGCTGTTCGGCCGCCTGGCCCACGGCGCCGAAGAACGTCCAGCTGGTGCAATACACCGCCAGCGACAAGCTATACACCCACGCACGCACACGCGGCGGCAACGGCGCGTGGCGGCGGTCACCGTAAAAGGCGATGGCGAACATAATGGCCATATAGGCCAGGGCAACGGCGGCGATCAGCCCGCTGGACAGCGTCATGGTAACTCCGAGCATAGGAACACCCGGGCAGTGCGGGCCCGGTCGGACAGTCTCGCATGATGCTTGGGGTTAGTCAGTGTCGACCAAGGTCTGAGCGCGACTTGATGTCGCGGCTTAGCGAGGGGGCAGGGTTTTCTGGCGCAGGATGTAAATCGTCACCAGCACCGCGCTGGTCAGCATGAACCCGCGTGCCCACGGCAACGGCACCAGGTAGCAGGACAGGGTGATGCTCAGCCACATCAAGCCGATGGCGTAGACCTTGCCCTTGAGCGGGATGCCATTACCGTCCAGGTAATCACGAATCCAGGGGCCCAGGCGCGGGTGTTCGACCAGCCAGTGGTAAAAACGCGGGGAGCTTCGAGCGAAGCAGGCGGCGGCCAGCAGGAGAAAGGGGGTCGTCGGCAATACCGGTAGGAAAATGCCGATCGCCCCGAGCGCTACGCTCAGCCAGCCGATGGCCAGCAGCGCGTAACGCAGGAGCGGCGAGCGCTTGCCCATGGGGTCCACGGGCAAGCGACTCAGTGGTGACGTGGCTTGAGGATCGCCGGTTTTTCGTCAGGCGCGTTGCACAGCAGGTACAGCGCGGTGAGGGCTTCCGGGATCTGTACGATCATGTCGTCCATCAGGTTGGCGTCGGCGGCGATATCGGAAAATTCAGCTTCTTCTTCAAAAAGCCCCGAACCGACCATGATCGGCAGCAGCATTTCGCTGACTTCTTCCTCGGCGGTTTCGAACCAGGCGGCTTCGCGCAGGAACACGCCTTCCATGAAGCCGATGCACCAGCCGCGCAGGTCGGAGTCGTCCGGATCGTCGCCCAGGTCCAGTTCGCACGGCAGCTCGAACTCTTCATCGGAAGCCAGTTGGCGACTGATGTGGGCCTTGAGGGCCAGCAGAGTGGCTTCGATTTCTTCGCGCTGGGCGTCGTCGGCGTAATGAGGTTCTTCGGCGAACAGCGCGTCGATCCACTCACGGTCGGGTACGACTTCGGAGCAGATAGACAACGCGGTCAGGTAGCCGTGGGCGGCCACATAGTCCAGCGCCTCGTCATGCAGCTCATCGGCGTCGAGGAAGGCTTGCAGGCGGGTTAGTTGCTCAGCGAAGGACATTGAAGAATTACCTTGGGAATAAACGATGCGGGAATTCTAGGCGTTCTTGAGCGCCCAGGCCAGCCGCACGGCATATTTGCCCGGTTTTAGACAGCGGTGTCTATTCGTCAGTCTCGCCCTTTGCCGGTGAACGCTCGGGTATACTGCCGCGTTTTGTGATGCCCCTGCAGGCCATGCGGCACTCCGGGAAAACTTCGCTTACGGATTATTTTCCGTGAAAACGGTTTTTTTCGGCCAGCCTGTACAGAGGGATTTGCGCACCATTTTGGAGTTTTACATGCTCGAGCAGGCTCAACGCGTCCTCAAGGACATCTTCGGCTACGACAGTTTTCGTGGCCGCCAGGGTGCGATCATTGAGCGCGTGGCCAGTGGCGGCGATGCCCTGGTCCTGATGCCTACGGGCGGCGGCAAGTCGTTGTGCTTCCAGGTGCCGGCGCTGTTGCGCAATGGCCTGGCCGTGGTGGTGTCGCCGCTCATCGCATTGATGGACGATCAGGTCGCCACCCTGGAAGAACTGGGTGTCGCCGCCGCTGCCTTGAACTCCACCCTCAGCGCCGAGCAGCAGCGCGACCTGGCCGCGCGGATCAAGCGCGGCGAAGTGAAGATGCTCTACCTGGCGCCGGAGCGGCTGGTGCAGCCGCGCATGCTGGCGTTCCTGCAGAGCCTGGAAATTGCCCTGTTCGCCATCGACGAAGCCCACTGTGTGTCGCAGTGGGGCCATGATTTCCGCCGCGAATACCTGCAGCTTGGCCAACTGGCGGAACTGTTCCCCGACGTGCCGCGTATTGCCCTGACCGCGACCGCCGACAAGCGTACCCGCGAAGAGATCGTCGAGCGCCTGCATTTGCAGGGCGCCGAGCGTTTCCTGTCGAGCTTCGACCGACCGAATATTTTCTACCGCATCGTGCCCAAGGAGCAGCCACGCAAGCAGTTGCTCGCGTTTCTCTCCGAGCGGCGCAGCGATGCGGGTATCGTCTATTGCCTGTCACGCAAGAAGGTCGATGAAGTCGCCGCGTTCCTCTGTGAGCAAGGTTATCCGGCGCTGCCTTATCACGCCGGCTTGCCCAATGAAACACGCTCGGCGCACCAGAAGCGCTTCCTCAACGAGGAAGGCCTGATCATGGTGGCGACCATCGCCTTCGGCATGGGGATCGACAAATCCAACGTGCGTTTCGTGGCGCACATGGACCTGCCCAAGTCCCTCGAGGCTTATTACCAGGAAACCGGCCGCGCCGGCCGTGATGGCCTGCCGGCGGATGCCTGGATGGTCTACGGCCTGCAGGATGTGGTGATGCTCAAGCAGATGCTGCAGAACTCCGAAGGCGATGAGCGCCACAAGCGTCTGGAGCAGCACAAACTCGACGCCATGCTCTCGCTGTGTGAAGAGACCCGCTGCCGCCGCCAGACGCTGCTGGCGTATTTCGATGAAGACATGCCTCAACCCTGCGGCCACTGCGATAACTGCATCGACGGCGTGCAGACCTGGGACGCTACCGAGCCGGCGCGCCAGGCGTTGTCGACGATCTACCGCACCGGCCAGCGCTATGGCGTCGGTCACCTGGTGGATGTATTGCTGGGCAAGGACAACGAAAAGGTCCGCAGCTTCGGCCATGAAAAACTCTCGGTCTATGGCGTCGGCAAGGCCCGTGCAGAAGGCGAGTGGCGTTCGCTGTTCCGCCAGATGGTCGCGCGCGGGCTGGTCGACATCGATATCGAAGGCTACGGCGGCCTGCGCCTTAACGACAGCTGCCGGCCCTTGCTCAAGGGCGAGGTCAGCCTGGAGCTGCGCCGCGACCTCAAGCCGCAGACCACCGCCAAGAGCAGCACCAGCCAGGCCAGCCAGCTGGTGCGTGGCGAGGAGCGCGAACAGTGGGAGGCCTTGCGTACCCTGCGGCGCAAACTGGCGCAGGAACACAGCGTGCCGCCCTACGTCATCTTCCCCGACTCGACCTTGCTCGAGATGCTTCGCGAGCAGCCCACCAGCATGGCCGAAATGGCCAGGGTCAGCGGCGTGGGCGCACGCAAGCTGGAGCGTTATGGCCAGGCCTTCCTCGAGGTGCTCGGCGGCCAGGCCGAAGCACCGAAGGAAATCGCCGATATCCGCCACGAACTGATCAGCCTGGCCCGCGCCGGCATGACCCCGATCCAGATCGCCGGCCAGCTGCAATGCTCGGAAAAAAATGTGTACACGTTGCTGGCCGAAGCCATCGGCAAGCAGCAGTTGTCCCTGGAGCAGGCCCTTGATTTGCCGGAGGATTTGCTCGGTGAAATCCAGGATGCCTTTCTCGACGGGGAGGGCGAATTGCCACCTGTTGCGGAGATCGCGCCGCTGTTTGCAGGGCGGGTTCCCGAAGGTGTTTTGTACTGCGTGCGTGCCGCTTTGCAGTCGGAATTCGAAATTTAGTGTGGCAATTACGACAATGTAACGAATCAGTACATACCGGGCCTTGCCTCCTGGCATGGCTCATGCTTAGCTGACTAATAATTAGCCACACTTTATTTTCAGTCTAAACCATGAGTTTTTTATGCCGTTAACCGATCAACACCGTTTTGGCATGCAGTTGGCGCAAATGTCCCGAGGTTGGCGCGCCGAGCTGGACCGCCGCCTGGCGGGGCTGGGCTTGTCCCAGGCGCGATGGCTGGTGCTGCTGCACCTGGCCCGTTTTACCGAAGCACCTACCCAGCGTGAATTGGCACAAAGTGTCGGCGTGGAAGGGCCGACCCTGGCGCGTCTGCTCGACAGCCTGGAAGGCCAGGGCCTGGTGCAACGCCAGGCCGTAGTGGAAGATCGCCGCGCCAAACGTATCCTGCTGTGTGACACGGCGCGCCCGCTGATCGACCAGATCGAGACCATCGCCACGGCGTTGCGCCATGAACTGTTCGTTGGGGTGGACGAAGAGGATCTGCGCGTGTGCATGCGCGTCCATGGGCATATCCTGGCGAATCTGGAAAAGTCCTGATTCCCCAGTGTTCCGAAGATCAAGAAATGTGGGAGGGGGCTTGCCCCCGATGGCGGTGAGTCAGCTAAATACAAGCTGGCTGATCCACTGCTATCGGGGGCAAGCCCCCTCCCACATTTATTCTGCGCTGTGTCAGAAAGTCTGGCCCAGGTTCAGGTAGACCGCCTTCTGGTTATCATCATTGAACCCATAGCTGAAATTCAACGGCCCCAGCGGCGTATCGAAGCCGAGGAAAATGCTCGCCGCGTTGATGTAGCCGCTGTCGAACTCATTGTCATTGTTCCACGCCCGGCCCCGCTCCAGCGAGGCCCCGAGGTACAGCGGAAAATCCAGCGGCAGGTACGAGCGCGGCGTCAGGCGGCGGTAGTACACCGCGCGCATCAGGCTGATGTTCTGGGCCGAGATCGCGTCCTGGCGAAAGCCTGACAATTGTCGCGCACCGCCCAGCAGGAAGCTGGACACCACCACATCCGAATCATCCAGGGTGCGTCCGTAGCGACCGCCGAGGATCAGGGTGTCGGGCCCGTGGCTCATGGCTTTGTCCAGCTTGAACTCCCATTGGCGGTAGCGCTGGTCCGAACCCAGTCCAGGTGCGAACTCACGGAAGGCCAGACCGATGTCTTCGCCGGTGTGCGGGAAGTAGACGTTATCGAAAGAGTCGAACGAGTATTTCAACTCATAGAAACCCTCGCTGAAGCTCATGCTCGGCAGGTCGCGATCGCCGATGCGCACGTCCGCCTTGCCCCAGGCTTCTCCCACGCCGAAGCGGATTTCACCGCTGTTGCCGATCTGCCGTCCGACGTTCAGGCCGAAACCGTAGCGCTCCAGCCGGTATTCGGAAACGGGGTCGTTGTCCAGGGTCAGCTCGACGTTCTGCGCCTGAGCCCTGATATAGGGCGCGACAAAATAGCGCGAGCCGGTGTCCATCGGTTGATAGAACTCGCTGTACAGCTCCTGGCGGTCACCGATCTGCACCCGCGTCAGCCATTCGGCGCCGAGGCGGTTGATCCCGTTCACCCGGTAGCTGGCGCCAAGGTTGAAGGCGCTGTCGCCGCGCATGTCATCGGACAGGTTCAGCCCCAGGCGCAGGTAGTCGGTGCCGCTGCGTTTGCCGCGCGCGCTGATGACCAGGGTATTGTCCTTGCCCTTTTTCACCACGCGGTATTGCACCTGCTCGAAGTAGTCCAGGCCGTACAGCGTGCCCATGTCCGATTGCAGGCGGCCAAGGTTGAGCGGTTCGCCCAACGTCTGGCGGATGTAGTAGCGGATCACGTCATCGCTGACCTTGGAGTCGTTTTCCACGTCGATCGCGGTAATGATCGGGGTGCGCTCGCCCGGCGTGCGGGCGGCGGTCAGTTGTGGGTCGACAGGCTCAGCGGGGCGCAAGTGCGCCAGACGCAGGTCGAGGGCGCGGGTGGCGCGGTAGCCGGCGTCGATCATGTCCCTGGCGCGTCCGAAGTCCGTCACGCCGTAGGCTGCCAGGGGCGGCTGGATCAAGACGTCCCTCGCGTGCAAGGCTTTGAGTTGTTCCTCGGAGTTGCGCCGGGTCATCAGGGTGATGGACTGGTTGAGCACATCGACCACGGTCGCCAACTGCTTGCGTGAGCGCAGCGGTGTGCCGATGTCCACCACGATGGCGATGTCCACGCCCATGTCCCGTGCCACGTCCAGGGGAATGTTGTCGGTCATGCCGCCGTCGACCAGCAGGCGCCCATCCAGCTCCACCGGAGCGAACACCGCGGGGATCGACATGCTGGCGCGTATCACCTGGGGCAGGTGGCCCTTGCTGAACACGACTTTTTCGCCGGTGGTGATGTCGGTGGCCACGGCGCGGAACGGAATCGGCAGCTTGTCGAAGTTACGCGTGTTGCTGCTGTGGGCGAACATGCTTTCCAGCAGCAGCGCCAGGTTCTGGCCCTGGATCACGCCCAGCGGCAGGCCGAGGCTGCCGTCGTCGCGAAAGCTGAGTTTCTGCTTGACCAGGAAATCGCGGTCATCCTGCTTGCGCCTGAACGGCACGTCTTCGCGCGGCGGTGCGTCGGACAAGGCCTGTTGCCAGTCGATACTGAGGGCGAGCTTTTCCAGCTCGTCGATCTTGTAGCCCGAGGCGTACAGCCCGCCAATCACCGCGCCCATGCTGGTGCCGGCAATCGCGTCGACCTGGATACCTTGTTCTTCCAGCGCCTTGAGCACGCCGATATGCGCCAGGCCACGGGCGGCGCCGCCGGACAGCACCAGGCCGATTTTCGGGCGTGGGCTTTCAACGGCGTCGGCGAGCAGGGGAAGCAGGCACAGGAACAGGCAGGACAACAAGCGGCGCATCATGAATCTCGAGGCTGGGCGATAAAGGCCGCTATTATAGCCGCTCGATCCGCCCAAGCCTTCACCCAGGAGCCTTTCACGTTATGTCCGCCAGCAAACCCGAGATCGTGATCACCTATTGCACCCAGTGCCAGTGGCTGTTGCGTGCCGCGTGGCTGGCCCAGGAATTGTTGAGTACCTTTGCCGAGGATCTGGGCAGAGTGTCGCTGGAGCCGTCGACCGGCGGCGCGTTTCGCATCACCTGCGACGCTGTACAGATCTGGGAGCGCAAGGCCGATGGCGGTTTCCCGGAGGCCAAGGTGCTCAAGCAGCGCGTGCGCGATCAGATCGATCCGCAGCGCGACCTGGGGCATAACGACCGCACGCAGTGACGTCAGGCCGCCTGCGGCTGCCTGGCCTTGCTGGCGCTGCCCATCAGGCCGGACAGCACGATGGCGACGATGATCAACGCGCCACCCAGCAGCATGCGCAGGGTGGGCGTTTCGGCAAACAGCAGCCAGGCCACGGTGATGCCATAGACCGGTTCCATGGCAAACACCACCGAGGCGGTGCGCGCCTTGATCACGGCCAGGCTGGCGACGAACAGGCTGTGGGCAAGGCCGGTACAGAACACCCCGAGCAGGCCGATCCACAGCCAGTCCAGGGCGCGCACATCCGCCAGCCCCGGTGCCGCCACGGGCAACAGGCAGACCGCGACCACCACGTTCTGGCACAGCGCGGCCTGTACCGCAGGAATGCGTCCGGAGCTGGCGCGGTTGTTCAGTGACAACAAGGCGAACAGCAGCCCCGATGCGATGCCCCAGAGCAAGCCGCCCGTGGCGTCGCTGGCCAGGTTGAAGTCCGGGGTCACCAGCACCAGGCCGATGCTGACCAGCGCTACCAGCACCATTTCATTGGCGCGAATCCGCTCGCGGAAGATCAACCCCTCAAGGATCACCGTAAAGGCCGGGAAGGCGGCGAACCCCAGGGTTGCCACCGCCACCCCGGCGACCTTGACGGCGATGAAGAAGGTCACCCAGTGCGCGGCAAGCAGCACGCCGCTGACCAGCAGGCGGCGCCAGTCGCGCATCTGCAGGTGTTTCCACGGCGCATTGCTGGCAAAGCGCGCGAACACCGCCAGGGCAATCACCGCAAACGCGGCACGCCCGAATACGATGATGGACGGTGAGGCGGCCGCCAGTTTGCCGAACACGCCGGTAAGGCCGAACATCAATGCGCCGATATGCAGGGCGCCGAGGGCTGAGCGGGGAGTCATTACGATGCCTACCAACGAAAGTGACCACCAGTCTAGAGGTTGGGTGAAAGGGATGTCTGTCGTGCGGTTCGCGATTTTTAGCGCGAAACTCTTCCTATGACGTTCGCCGCATTGTGCCCGGCGAGGCGCCAAACTCGCGCAACATGGCGGCAGCGAAGGCACTTTGCGAGCGGTAGCCCACGCGTGCGGCGATCTCACCCACGGGCAGCGGCGTCTCGCGCAGCAGCGTCAATGCCATTTGCAGGCGCTGGTGGCGCACGTAATCCATGGGGGTCTGCCCGCATTCAAGCATGAAGCGCGCGTGCAGGCGCGCCACTGACAGGCAGGCAATCCGTGCCAGGTCCGCGACATGCAGCGGGTGAGCGGCGTGGCGTTCGATATGCGCGTTGAACGCGGCATAAGGCAGGCGCCGCCCCGGCGGTGGCATCGCCTGCGGATGATTGAGGCTGGCGAGCAGCAGCAGCGCGCCTTGCCGGGCGATCAATGGATCCTGTATCGGGCTGCCGGCCAGCCATTGCACCAACTGGTGCTGGCGCGAATCCAGCGCCAGCCGGGCCGGCCGGTCGAGCAGGCGGCGACTGGCATCGGCGTGGTCACCCAGTGTCTGCAGCAGCCAATGCTCGGTTGGCACATCCAGCACCAGGCAGCGGCTACCGTCGCGGCTGCCGCAGGCGTGGTGAGCGGCAAACGGCAGGATCATCACGCTGCTTTCCTGCACCTGATCAGCACAGCCATCCACTTCGAAATCCAGGCGCCCGGACAGGCCAAACACCAATTGTGCATGGTCATGGCTGTGGGCGATGGGGGCATCGGTGTACTGGCGAAGCGTAAGACTGGGGCTCATTGCGCTCTCCTGGGCGGCAAGTCCCCAGTCTACATCGCTTAGGGGCGGCCAAGCGTTGTCATCAGACTGACGCGCAGTTGTCATGGGCTATTAACCACCAGGGCGCAAGCTCGCGAAAACAGCGTCGAGGGACCCCCATGACCCGTGCCGAATTCGCCAAACCCAGCCGCAAGCAACGGGTGCGAACCCTGTGGATTTCCGACGTGCATCTGGGCACCCGGGACTGCCAGGCCGAGCATCTATCGCAGTTTCTCAAGGGTTATCACGCCGACAAGGTGTACCTGGTGGGCGACATTATCGATGGTTGGAAAATGCGTGGCGGCATGTATTGGCCCCAGGCCCACACCAACGTGATCCGCCGCCTGCTGACCATGGCCAAGCGCGGCACCGAGGTGATTTATGTCACCGGTAACCATGACGAATTTCTACGGCGCTATTCCAAGCTGATCCTGGGCAATATCCAACTGGTGGACGAGGCGGTGCATGTCACGGCAGATGGTCGTCATCTGCTGGTGATTCATGGCGATCAGTTCGACGTGATCACCCGTTACCACCGCTGGCTTGCCTTCCTGGGTGACTCGGCCTACGAATTTACCCTGACGCTGAACCGCTGGCTCAATCACTGGCGAGCGCGCTATGGCTACGGTTATTGGTCGCTGTCGGCGTACTTGAAGCACAAGGTAAAAACCGCCGTGAGTTTTATCAGCGATTTCGAAGAGGCCATCGCCCACGAGGTGACCAAGCGTGAGTTGCATGGGGTGGTGTGCGGGCATATCCATCATGCCGAGATCCGCAAGGTGGGCGAGGTGGATTACCTGAACTGCGGGGACTGGGTGGAATCGTGCACGGCGTTGATCGAGCACTGGGATGGGCATATCGAGTTGTATCGATTGGCGGATGCGCAAGCCAAAGACGCGCTGCTTAAGGCTGAGATGGTCACAACCTGAAGTCTTGACTGGGCCAAATGTGGGAGGGGGCTTGCCCCCGATGGCGGTGGGTCAGCTAAATATAAGCTGGCTGATCCACTGCTATCGGGGGCAAGCCCCCTCCCACATTTTTTAATCCCGGTGTCTTCAGTTGGAAACGTCGGCGATGGCTTGGGCCAGTAGCGTCAGCCGTGTCGCATCAACCCCGGCCACATTCGCCCGGCCGGAACTGACCATGTACACACTGTGCTTTTCACGCAGCTGCCTGACCTGCTCGGCACTCAGACCGGTATAGGAAAACATCCCACGCTGTGTGCCGATATGGGCAAACCGCTCGGCCAGGCCGTGGGGCGCCAGTGCTTCCACCAGCCCGGCGCGCAGTTGCGCAATGCGTGAACGCATGGCTTCGACTTCGTCGCTCCACTGCCGTTTGAGCTCGGCATCGCCAAGGATGGTCGCAACCACGGCGGCACCATGGTCCGGCGGTGTCGACCACAGGTTGCGCGCCGTATTGGCGAGCTGGCTGCGCACATCCATGAGCTTCTCGGCATCTGCTGCACACACGATCAATGCGCCAACGCGGTCGCGATACAAACCGAAGTTCTTCGAGCACGAACTGGTGATCAATACTTCCGGCAGTTCAGCGGCAAACAGGCGCACCGCCCAGGCGTCCTGCTCCAGGCCGTCGCCAAAGCCCTGGTAGGCGAAGTCGATCAACGGCAGCAATTGGCGCTCGCGCACAATCTGCAACACCTGGCGCCAGTCATCCCGGGACAGGTCGAACCCGGTCGGGTTGTGGCAGCAGGCATGCAGCAGCACCACATCACCCTTGGGCACGTTGGACAGGGTGGCGAGCATCGCCGCCACATCCAGGCGATTGTCGCTGCTTACGTACGGGTAATGACTGACCTTGAGCCCGGCCTTGGCGAAAATGGTTTCGTGGATCGGCCAGGTCGGATTGCTCAGCCACACACCACGGCCAGGCAGGCTGTGGGCGATAAAGTCGGCGCTCAGGCGCAGGGCGCCGGTGCCCCCCGGCGTCTGGGTGGCGCCGGCACGGCGTTCGGCGATCAACGCCGAACCGGCGCCCAGCACCAGTTCGCTGATCAGTGCGCCGAAGACGGCATCGCCGTGCCCGCCGATGTAAGTCTTGGTGGCCTGGGTATCGACCAGGCGCTGCTCGGCACGTTTTACCGAGTCCGGGATCGGCGTCAGGCCCTGGTCGTCCTTGTAGACGCCCACGCCCAGGTCGAACTTGTCCGGGTTGGCATCCTGGGCGTACAGGTCCATCAGCCCGAGAATCGGGTCGCCGGGCACGCGGCCAATCGCATCGAAGTGCATTACTTGCGGCCCTCGGCGCGCTTGGCCACTTCATCGGTACGCGCGGCCATGATGAAGTCGTTGCGGTGCAGGCCCTTGATGGAGTGGCTCCACCAGGTCACGGTGACTTTGCCCCATTCGGTGAGCAGGCCAGGGTGATGGCCTTCGGCTTCGGAGATTTCACCCATGGCGTTGGTGAAGGCCAGGGCGAACTTGAAGTTCTTGAACAGGAAAACCTTTTCCAATTGCATCACGCCATCGCGCACTTCGATGTTCCAGTCCGGGATCTGTTTGATCAGCTCCGGCAGTTCTTCATCGCTGACTTGCGGGGCGTCGGCGCGGCAGGCTTCGCAGTGGGCTTGGTTCAAGGTGGTCATGGGCGGTGTCCTGAATTCGAATGTTTGAAGGTCAGTGGCGTTACCCTAAAGCAACGCGGGGCCAGGGAACAGACTCACCTGGCCTTATAACGTAAGGTTCAAGCGGCTTTTGGTTTGGGTGGAAACTTTGGCGCGTGCAGGCCCAACTCCATACCACGCTCGACCATGCCCATGATGTCTTCCTGCGCCACGTCGAACAGGCGCTTGAGCTCGGGCAATACGAAGTACAGCGGCTGCAGAATGTCGATGCGATACGGCGTGCGCATGGCTTCCAGCGGATCGAACGCCTGATGTTCGGGCTCGTCCGACAGGCAATACACACTTTCTTTAGGCGAAGACAGAATGCCGCCACCGTAGATGCGCCGGCCTTCAGGGGTATCCACCAGGCCAAACTCGATGGTCATCCAGTACAGGCGCGCCAGGTACACCCGTTGCTCCTTGGTGGCCGCCAGGCCGAGCTTGCCGTAGGTGTGGGTGAATTCGGCGAACCAGGGGTTGGTCAGCAGCGGGCAGTGACCAAAGATCTCGTGGAAAATATCCGGCTCTTGCAGGTAGTCCAGTTCTTCGCGGGTACGAATAAAGGTCGCCACCGGAAACTGCTTGCTGGCGAGCAATTCGAAGAAGGTCTGGAAGGGGATCAGCGCCGGCACGCGAGCGACTTGCCAGCCGGTAGTCTCGGCCAGTACTTGGTTGATCTCGCCCAGTTGCGGGATGCGATCCAGGGGCAGGCCGAGCTTGTCGATGCCGTCCAGGTATTCCTGGCAGGCACGGCCCTCGATCACCTTCAACTGGCGCGTGATCAGGGTATTCCACACCGCGTGTTCTTCCGGCGGGTAGTGGATAAAACCTTGCGCATCGGGCTCGCGGGCCACGTAGTGCGTCTGCTTCATACGGCTCTCCTGCTAGGCATTCGTTCTTGTTATGTCCTGCTGTGTGTCTATTGATAACCCGGGCGCGGCGGGTTTCCACCCGGTTCAAAAGCCTTTGCGTAGGAAAAGTTACTGTATTTCGTAAACTATTCGTTACGTATGCAGGACTGGTCGCGACCATGGGCTGGGAAAAGCCCGTCTACTGTCACATAATCTTGACGACTTTCTGCGCCAAGCGGCAAATAGACGCGGCGCCTTACCCACTTTCGGACCTTTTCATGCGTATCAAAGTGCATTGCCAGAACCGCATCGGCATCCTGCGGGACATCCTCAACCTGCTGGTGGAGTACGGCGTGAACGTCGCCAAGGGCGAGGTCGGCGGCGAGCATGGCAACGCCATCTACCTGTTCTGCCCGAACCTGGTGAACATGCAGTTCCAGGCGTTGCGCCCGCAATTCGAGGCGATAGCCGGGGTGTTCGGCGTGAAAAGGGTAGGGCTGATGCCCAGCGAGCGTCGGCACATGGAGCTCAATGCGCTGCTGGGTGCCCTTGAGTTTCCGGTGCTGTCCATCGACATGGGTGGCTCGATCGTCGCCGCTAACCGTGCGGCGGCGCAGTTGCTGGGTGTGCGCGTGGACGAAGTGCCGGGCATTCCGCTGTCGCGCTACGCCGAAGACTTCGACTTGCCGGAGCTGGTGCGCGCGAGCAAATCGCGGATCAACGGCCTGCGGGTCAAGGTCAAGGGCGATGTGTTCCTGGCCGATATCGCGCCGCTGCAGTCGTCCGAACACGACGACAGCGAAGCCATGGCCGGCGCGGTGTTGACCCTGCACCGCGCCGACCGCGTAGGTGAGCGCATCTACAATGTACGCAAGCAGGAACTGCGCGGCTTCGACAGCATTTTTCAAAGCTCCAAAGTCATGGCGGCGGTGGTGCGTGAGGCGCGGCGCATGGCGCCGTTGGATGCGCCTCTATTAATAGAAGGCGAAACCGGCACCGGCAAAGAGTTGCTGGCGCGGGCCTGTCACCTCGCCAGCCCGCGTGGGCAATCGCCTTTGATGGCGCTCAACTGCGCCGGTCTGCCTGAGTCGATGGCCGAGACCGAGCTGTTCGGCTACGGCCCCGGCGCATTCGAAGGGGCCCGCGCCGAAGGCAAGCTGGGGCTGTTGGAGCTGACGGCGGGCGGTACGTTGTTTCTCGACGGCGTAGGGGAAATGAGTGCACGCCTGCAGGTGAAGCTGCTGCGCTTTTTGCAGGACGGTTGCTTTCGTCGTGTCGGCAGCGACGAAGAGGTGTATCTCGATGTGCGGGTGATCTGTGCGACCCAGGTCGATTTGTCCGAACTGTGCGCGCGCGGCGAATTTCGTCAGGACCTCTATCACCGCCTCAATGTACTGTCGCTGCATATCCCGCCGTTGCGCGAATGCCTTGATGGGCTGGCGCCCCTGGTCGAGCATTTTCTCGATCAAGCCAGCCGACAGATTGGTTGCCCGCTGCCCAAACTGGCGCCTGCCGCAATGGACAAGCTCAGCCACTACCACTGGCCGGGCAATGTGCGGCAGTTGGAGAACGTGCTGTTCCAGGCGGTTTCACTGTGCGAGGGCGGGACGGTGAAGGTTGAGCATATTCGCTTGCCCGATTATGGCGTGCGCCAGCCGCTTGGGGATTTCTCGCTGGAGGGCGGGCTGGAGGAGATTGTCGGTCGGTTCGAAAAGGCCGTTCTGGAAAGTCTCTATGCCGAGCATCCGAGCAGTCGGCAATTGGGCAAGCGCCTGGACGTATCCCACACCACTATCGCCAACAAACTGCGTGATTACGAAATCCTCAAGGCCGGGAAATAATCCGCTGACACACTGCGGTTAAAATGTGGGAGGGGGCTTGCTCCCGATAGCGGTGTGTCAGCCACAGATTGATCGACTGACCCACCGCTATCGGGAGCAAGCCCCCTCCCACATTTGATTTGCGTCGCCTACAAGACCGAGGCTTGCCGTGAGCGGCAGTAGTCCGCCGTTTTTTCGACTCTCGCCCATGCTCGAAATCTTGCTGCTCACCCGAAACCCCCCGCCCCGCCTGCACTTCAGCCATTTTTAAAAAGTTGGTTCGCAAATTGCTTAAGCCTCCTCAGTACAACGGTGGGCGGCAAGCGTCCGTCAGAAAGAGGATAGAGCGTGGACAAGTACCTTTATGTGGCAATGACCGGCGCCAGCCAGAATGCTCTGGCGCAGAAGGCCCATGCCAACAATCTGGCGAACATTTCCACCAATGGTTTCCAGCGCGACCTGGAGCAGGCGCGGTCGATGCCGGTGTTCGGTGACAGCTTTCCGGCGCGGGCCTTTGCCCTGACCGAGCGGCCGGCTACCGACTTCACCCCCGGCGCGATGATCGAAACCGGGCGTGACCTGGACGTGGCCGTCAGCGGCGACGGCTGGATGGCCGTGCAAACCCCGGATGGCGGCGAAGCCTACGTGCGCAGCGCCAGCATGAACGTGGACGCACTGGGCGTACTGCGGGCCGGCAACGGTATGCCGATCATGGGTAATGGCGGCCCGATTGCCGTACCGCCCCAGCAGAAAATCGAAGTGGGTTCGGACGGCACCATCAGCATCCGCGCCATGGGCGAAGGCCCGCGGGTGATGGCGGAAGTGGACCGCATCAAGATGGTCCAGCCCGACCTCAAGAACATGACCAAAGGCCTGGACGGCACCATTCACACCAAGGATGGCCAGCCGGCCCAGGCCGACGCGAACGTCAAGCTGACCTCGGGCTTCCTGCAGGCGAGCAACGTCAATGCCGTTGAGGAAATGACCGCGGTATTGGCGCTTTCCAAGCAGTTCGAGCTGCACGTCAAGATGATGAACAGCGCCAAAGAAGACGACCAGGCCATGACCCGCGTCATGCAGATGAGCTAATCGCCTTAGCGGGCGTTTAAATAAACAGTGCAGCACGGCGCCAACAAACAGGCGCACAGAGGAGAACAGCATGCTTCCGGCTCTATGGGTTGCCAAGACAGGCCTGTCCGCCCAGGACACCAACCTGACGACCATTTCCAACAACCTGGCGAACGTGTCGACCACGGGTTTCAAACGTGATCGCGCCGAGTTCCAGGACTTGCTCTACCAGATCAAGCGCCAGCCAGGCGCCCAGTCGACCCAGGACAGCGAATTGCCGTCGGGTCTGCAACTGGGTACCGGTGTGCAGATCGTCGGCACCCAGAAAAACTTCAGCGCCGGTAACCTGCAACAGACCGGTCAGCCGCTGGACATGGCAATCAACGGCCGTGGCTTCTTCCAGATCCTGCAACCGGATGGGACCACGTCCTACACCCGTGACGGCACCTTCCACCTGGACTCCAACGGCCAGATCGTGACCGCCAACGGTTTCGCCCTGGAACCTGCCGTCGTGGTTCCGGCAGACGCCAAGACCTTTACCGTCGGCAACGACGGCACCGTGTCCATCACCGTGGCCGGCAACCCGGCGTCGCAAGTGATCGGCAACCTGCAAACCGCCGACTTCATCAACCCGGCCGGCCTGCAGGCCATGGGCAACAACCTGTTCCTCGAAACCGCCTCCAGCGGCGCGCCGCAAATCGGCACCCCAGGCCTGAACGGTTTCGGCACCACGCTGCAGAGCACCCTGGAAACGTCCAACGTCAGCACGGTCGAGGAGATGGTCAACATGATCACCACCCAGCGCGCCTACGAGATGAACTCCAAGGTGATCTCCACCGCCGACCAGATGCTCTCGTTCGTTACGCAGAATCTGTAATCAGTCTATGGGGCGCCGTCGAAAGCGCCTGCAACACCGTGAGGTTAGGGTCATGAATCGCTTTGTTTCTGTTCTGGCATTGAGTGGGATCGCCGTACTTACGGGCTGTGTCGCCCCGTCGCCGAAACCCAATGACCCGTACTATGCGCCGGTGTTGCCGCGCACGCCGTTGCCGGCGGCGGCCAACAATGGCTCGATCTACCAGGCCGGTTTCGAGCAGAACCTGTACAGCGACCGCAAGGCGTTCCGGGTCGGGGACATCATTACCATCACCCTGAACGAGCGCACCCAGGCCAGCAAGAACGCCAACTCGCAGATCGGCAAGACCAGCAAAGCCAGCCTGGGCCTGACGTCGTTGTTCGGTGGCGTACCCAACACCAACAACCCGCTGGGCAGTGGTGACCTGAGCCTTGACGCCGGTTACAGCGGCGACCGTGCCACCAACGGCAAAAGTGCGGCGGCCCAGGGCAACACGCTGACCGGTTCGATCACCGTGACCGTGGCTGACGTATTGCCCAACGGCATCATTGCTGTACGCGGTGAAAAGTGGATGACCCTCAATACTGGCGACGAGCTGGTGCGCATTGCGGGCATGGTGCGCGCCGATGACATTGCCACCGACAACACCGTGCCCTCGACGCGGATTGCCGATGCGCGCATCACCTACTCGGGTACGGGTTCGTTTGCCGATGCAAGCCAGCCGGGCTGGTTCGACCGTTTCTTCCTCAGCCCGCTGTTCCCTTTCTAGGTGGCCATTTTGAACGTCAAGCAACTGATGGCGGCGGTAGTGTTGCTGTCCCTGAGCGCCGTCTCCCAGGCCGAACGCCTGAAAGACATCGCCAGCATTTCCGGCGTGCGCTCCAACCAGTTGATCGGCTACGGGTTGGTGGTCGGTCTCAGTGGCACGGGTGACCAGACCACCCAGACCCCGTTCACCCTGCAAACCTTCAACAACATGCTGTCGCAGTTCGGCATCAAAGTGCCGGCGGGTTCGGGCAACGTGCAACTGAAAAACGTCGCGGCGGTGTCGATCAGTGCCGACTTGCCGGCGTTTTCCAAGCCGGGGCAGGTGGTGGACATCACCGTTTCGTCCATCGGTAACTCGAAAAGCCTGCGTGGCGGTACCTTGCTGATGACGCCGCTCAAAGGTATCGACGGCAACGTCTATGCCATCGCCCAGGGCAACCTGGTGGTGGGCGGGTTCGACGCCGAAGGCCGCGACGGATCGAAGATCACCGTCAACGTGCCGTCGGCCGGGCGCATTCCGGGTGGCGCCACGGTTGAACGCACCGTGCCGAGCGGGTTCAACCAGGGCAACAGCCTGACCCTGAACCTCAACCGTTCCGACTTCACCACTGCCAAGCGCGTGGTCGACAAGATCAACGACATGCTCGGCCCAGGCGTGGCCCAGGCCATCGATGGCGGCTCGGTGCGCGTGACCGCGCCTCTGGACCCAAGCCAGCGTGTGGACTACCTGTCGATCCTGGAAAACCTTGAGGTGGACCCCGGCCAGGCGGTGGCCAAAGTCATCATCAACTCGCGCACCGGCACCATCGTGATCGGCCAGAACGTCAAGGTCTCGCCGGCGGCGGTGACCCACGGCAGCCTGACCGTGACCATCACCGAAGACCCGATCGTCAGCCAGCCCGGGCCACTGTCCAACGGCCAGACTGCCGTGGTCCCGCGTTCGCGGGTCAATGCCCAGCAGGAAGCCAAGCCGATGTTCAAGTTCGGCCCCGGTACCACCCTGGACGAAATTGTCCGCGCGGTGAACCAGGTGGGCGCGGCCCCCGGCGACTTGATGGCGATCCTCGAAGCCCTGAAACAGGCCGGCGCCCTGCAAGCCGACCTGATCGTGATCTGAGGCCATGGTCATGGATATGCGCAAGAGCGGTCTTACCAGCACGGCGGACTCGGGGTCTTACTCCGACCTGAACCGGCTTAACCAGCTCAAGGTCGGCGACGACAAGAACAGCGAAGGCAACATGCGCAAGGTTGCGCAGGAGTTCGAGTCGTTGTTCTTGAGCGAAATGCTCAAATCCATGCGTTCGGCCACCGAGGCCCTGGGCAAGGACAACCCGATGAACACGCCGGCGGCCAAGCAGTACCAGGAAATGTATGACCAGCAATTGGCGGTGTCTATGTCCCGCGAAGGCGGGGGGATCGGCCTGGCCGACGTGCTGATGCGCCAGATGCAGAAGAACAAGCCGGTGGACGCCCAGGCCGCCACCTTGCAGGGCCCCGCCACGGCCGAGACGGTGAAGAAGGTCGATGTGCCGACTGAAATCGCCGCCGGCACCCAGGCCGAGGGACCGTTGGGGCGCTCCAATGGCCAGCGTCCGTTGTGGGCCTACCGCGTCGCCGAGCCACAGGCCGGTGCCGCTGCGTCCCACAGCAACGACATGGAGCTGATGAACCAGCGCCGTATCGCCTTGCCAAGCAAACTGACCGACCGCCTGCTCGCGGGGATCGTGCCGAGTACCCAGGTCGAGGCCAAGGTCGCGCCGCTGCGCAACAGCGCCGCCGATGACAATGTGATCAATAGCGGTGCGCGCAGCGTTGCTGTGCCGAGCGCGAAGATGCAGGTCTACGGTCGCGCCATTGCCCAGCCACCGCTGGCACCGGCGAAGAAGGCCTTCAGCTCGCAGGATGAGTTCGTCGCCACCATGTTGCCGATGGCCAAGGCCGCCGCCGCGCGCATCGGTATCGATCCGAAGTACCTGGTGGCCCAGGCCGCCCTGGAAACCGGTTGGGGTAAATCGGTGATGCGTGCCGAAGACGGCAGCAGCAGCCACAACCTGTTCGGCATCAAGGCCGGCCAGAGCTGGCAGGGCGGCCAGGCGCGGGCGATCACCAGCGAGTTTCGTGACGGCGCGATGGTCAAGGAGACGGCGCAGTTCCGCTCCTACAGCTCCTACCAGGACAGCTTCCATGACCTCGTGACACTGCTGCAAAGCAATGATCGCTATAAAGAAGTTGTGAAATCAGCCGATAACCCGGAACAGTTTGTACGCGAGTTGCAAAAAGCCGGTTATGCAACCGATCCGGCCTACGCCAGCAAGATTTCGCAGATCGCCAAAAACATGAACAGTTACCAGAATTACGCTGCCGCTGGCGCAACCACACATTTATAAGGTCTGAACCATGAGTTTGCTCAGTATCGGGATGTCAGGGCTCAATGCCGCTCAAGGATCGCTGTCGGTCTTGAGTAATAACATTGCCAACGCCAACACCTCGGGTTATTCGCGTCAGCAGACCACGCAGAATGCCAATGCCAACAACCCCTACGGCGGTGTGTATATCGGCAGCGGCACGACCCTGGCGGATGTGCGCCGGGTGTATAACGAATTCCTCGATGCGGCCTACCAGAACAGCACCGCGCTGAGCAACGACGCCAAGGCGTATGCCAGCCAGGCCAGCGCCATCGATAAGACCCTGTCGGACAAGACCACCGGCATGTCCTCGGTACTGAGCGGTTTTTTCGCCGCTGTGCAGACTGCGGCGGCCAACCCCAGCGATGTGTCCGCCCGGCAAGTGCTGCTGACCAGTGCCCAGACCCTGAGCAACCGTTTCAATTCGATCTCCGGCCAGTTGAACGAGCAAAAACAGTCGATCAATGGCCAGCTCGGCACCATGAGTGATCAAGTCAACCAGTTGACCTCGTCGATTGCGTCGCTCAACAAGCAGATCACCCTGGCCCAGGGCTCCGCCAGCAGCGCCCCGGCCAATCTGCTGGATGCACGCAACGAAGCGGTGCGTTCGCTCAATGAACTGGTGGGCGTGACCACCAGTGAAAAAAACGGCGTGTTCAGCGTCAGCACCGGCACCGGCCAATCTCTGGTACTGGGCGATCAGTCCAATACGATTTCGGCGGTCCCGAGCAACAGCGATCCGAGCCAGTACACCATTCAACTCAATGCTGGTGGCGGCACGGCAATCGACCTGGGCAATGTGCTCAGCGGCGGCAGCATCGGCGGCCTGCTGCGCTATCGCAGTGACGCACTGATGCCGGCCATCAATGACCTGGGGCGAATTGCCCTGGCCACCGCCGATACCGTCAACAGCCAGCTGGGCCAGGGCCTGGACCTGAACGGCGACTTTGGTTCGTCGCTGTTCAAGGACATCAACAGCGCGGCCGCCATCGCCCAGCGCAGTCAGGGCGCGATGGGCAACAGCAGCGGCTCCGGCAACTTGAACGTGAGCATCAGCGACACCAGCAAGCTGTCGACCTACGACTACAAAGTGACCTTTACCAGCGCCAACAACTACACCGTCGTGCGTTCCGACGGCAAGGCCATGGGCGCGTTCGACACCAACACCGCGCCGCCGCCGGTCATCGAAGGTTTCACGCTGGCCCTGGATGGCAAAGGCCCGATGGCAGCCGGTGACAGCTTCAAGGTCAGCCCCACCGCCAACGGTGCCAGTGGTATCGGCACCGGACTGACGGACGCCAATAAAATTGCATTCGCGGGGCCCTTGCTGGGTGAAAGCAGCAAGACCAATCAGGGCACCGGCACATTTACGCCGCCGTCCCTGACGCAGCCTATCGATATTCATGGCGGCGCCGACACCGCTCAACTGCGTACCGGCATTGAACACTCCATGCCGGTGAAGATGGTCTTCGGCAAGCCTGCGGCAGACGGCACCCAGGGCTACACCCTCAATGATGCCCAGGGTAAACCGATCGGCACCGGCACTATCGTTCCGGGCCAGGGCAACAAGATCACCGTCGACGTCCCGATGCGCGATGCCAATGGCGCACTGCTGGTGCCGGCCAAGAGCTTCAAGTTCGATACCACCGTCGGCGGTTCGCCCGCTGACGGCGACAGCACCACGTTTTCCTTCAACGCCTCGGGCAAGTCGGATAACCGCAACGCCCAGGCGATGCTCGACCTGCAAACCAAGGCCACGGTCGGCCTGTCCGATGGCAGTGGCGGCGGCGTGAGCCTGGTGACGGCCAACAGCCGCCTGGTCTCGACCGTCGGCGCCAAGGCTGCCTCCGCCGCCACCGACACCACCGCCACCGGTGCACTGCTCAAGGCCAACCAGGATGCGCGCAACTCGGTGTCCCAGGTCAACCTGGATGAAGAGGCGGGCGATATGATCAAGTTCCAGCAGTACTACACCGCGTCGTCGCAGATCATCAAGGCTGCGCAAGAAACCTTCAGCACGCTGATCAATAGTCTTTAAGGGAGTCTGGGACGATGCGTATTTCCACTGCTCAATATTTCGAAACCAGCTCGACCAAGTATTCGGATAATTACTCCGGCGTGGTCAAGGCCCAGGAACAAGCCAGTTCCGGCGTGCGCGTGCAAACCGCGGCAGATGATCCGGTGGCGGCGGCGCGCTTGTTGCTGCTGCAACAGCAGAAAGACATGCTGGGGCAGTTCAACGGCAACATCACCAGCCTGAAGAATTCGCTGACCAACGAAGAAAGCGTGTTGGCCTCGATCGACGATGCCTTGCAGCGTGCCACGCAACTGGCCCTGCGTGCCGGCGGCTCGGTGAGCGATGCCGATCGACGCTCGATTGCCAGTGAAGTCGGCGCGATTGAGGATCAAGTCCTGGGCTTGCTCAACAGCAAGGACTCTTCCGGTAACTACCTGTTTTCCGGGTCCAAGACCCAGACCCCGCCCTACAGCCGCAACAACGATGGCACTTACAGCTATCAGGGCGACGAAACGCCGCTGAGCCTGCAGGTTTCCAATACCCTGAGAGTCAGCGCAGGCGATACCGGCAAGACCATCCTGGAGGGCGCGGCCAACTCCAGCCGTACCCAGGCCACGTGGCTGGCGCCCGTGCCGCAGACAGTGCCGCCGACGGCCAACGACAACAAAGTGGCGCTGTCGGCCGGGTTGGTGACGTCGAGCAGCGACTACGCCGGCAAGTTCGCTGACGGCCAGCCGTACAAACTGACCTTTACCAGCAGCACGCAATATAAAGTCGCCGATAAGAACGGCAACGATGTGACCTCGGAGATTGCCGGCAACGGTACCTTCGACGCCGCCAAGGAAGGCAGCTCCAGCGTGGCCTTGCGCGGGGTGAAGTTCGACATAACCCTCAACCTGGGGGACGTCACGCCAGGCGCCAACGCCGATGCGCTGGTCAAGGACCGTTCCTTCAGCCTGGAGGCCAAGCCGGACACGTTCAGCGTCTCGCGTACACCCAGCAATGCTTCCACTGCGCAGCTGACCGGGGCCCGCGTATCCAGCCAGGCGGACTACACCAGCACGTTTCCGACCAATAGCGGCGCACTGATCAAGTTCACCAGTGCGACCGCCTATGAGGTGTATGCGCAGCCCTACTCGAGCGACAGCAAGTCCATCGCCACGGGCGATACCGGCGGCGGCACCACGGTAACGGCCGCTGGCGTGACATTTGATGTCAGTGCCGGGCCGCCGCAACCGGGCGACCAGTTTTCCGTTGGGGCCAATACCCAGAAGACCCAGAATGCGCTCGATACCCTCGGCCAACTGCGCAAAGCGCTGGAGCTGCCGGCTGACGGCAATCCTGCGGCAACCATCAAGCTCAAGGACGTGCTGGACGCTGCCATTGGCAACCTCGCCAACTCCAGTTCCCAGATCACCAACGTACGCGGCTCCATCGGTGCGCGGGGCAATGCCCTGGATATCCAGGCCAGCGAAAACACCAGCGTGGGTATCGCCAATACCAGCACCATGAGCGACCTGGCCAACATCGATATGGGCGAGGCGGCGATCAACCTGACCCTGCAACAGACCATGCTGCAGGCTTCCCAGTTGGCGTTTGTGAAGATTTCCCAACTGAGCCTGTTCAGCCGCATGTAATGGGCGCGCTCGGCAAGCGGCCTCCCCTGGCGACAGGGGAGGCCGTTGTCGTTTCTGGCCGCACAAATGTTGCGGCGTTTTACATAAAGCGCGCAAAATTGAGTGACCTGTGAGTCATAAAGCGCATCTTCACTGTATCGTGTGAAAAGGATAAGTCGTCACAGGGGTCCTTGCGGGGCGGCTTTCAGCGAATTTTTTGGGGTTATCCCCTTTTATTGTCAGCACTTCGGGCGCAGGCCCTGGGGTGTTCTCCAGCTATTTAGTATTGGGAAGCCACAATGATTGGCATAAAAAGCATCGCCAGTTACGTGCCGGCGGACGGTATCGATAACTACGCCCAGGGTGCCAAATTCGCCAAGGATGAGGAATTCATCATTGGCAAGATCGGGTCGGCCTTCCTGCCGCGCAAGGAAGCCGCGCAGGAAACCTCCGATCTGTGTGTCGAAGCGGTCAACGCTTTGTTTGCCAGCAACCCGGACTTGAAGCGCGAGTCCATCGACGCGTTGATTGTCGTCACTCAGAACGGCGACGAAGAAGGGCTGCCCCACACCGCAGCCATCGTCCAGGACAAACTGGGCCTGCCAACCCACGTGGCCGCCTTCGATATTTCCCTGGGTTGTTCCGGTTACGTGTACGGCATCTACGCAATGAAGGGCTTCATGGAAGCCACCGGCCTGAAAAACGGCCTGCTCATTACCGCCGACCCGTATTCGAAAATCGTCGACCCGCAAGACCGCAACACCACCATGCTGTTCGGCGACGCCGCCACCGCCACCTGGATGGGCGAAGACGCGCCGTGGTTGCTGGGCAAGTCCAAGTTCGGTACCGACGGTTCCGGCGCACCGCACCTGAAGGTCAGCGACGGCGTGTTCTTCATGAATGGCCGCCAGGTGTTCAACTTCGCCTTGCTCAAGGTGCCGGCGCATTTGCACGAGCTGCTCGATGAGTCGGACCTCAAGGCCGATGACATCGATGCATTCTGCATTCACCAGGGCAGTGCGGCCATCGTTGACGCCGTGGCGCGACGCTTTGAAGATGCGCCGGTGGACAAGTTCATCAAAGACATGGTCGAGACCGGCAATACCGTGTCGTCGAGCATTCCGTTGCTGCTGGAAAAGCATGTGATGAATGCGGCCTGGCAGCGCGTGGCCATCAGCGGTTTTGGTGTGGGCCTGTCCTGGGGCTCGGCGATTCTGTATCGCCCATGACCCTTTGAGGGGTGCGTAAAAAAACGCCGATGATCGAACGATCATCGGCGTTTTTTATTTGGCGCCAGAAAAGCCAACAAAACCGGGGGTTTTAATCTCGGTAACTGCTTGAATTGCAAGGGCTGGCACAGGGCTAGTAAAAAAAATCAAAAAAACCCTCAAGCAACCGGCTACCACGACGATAACTATTACGTAGGTTCTCAGGCCACACCCGGCGGTTGCCAGGGCCGGAAGCCGCAGTATCCATCCATCGAGGATTTCGTCATGGCTTTAACAGTAAACACCAACATTGCTTCGATCACTACTCAGGGCAACCTGAACAAAGCTGGCGGCGCCCTGGCCACTTCCATGCAGCGCCTGTCTTCCGGCCTGCGTATCAACAGCGCTAAAGACGACGCAGCCGGCCTGGGTATCTCCAACCGTATGACCAGCCAGATCAATGGCCTGGGTCAAGCAGTGAAGAACGCCAACGATGGTATCTCCATCGCGCAGACCGCTGAAGGCGCAATGCAGGCTTCGACCGACATTCTGCAAAAAATGCGTACCCTGGCTCTGTCCTCGGCTACCGGCTCCCTGAGCACCGACGACCGTAAGTCGAACAACGACGAATACCAGGCTCTGACTTCGGAACTGACCCGTATCTCGCAAACCACCACTTTCGGTGGCCAGAAGCTGCTGGACGGTTCTTACGGTACCAAAGCTATCCAGGTTGGCGCCAACGCTAACGAAACCATCAACCTGAGCCTGGACAACGTTGCAGCCAACAACATTGGTTCGCAGCAGATCAAAAGCTTGGGCGTCGCTCCAGGTGCTGGTGTTGCAGGTGGCGACATTGCTGTCACCGGTAACGGCGAGACCAAAACCGTCAACATCGGCGCTGCTGCTTCCGCCAAAGCCATCGCTGCACAGCTCAATGGCGCCGTTGGTGGCCTGAGCGCTACTGCCAGCACCGAAGCTCAGTTCACTGTTGCTGCAGGCGCAGCGGCTGCTCCAGCTTCGTTCACCATGACCGTTGGCGGCCAAGCCACCACGTTCATTGGCGTAACCAGCACTTCCAACCTGGCTGACCAACTGAAGTCGAACTCCGCCAAACTGGGTATCAGCGTTAACTACGACGAATCCAAAGGCACACTGTCGGTTAAATCCGATACCGGTGAAAACCTGGCATTCAGCGCTTCGACCGCTGCCGGCACCATCACCGTTGCCACCAAAGATGGCGCAGGCGCTTACGGTGCCGGTGTTGCCCTGGCCGATGGCATTATCGCTACCGGTGCTGTGACCTTGAACTCTTCCAAGGGCTACTCCCTGGAAGGTGCCGGTGTGACTGGCGTGTTCGGTGCCGCGACTTCCGCTGCCTCGCTCAAGACCTCCGTATCGCAGACCGACGTGACCGACGCCACCAAGGCTCAGAACGCCGTTTCCGTGATCGACCAGGCTATCGCTACCATCTCCAGCTCCCGTTCGGGCCTGGGCGCTGTACAGAACCGTCTGACCAGCACTGTAGACAACCTGTCCAACATCCAGAAAAACACCACCGCTGCTCGTAGCACCATCCAGGACGTCGACTTCGCTTCCGAAGCCGCTGAACTGACCAAGCAGCAAACCCTGCAGTCGGCTTCCACTGCGATCCTGTCGCAGGCTAACCAACTGCCATCGGCTGTACTGAAGCTGCTTCAGTAATCACGGCGCTGGGTAACTGACGGAAGGGCGCGTTTACGTGCCCTTTCGTCTTTTCCAGTCCAGTCAGAGGAGATTGAACGTGGACATGAATGTGAAGCTGAACCTGTCTTATCCGCCTCAGGCCGTTCAAGCCTCCATGGCGCCTGTGATTGCTGACAAAGACAAGAGCAAGGTTGAGCCGGCCGCGCCAGCCGCAGATAAGTCCCAAACGGGCGATCTGGAAAAAGCGGTCACTGATATTAAAGAATTCGTACAAGCGGCCCAGCGCAATCTGGACTTTTCCATTGACGATTCCACCCACAGGGTTGTGGTCAAGGTCATTGCCACCGATACCGGTGAAGTGATCCGCCAGATCCCCTCGGAAACTGCGTTGAAGCTGGCGCAGAGTTTGTCCAGCGCCAGTCATGTGTTGTTTGACGACAAGGCTTGAGCTGGCACGAAACTTGTTGCTGTCAGGTCTTGAAGCGTTGTTCGTCAAGATAACGGCAGCCACCGCAACAGGAGAATGATGATGGCGGGTACAACGATTACTGGCGTGGGGTCGGGCTTCGACACCCAGGCGATTGTGAAATCCCTGGTGGATGCCGAGCGCGCGCCGAAGCAGGCGCAGATCAACCTCCAGTCGCAGAAGGCCACCACTCAGCTTTCGTCGATCGGCAAGATCCAGGCTGCCCTGGACGCCTTTCGCGGTGCGCTGACCAGCATGAGCACCGACAACAGCTTTACTGGCTTGAGCGGTAGCTCTTCGGATGAAAAGGTCGCCACCATGACGGCCAACCCAGGCGCCGCCAACGGCAGCTTCTCGCTGGTGGTCAATCAGTTGGCAACGCCTTCGAAGCTGTCGACCAAAAGTTTCGCCGGTGGCGCGTCGACGGTGGTGAATAACACCACCAGTGCAACGAAGCTGACGATCTCCCAATCGGGCAAGAACTTCGACCTTAGTGTGCCGGCGGGTGCGACCCTGCAACAGGTGCGTGACTCGATCAACTCACAGTTCGGTACCGCCGGCTTGAGTGCGAACATCCTGACTGACTCCAACGGTTCGCGCCTGATCCTGACCTCCACCAATGCCGGGGTCGGTTCGGATTTGACCCTGTCGGGTGACTCGGGGGTGGACACTGGCTACACCGTGGTGACTCCGCCTCAGAATGCCAAGTACACCATCGATGGTATTGCTGCCGAATCCAAGACCAACAGCATTACCGATGCGGTGAGCGGCGTGAGTATCAAGTTGCTCACCGTCTCGCCTACCGTTATTGCCAACGATCCGAATAAAGACAATCCGGTTCGTACGGCCCTGACCATTTCCGTGTCCACCAGCGCCACCTCCCTGAAATCCGGGGTCAAGGGCTTCGTCGACACCTATAACGCTTTGCTCAAGGCCATGAACGCCGAGACCAAGGTGACCAAGGATGCCGCCGGCAACTCCATCGCGGCGACCTTGACCGGCGACTCGACCATGCGCACCTTGCAGGGGGCGATCCGCAACGAGTTCAACGCGCTGTCCGGTAACGGCACCTTGAAGTCCCTGGCGCAGTTTGGCATCACGACCGACCAGGACACCGGTGCGCTGAGCATCGACAGCAAGCAGTGGGACAAGGCGGTACTGAGCAATCCCGCGGATATCAACAGCATCTTCAGCGGCAAGACCGGCCTGCTGGCGCGCTTGACGGCGGCGACCGACGCCTATGCCAAGCCCACCACCGGGATCCTGGCGACGCGCACCACGTCGTTGGCCGACAGCCTGAAGAACCTGACCAAGCAACAGACCTCGCTGGATGAGCGCCTGACCACCATGCAGGATGCGCTGACGCGCAAATACACCGCCATGGACACCCTGGTCGCGCAGCTGCGCCAACAGAGCAACAGCATCCTCGGTACGCTGAGTGCGATCAGTAAATCGCAAAGCAGCGAAAGCTGATTGAATGCGCATGAAAAAGCCCGGGTCCGTTGACCTGGGCTTTGTTTTTTCCGAGGCCGGCGGGTTAAAGTTTTTTGCAATCCCGTCGACATAATGGTTACTGCAACCCTTCTCGCTGTTGCCTGTCACGAGGTAGAAACATGAATCCCATGAGAGCCCTTCGCCAATACCAGAAGGTCAATTCCCATGCGCAAATCTCCGAAGCCAGCCCGCACCGTCTGGTGCAGATGCTGATGGAAGGCGGCCTGGACCGTATGGCGCAAGCCAAGGGTGCACTGGCACGCGGAGACATCGCTCAGAAGGGCCTGATGCTTGGCAAGGCGACTGATATTCTTATCGGTCTTCGCGATGGTCTGGATGCGGAGAAAAGTGACAACAAGGCTTATGTCCAGCAGTTGGAAGGCCTGTACGTATACATGACCAATCGTTTGATGGAGGCCAATCTGCACAATGATGCCGACATGATCGACGAAGTCGCTCGTCTGTTGATCACCGTGAAAGAAGGCTGGGATGCCATCGCTGCACCCCAAGGCGCCGCACAGTAAGGCCACCGGCCTTGAGGAACACGTCATGAGCCACGCACTGCAACGCATAGATGAAACCCGTGAAGCCCTGGTCGACGCACTCGCTGCGCGCAACTGGGACGCCATCGGCGAACTGGACCTGGGCTGTCGCAACGTGATCGATGACGTGCTCAGCCAGGCGCCGGTGGACGAGGATGCGCTGCGCGAAAAACTGGAGAGTCTGTTGGCGGTGTACCAGCAGTTGCTTGAGGTGACCACCGGCGAGCGCCAGGCGATTTTCGAAGAGATGTCGCAGATCAACCAAGCGAAAAATGCGTCAAAGGTCTACCATCTGTTCGGCTGATAGACGCTCAGTTGGTCCGAACGGCGCGTCATATATTTGACTGTGCCAGCATTTTTGACTTAACTAGTGCTGTTTTCAGATTTCAGACGTCTAGTAGGTAATAAGTCTTACAGGCGTCTTGATTGCCCTGATTCCGGGGCAGGAAGTTTTACTAGGGAAGTTGCTATTGCATGTGGCGTGAAACCAAAATTCTGCTGATCGATGACGATAGCGTCCGCCGCCGCGATTTAGCGGTGATTTTGAATTTTCTTGGTGAAGAAAATTTGCCCTGCGGTAGCCATGATTGGCAGCAGGCTATCAGCTCGCTGGCATCGAGCCGTGAAGTCATTTGTGTGCTGATCGGGACGGTAAACGCTCCTGGCGCTCTTTTGGGCTTGTTAAAGACACTGTCAACCTGGGATGAGTTCCTTCCCGTGTTGCTGATGGGCGATATTTCTTCCGTGGACCTGCCGGAAGACCAGCGCCGCCGCGTGCTTTCCACCCTGGAAATGCCACCCAGCTACAGCAAATTGCTCGATTCCCTGCACCGTGCCCAGGTCTATCGCGAGATGTACGACCAGGCCCGTGAACGCGGTCGCCATCGTGAACCCAACCTGTTCCGCAGCCTGGTCGGCACCAGCCGGGCGATCCAGCACGTACGCCAGATGATGCAGCAAGTGGCCGACACCGATGCCAGCGTGTTGATCCTCGGCGAGTCGGGCACCGGCAAGGAAGTGGTCGCGCGCAACCTGCACTATCACTCCAAGCGCCGCGACGGGCCGTTCGTGCCGGTCAACTGCGGGGCGATCCCGGCAGAGCTGCTGGAAAGCGAATTGTTCGGCCACGAGAAGGGCGCCTTTACCGGGGCAATCACCAGCCGTGCCGGGCGTTTCGAGCTGGCCAACGGCGGCACGCTGTTTCTCGACGAAATCGGCGATATGCCGCTGCCGATGCAAGTCAAATTGCTGCGCGTGTTGCAGGAGCGCACCTTCGAGCGCGTGGGCAGTAACAAGACCCAGAGCGTGGACGTGCGCATTATCGCCGCCACCCACAAGAACCTCGAAAGCATGATCGAGGTCGGCAGCTTCCGCGAAGACCTGTACTACCGCCTCAACGTCTTCCCGATCGAGATGGCGCCGCTGCGTGAGCGCGTGGAAGACATCCCGTTGCTGATGAACGAATTGATTTCGCGCATGGAGCACGAAAAACGCGGCTCCATCCGTTTCAACTCCGCCGCCATCATGTCGCTGTGCCGCCACGGCTGGCCGGGCAACGTGCGCGAGCTGGCCAACCTGGTGGAGCGCATGGCGATCATGCACCCCTACGGTGTGATCGGCGTGGTCGAGTTGCCGAAGAAATTCCGCTACGTCGACGATGAAGACGAGCAGATGGTCGACAGCCTGCGCAGTGACATGGAAGAGCGCGTGGCGATCAACGGCCATACGCCGGACTTCGGCGCCACGGCCATGCTGCCGCCCGAAGGCCTTGACCTTAAGGACTACCTCGGCAACCTGGAACAAGGCCTGATCCAGCAGGCCCTGGACGATGCCAACGGCATCGTCGCCCGCGCCGCCGAGCGCCTGCGCATTCGCCGAACCACCCTGGTGGAGAAGATGCGCAAGTACGGTATGAGCCGCAAAGAGGGTGATGAACAGGCGGATGATTGACGCGTGTTTTTCAGCGTATTGATTTATAAGTAGTTTTTTTTCGGCACGGGTATTGCTATAGCCCTCGCAACGTTCCGTTTAACTGACGGTCAGCCAAGCGAGAGAGCACGATGCCCCACGCCGCCCAACTATCTGCAGCCCCTGCCATCCCGGGGCTGGTTTCGCCTGTAGAGCCGCCGACCCGCCAGGGTCTTGAACAGGCGTTCTCGCAGTTCAACCAGATGTCGAGCCAGCTGACCGATTCCTACAGTCTGCTTGAAGCCCGGGTGTCCGAGCTCAAAGGCGAACTGGCGGTGGTCAGCGCCCAGCGCATGCAGGAGTTGGCGGAAAAAGAACGTCTGGCCAACCGCCTGCAGAACCTGCTCTCGCTGTTGCCCGGTGGCGTGATCGTCATCGACGACCAGGGCCGCGTGCGCGAAGCCAACCCGGCGGCCTGCGACCTGCTCGGCCTGCCGCTGGAAGGCGAGCTGTGGCGCCACGTCATCACCCGCTGCTTCGCGCCGCGTGACGATGACGGCCACGAAGTGTCCCTCAAGGATGGGCGTCGCCTGTCCATCGCCACCCGTTCCCTGGATGCCGAGCCGGGCCAGTTGGTGCTGCTCAACGACCTGACGGAAACCCGTCACCTGCAGGATCAACTGGCGCGTCATGAGCGTTTGTCGTCGTTGGGGCGGATGGTCGCTTCCCTGGCGCATCAGATCCGTACACCGCTGTCGGCGGCATTGATCTACGCCAGTCATTTGACTGATGAGCAATTGCCGGCGGCCACCCACCAGCGCTTTGCCGGACGCCTCAAGGAGCGCCTGCACGAGCTGGAGCACCAGGTGCGCGACATGCTGGTGTTTGCCCGTGGCGAACTGCCGTTGACCGACCGCGTGACCCCGGCCGGGTTGATGCAAGCCCTGCAGGCAGCGGCGGCCACGCATACCGAGGGCGCCAGCCTGCGCTGGCAATGCGACAGCCATCAGGGTGAGTTGCTGTGCAATCGCGACACCCTGGTCGGCGCGCTGCTCAACCTGATCGAAAACGCCACCCAGGCCAGCGGCCCGGGTGCGCGCCTCAAGGTGCACCTGTACCGCCGCGAGCAAACCCTGCGCCTGTGCATCAGCGACAGCGGCAGCGGTATAGCGCCGGCCGTGCTGCAACGCCTGGGCGAGCCCTTTTTTACCACCAAGACCAACGGCACGGGCCTGGGCCTGACCGTGGTCAAGGCAGTGGCACGTGCGCATCAGGGAGAATTGCAGCTGCGTTCCCGGTTGGGGCGCGGCACCTGTGCATTGATGACCTTGCCGCTGTTTTCCAGCGCGGCAAGCGCGGAGTAAAGGATCATGACTATCAAGGTTTTGTTGGTTGAGGACGATCGCGCCCTGCGTGAAGCATTGGCAGACACGCTGCTGTTGGCGGGCCATGACTACCGCGCGGTCGGCTCTGCCGAGGAAGCCTTGGAGGCGGTGGAGCAAGAAACTTTCAGCCTGGTGGTCAGCGACGTGAACATGCCCGGCATGGACGGCCATCAGTTGCTCGGCCTGCTGCGCGCGCGCCAGCCGCAATTGCCGGTGCTGCTGATGACCGCCCATGGCGCCGTGGAGCGGGCCGTGGACGCCATGCGCCAGGGCGCGGCGGATTATCTGGTCAAGCCGTTCGAGCCCAAGGCGTTGATCGAGCTGGTGGCGCGGCATGCGCTTGGCGTGATTTCGACAGTGGAGGGTGATGGCCCGATTGCCTTCGAACCGGCCAGCGCGCAATTGCTCGAGCTGGCGGCCCGCGTGGCGCGCAGCGATTCCACCGTATTGATCTCGGGCGAGTCCGGCACCGGCAAGGAAGTGTTGGCGCGCTATATCCACCAGCAGTCCAGTCGGGCCCGGCAACCCTTCATCGCGATCAACTGTGCGGCGATTCCGGACAACATGCTCGAAGCGACCCTGTTCGGCCATGAAAAGGGCTCGTTCACCGGCGCCATCGCGGCCCAGGCCGGCAAGTTCGAACAGGCCGACGGCGGCACCATTCTGCTCGACGAAATCTCGGAAATGCCCCTGGGCCTGCAAGCCAAGTTGCTGCGCGTGTTGCAGGAGCGCGAAGTGGAGCGGGTGGGCGCACGCAAGCCGATCCAGCTGGATATCCGCGTGGTCGCCACCACCAACCGCGACCTGGCGGGCGAAGTAGCGGCGGGGCGCTTTCGCGAAGACTTGTTCTACCGCCTGTCGGTGTTTCCGCTGGCCTGGCGCCCGTTGCGCGAACGCCCGGCCGATATCATTCCCCTGGCCGAGCGCCTGCTGAACAATCACGTCAAAAAAATGAAGCACGCCCAGGCGCGGCTGTCGGCCGAGGCCCAGGCTTGCCTGGTCGCTTATCCATGGCCCGGCAATGTGCGCGAGCTGGACAACGCGATCCAGCGTGCGCTGATCCTGCAGCAAGGCGGCTTGATCCAGCCCCAGGATTTTTGCCTGGCCATGGGCAATGGCGTGGCGCCGTTGCCAAGCCTCGCGCCGGCACCGCTCGTCGCCGAAACGGAGTCGGCCGGCGCCCTGGGCGATGACCTGCGCCGCCGCGAGTTCCAGATGATCATCGACACCCTGCGCGCCGAGCGCGGCCGTCGCAAGGAAGCGGCTGAACGGCTCGGCATCAGCCCGCGCACCCTGCGCTACAAGCTGGCACAGATGCGCGACGCCGGGATGGATGTGGAAGCGTATCTTTTCGCGACCTGACTTCGCGCCAATGCCGTTTGTAGGCGCGAGCTTGCTCGCGAAGCACTCATGGACGCCGCGTACATCCAGGAAGCACGCGTTATCGTTGACGTGTTTCGCGAGCAAGAACTAGGCGTCCCCCTCGCTCCTACAAAAAACGTGCGGTAACGAATTCGACAAGCTTTGTCGCCTTTTCTTACGAGTCGCAACGAAGCTGGCACCCTTGTTGCACCTCCCCCTGGTAACCGCTGCGTAGTGTCAAAAAATTGCGGGTCGTCGGAGAGAGAAGTTCATGAGCCAGGGTATTGAGTTCAATCGGTTGATGTTGGATATGCGCTCCATGCAAATGGATGCCATGGCTCAACCGAAATCCGTCGCGCCAGCGCCGGAATTGGGCCAAAGCAGTTTTGCCGACATGCTCGGTCAGGCAATCAATAAAGTCAGTGATACCCAGCAGGCTTCCAGCCAGTTGGCGACGGCGTTCGAGATCGGTAAAAGCGGCGTGGACCTCACCGATGTGATGGTCGCCTCGCAGAAGGCCAGTGTGTCCTTCCAGGCCTTGACCCAAGTGCGTAACAAACTGGTCCAGGCTTATCAAGACATCATGCAGATGCCGGTTTAAGGGCGAGATTTAACTCATGGCAGAAGCAATCGACAACGTACCCGCCAAGATAGACGGCAAACCACCGCTGTTTGGCCTGTCGTTCCTGGAAAATCTCTCCGAAATGACCATGTTGCGTCAGGTGGGCCTGATGGTCGGCCTGGCTGCCAGCGTGGCGATTGGTTTTGCCGTGGTGTTGTGGTCGCAGCAACCTGATTACCGGCCACTGTACGGCAGCCTGGCGGGCATGGATTCCAAGCAGATCATGGAAACCCTCGCCGCCGCCGACATCGCCTACACCGTGGAGCCCAACTCCGGCGCCTTGCTGGTCAAGGCCGACGATGTGGCGCGTGCACGGATGAAACTGGCAGCCGCCGGCGTGACGCCGTCCGACAGCAATATCGGCTTTGAAATCCTCGACAAGGACCAGGGCCTGGGCACCAGCCAGTTCATGGAAGCCACCCGCTACCGTCGGGGCCTGGAAGGCGAACTGGCGCGCACCATCTCCAGCCTGAACAACGTCAAGGGTGCCCGTGTGCACCTGGCGATTCCGAAAAGCTCGGTGTTCGTGCGTGACGAACGCAAGCCCAGCGCCTCGGTACTGGTCGAGCTGTTTTCCGGCCGTTCCCTGGAGCCTGGCCAGGTGCTGGCGATCGTCAACCTGGTGGCCACCAGTGTTCCCGAACTGAGCAAGTCGCAGATCACCGTCGTCGACCAAAAGGGCAACCTGCTCTCCGACATGGCCGAAAACTCCGCGCTGAGCCAGGCCGGCAAGCAGTTCGATTACAGCCGCCGCATGGAAAGCATGCTCACCCAGCGCGTGCACAACATCCTGCAACCGGTGCTGGGCAACGACCGTTACAAGGCTGAAGTGTCCGCCGACGTGGATTTCAGCGCCGTAGAGTCGACGTCCGAGCAGTTCAATCCGGACCAGCCCGCCCTGCGCAGCGAGCAGTCGACCAGCGAACAACGCACTGCCAGCAATGGTCCGCAAGGCGTGCCGGGGGCCCTGAGCAACCAGCCGCCGGCCCCGGCGTCCGCACCGCAAACCACCGGTGGCGCCGCTGCCACTGCTGGCGCGATTGCGGCCGGCCAACCGCTGCTGGACGCCAACGGTCAGCAGATCATGGACCCGGCCACCGGCCAGCCGATGCTCGCGCCTTACCCGGCGGACAAGCGTAACCAGTCCACCAAGAACTTCGAGCTCGACCGTTCCATCAGCCACACCAAACAGCAGCAGGGCAAGATCAATCGCCTGTCGGTGTCGGTGGTGGTCGATGACCAGGTCAAGGTCAACGCCGCCGACGGTGCCGTTACCCGCGCGCCGTGGAGCGCCGACGAATTGGCGCGCTTTACCCGCCTGGTGCAGGACGCCGTCGGTTTCGACGCCAGCCGTGGCGACAGCGTCAGCGTGATCAACATGCCGTTCTCCGCCGAGCGCGGCGAAGTGATCGCCGACCCGGCGTTCTACACCCAGCCGTGGTTCTGGGACATCGTCAAGCAAGTGCTGGGGGTGTTGTTCATCCTGGTGCTGGTGTTCGGCGTGCTGCGCCCGGTGCTCAACAACATCACCGGTGGGGGCAAGAAACAATTGGCGCCTTTTGCTGGCGGCGACGTCGAATTGGGCGGCATGGGCGGCCTGGACGGCGAGTTGGCCAACGACCGCGTCAGCCTGGGCGGCCCGCAAAGCATCCTGTTGCCAAGCCCGAGCGAAGGCTATGACGCTCAGTTGAACGCAATCAAGAGTCTGGTGGCAGAAGACCCGGGCCGTGTGGCCCAGGTCGTGAAAGAGTGGATTAACGCTGATGAATGATCGAGTCGCTGTGGCCAAGCTTTCCCGGGTCGACAAAGCCGCCGTGTTGCTGCTGTCGCTGGGCGAAACCGATGCTGCCCAAGTGCTGCGCCACATGGGCCCCAAAGAGGTCCAGCGCGTGGGCGTAGCCATGGCGCAGATGCGCAATGTGCACCGCGAGCAAGTCGAGCAGGTGATGAGCGAGTTCGTCGAGATCGTCGGCGACCAGACCAGCCTGGGCGTCGGCTCCGACAGCTACATCCGTAAAATGCTCACCTCGGCCCTGGGCGAAGACAAGGCCAACGGCCTGATCGACCGCATCCTGCTGGGCGGCAACACCAGCGGTCTGGACAGCCTCAAATGGATGGAGCCGCGCGCCGTCGCCGACGTGATCCGCTACGAGCACCCGCAGATCCAGGCCATCGTCGTCGCCTATCTGGACCCGGACCAGGCCGGTGAAGTGCTTGGCCACTTCGACCATAAAGTGCGCCTGGACATCATCCTGCGCGTGTCGTCGCTGAACACCGTGCAGCCGGCGGCGCTGAAAGAACTCAACACGATTCTCGAGAAACAGTTCTCTGGCAACTCGAATGCCTCGCGCACCACCCTGGGTGGTATCAAGCGGGCGGCCGACATCATGAACTTCCTCGACAGCTCGGTCGAAGGCCAGTTGATGGACTCGATTCGCGAGATCGACGACACCCTGTCCGGCCAGATCGAAGACCTGATGTTCGTGTTCAACAACCTGGCCGATGTCGACGACCGTGGCATCCAGGCGTTGCTGCGCGAAGTGTCGTCCGACGTACTGGTGCTGGCGCTCAAGGGCTCGGACGAGGGCGTCAAGGAAAAGATCTTCAAGAACATGTCCAAGCGTGCCTCCGAACTGTTGCGCGACGACCTCGAAGCCAAGGGCCCGGTACGCGTCAGCGACGTGGAAACCGCGCAGAAAGAAATCCTCACCATTGCCCGCCGTATGGCCGAAGCCGGAGAAATCGTTCTCGGCGGGAAGGGCGGCGAAGAAATGATCTAAGGCGCCCCACATGTCGAACAAAGATGAGACGCCCAGCGATCTGATTCGCGCGCGGGATGTCGGCGGGTTCGACATCTGGTCGTTGCCCAGCTTCGACCCCCACGTGCCGGAGCCAGAGCCTGAGCCGGTGGCGGAACCGCCGGCGCAGATGGAAGAAGTGCCGCTGGAAGAAGTCCAGCCACTGACCCTTGAAGAATTGGAAACCATCCGTCAGGAGGCTTACAACGAAGGCTTCGCGGCGGGTGAGAAAGATGGTTTTCGCAGCACCACCCTCAAGGTCCGTCAGGAGGCCGAAGAGGCCCTCAGCGTCAAGCTGGGCAGCCTGGAGCGCTTGATGGGCAGCCTGTTCGACCCCATCGCCGAACAGGACTCGCAGCTGGAAAAATCCATGGTCGGCCTGGTGCAACACATCACGCGCCAGGTGATTCAGCGCGAACTGGCGCTGGATTCCAGCCAGATCGAAAGTGTGATGCGCGAAGCCCTCAAGCTGCTGCCCTTGGGCGTGGGCAATGTGCGGCTGTACATCAATCCGCAGGATTTCGAGCAGGTCAAAGCCTTGCGCGAGCGTCATGAAGAAACCTGGCGCATCGTCGAGGATGCCGCGCTGCAGCCCGGCGGCTGCCGCGTCGAGACCGAGCACAGCCGCATCGATGCCACGGTGGAAACCCGCATCAGCCAGATCATGGCCAAGCTGCTCGACCAGGCGCACGAACAGGCGCTGCACCCGGCCGAGCCTGACCTGAGCGTTGACCTGGACGCCACCGATGCGCCTTGATCGCACCAGCTTCGCCAAGCGCCTGGGCACCTACGCCGAGGCCACTCAATTGCCCGGCCAGCCGATCCTCGAAGGGCGCCTGTTGCGCATGGTCGGCCTGACGCTTGAGGCCGAGGGCTTGCGCGCCGCCATGGGCAGCCGCTGCATGGTGATCAACGACGACAGCTACCACCCGGTGCAGGTCGAAGCCGAAGTGATGGGCTTTTCCGGCAACAAGATTTTCCTGATGCCAGTAGGCAGCCTCGCCGGTATTGCCCCGGGCGCCCGTGTGGTGCCCCTGGCCGACACCGGGCGCTTGCCGATGGGCATGAGCATGCTTGGCCGTGTACTCGATGGCGCCGGGCGCGCGCTGGATGGCAAGGGCGGGATGAAGGCCGAGGACTGGGTGCCGATGGACGGCCCCACCATCAACCCGCTCAACCGCAACCCCATCAGCGTGCCGCTGGACGTGGGCATTCGCAGCATCAACGGTTTATTGACGGTCGGTCGCGGCCAGCGCCTGGGCCTGTTCGCCGGTACCGGTGTGGGTAAGTCAGTGTTGCTGGGCATGATGACGCGCTTTACCGAGGCCGACATCATCGTGGTCGGGTTGATCGGCGAGCGCGGCCGTGAGGTCAAGGAATTCATCGAGCACAGCCTGGGTGAAGAAGGCCTCAAGCGCTCGGTGGTGGTTGCCTCCCCGGCGGATGACGCACCGCTGATGCGCCTGCGCGCCGCCATGTACTGCACGCGCATCGCCGAATATTTTCGCGACAAGGGCAAGAATGTCCTGTTGCTGATGGACTCGCTCACGCGTTTCGCCCAGGCCCAGCGTGAGATCGCCCTGGCCATCGGCGAGCCACCGGCGACCAAGGGTTATCCGCCGTCGGTGTTCGCCAAACTGCCCAAGCTGGTGGAGCGTGCCGGTAACGCCGAGGCTGGCGGGGGCTCGATCACCGCGTTCTACACGGTGTTGTCCGAAGGTGATGACCAGCAGGACCCGATTGCCGACTCGGCGCGGGGCGTGCTCGATGGGCACATCGTGTTGTCACGACGCCTGGCGGAAGAAGGGCACTACCCGGCCATCGATATCGAAGCGTCCATCAGCCGGGTGATGCCGGCGGTGGTCACGCCGGAGCACATGGCCCGCGCGCAGTACTTCAAGCAGCTGTGGTCGCGTTATCAGCAGAGTCGCGACCTGATCAGCGTCGGCGCCTACGTGGCCGGTGGCGATCGCGAGACCGACCTGGCCATTGCCCTGCAACCGCAACTGGTGACCTACCTGCGCCAGGGCCTCAACGACAAGATCAGCATGGGCGAAAGCGAAGCGCATCTGCAGTCCATCTTCGCCCCCGCGCCGGGCGGCTAACCCATGGCCAACAGCCGCGCCGCGCGCCTGGCCCCGGTGGTGGAAATGGCCGAAAAGGCCGAAAAAGCCGCCGTGCAGCGCCTGGGGTATTTCCAGGGCCAGGTGCGCCTGGCGGAGAGCAAGCTGGGCGACCTGGAGCGCTTTCGCCTTGAGTACCAACAGCAGTGGATAGAGCGCGGCAGCAAGGGCGTGTCGGGCCAGTGGCTGATGGGGTACCAGGGCTTTCTCAATCAGCTGGAAACCGCCGTCGGCCAACAGCGCCAGAGCCTGGCCTGGCATCAGAACAACCTCGACAAGGCCCGTGAAAGCTGGCAACAGGCGTTTGCCCGCGTCGAAGGGTTGCGCAAGCTGGTGCAGCGCTATATCGATGAAGCACGAGCCATCGAAGACAAGCGCGAGCAGAAACTGCTGGATGAACTGTCCCAGCGCCTTCCCCGCCAGGAACAGTTCTAACTAGCGAAGCATTACAAATGTGGGAGGGGGCTTGCCCCCGATAGCAGAGTGTCAGTCAAGAAATCCTTGGCTGACACACCGCAATCGGGGGCAAGCCCCCTCCCACATTTGATTTGCTGTGTTGCTCAGATCGGGTTCGCCTGCTACACCTTGTTGCACAGACCCATGACAAGGAAGCAGTCACATGTCAATCGAGTCAGAAGTATCCCTGGACGGGAAGAAGTTGACGATCGCAATCAAGGGCCGGTTCGATTTCGGCAGCCACCAGGCATTTCGCGATGCCTACGAGCGTTACTACAAGGTGCCCGAGTTGTATGTGGTCGATCTTAAAGAAACCACCTACATGGACAGCTCAGCCCTGGGCATGCTCCTGCTGCTCAGGGACCATGCCGGTGGCGATGAGTCTCAAGTGCACGTCAGCAACAGCAGTCACGACGTGCGCAAAATCCTCGCCATTTCCAATTTCGACAAGCTGTTCGATATATCGTGAGAGTCCTGGCCCCCTTATCCGAGCCGCTGACCATCCTGATTGCCGAAGACAGTGCCGCCGACTTGCTGTTGTTGTCGACCATCGTGCGGCGTCAGGGCCACCATGTGCTCACCGCGACCAATGGCGAGCAAGCCGTTGAAGTGTTTGCACGCGAGCGCCCGCAGCTGGTGCTGATGGACGCGATCATGCCGGTGATGGATGGCTTTCTCGCCGCGCGCTGGATCAAGCAATTGGCGGGCGAGCAGTTGGTCCCCATCATCTTCCTGACTTCGCTGCGCGAAAGCGCTGCACTGGCCGAGTGCCTTGACGCCGGCGGCGACGATTTCCTGCCCAAGCCCTATAACCAGTTGATTCTGGCCGCCAAGATCAATGCCATGGACCGCCTGCGGCGGTTACAAGCCACGGTGCTGCAGCAGCGTGACCAGATCGCCCGGCACAACGACTACTTGCTACATGAGCAGCGCGCCGCCAAGGCCGTGTTCGACAAGGTCGCGCATTCGGGGTGCATCAACGCGGCGCCGAATATCCGCTACCTGCAATCGCCCTATGCACTGTTCAACGGCGACCTGTTGCTGGCGGCCTATACGCCGTCCGGCGACATGCACGTGCTGCTTGGCGATTTCACCGGCCACGGCCTGCCGGCGGCCATCGGTGCCATGCCCCTGGCCGAAGTGTTCTACGGCATGACCGCCAAGGGCTATGGGCTGACGCAAACCCTGCGCGAGATGAACGCCAAGCTCAAGCGCATCCTGCCGGTGGACATGTTCTGCTGCGCCACACTGTTGTGCCTGAGCACCGAGCGGCGCGTGGTGGAGGTGTGGAACGGCGGCATGCCCGAAGGCTATGTGCATGAGGTCGCCACCGGCAAGCGCACGGCGTTGATGTCGCGGCATCTGCCGTTGGGCGTGCTGCCGGCCCAGGCATTCGATGACAGCACCGAAGTCTGGCCCATGGCTCTGGGCGATCGGGTGTTCCTGCTCTCCGATGGGGTGCTGGACACTGCCGACGCCAATGACCAGTTGTTCGGCGCCGAGCGTTTGCAGCAGGTGTTTGCCGCCAACCGCGAGCCCGACCGCTTGTTCGAGGATATCGAGCAGGCGCTGGCGGCCTTTCGCGGTGAGGCACGGGACGACGTCAGCATGGTTGAAATCACGTTGCTGCCCGGCCAACCGGTCCGTGTGGCCGAGCCGATGTATTCCGACAGTGGCCAGTCGTGCCCGCTGAATTGGTCGGTGAGTTTCGAATTTCGCGCGCAGACCCTCAGGCGCTACAACCCATTGCCGTATCTGCTGCAATTGCTGCTGGAGGTCCACGGCCTGCGTGAGCAGAGCGGCGCGCTCTACACGGTGATGGCCGAGTTGTATGCCAATGCCCTCGAACATGGCGTACTGGGGCTGGATTCACAGCTCAAGCGCGATGCCGATGGGTTTGCGCAGTACTACCGCCTGCGCAATGAGCGGCTGGCGCACTTGAACAGCGGCCATATCCGGGTGCATGTGCAGGTGTCCCCGACTGCGCAGGGCGGCAAAATGACGCTACGTGTCGAGGACAGCGGACCTGGCTTCGATGTTGACGAGGTGCTGGCGCGGCCGCAGGATGCTGACCGTCTGTCCGGCCGCGGCTTGAACCTGGTGCGTCAACTGAGCGGCGACGTACGCTGGTCCGATGGCGGGCGCTGCGTCTGCGTGGAGTTTTGCTGGAAGGCTCTGGCATAATCCGTCAATTCTTGATCAAGGAGCGAGCAAGTGGTCGATATACATCTGGACCCGGACGTGTTGTCGGGTTTGAAGGAGGTGATGGAGGGCGAATACCCGAAATTGCTGGATACCTTCCTTCATGATTCTCAGGAGCGTGTCACCGCGTTGCGCAAGGCGCGTGACGATGCCAAGGCGCTGGGGCACATAGCGCATAGCTTCAAGGGTAGCAGTGGCAACCTGGGCGCGGTGCGGTTGGCGCAGTTGTGCCAGCGATTGGAGGCTGAGTCCGCTGAGCCCGCATCGGATCTCGGTGCGTTGGTTGATCAGATTGACCGTGAGTTCGCGCTGGTCAAGCCGATGTACGAATCGGAGCGCCAGCGTTTCACTTTATAAGTCGTCGCTGCCAACCTGGCCCGACTCTTGCTCTATCTCCCGATACTGCATCCCCGACCCCCATGCAGTGGAGACCTTTAACTATGCCAGTCGCCCCCAATTCGCTCCTTCAGGCTGCCCCCGCGGCCAAGCCTCAAGCGCCTGCCGCCACCCTTGCGGTGGCGGCTGCGGACCCACGGGACAAGGGCCCTGGCTTCGCTCAAGTGTTCGCCAACCAGGGCGCCAAACCGACGCTGAAAACCGACAGCGCCCCGGGCAAATCGTCGCCGGCAACAGCCGACAACCCGTCTGCCGCCAGTACGCCTGCGGTTGCCGATAGCGGCAATTCCTTGCCTGCCAAGCCGTCGGATACCGACAAAGCGGCCGAGGACACACCCGCCGATCCGTCCCTGGCGCAACAGCCCGCGTCCGATACACCGGTGGATCCGGCCTTGATCGCCACGGTCACACCCGTCGCCGTCCCGGTGCCAACCCCGGCCTCTGCGGTGGCTGTGGAGGATGACACGCCCCAACCGGTGGCGGCCGCCGTCACCGTGATCGATGAGGCCAGCCAGCCGGCCTTCGACCCCGAAGCCGACCCCCTGGACGCCATGCCTGCCGTGCGCCTGGCGATGGAGCAGGGCGGTCATGTGTCGGCCGGCAGCCAGGCGCCGCAGAAAGCGGCGCCTGGCACGGCCCTGGATCAGCCGACCGCCGCGCAGAATTTTGCGGCGGGCCTGGCCACGATGGTCGATCAACAAGCCACCAAGGACAGCACCGACACCGGCGGCGACAAAGCCTTTGGCGCGCTGATCGATGACGGCCTCAAGGACCTCAAGGATGCCGGCAGCGACACCCGCGTGGATGACTTCGCCAACCGCCTGGCCGCGCTGACCCAGGCCGCCACGCCAAAAACCGCCAATGCCTTGCCGCCAGTGGTCAACGCCCCGCTGGCCATGCACCAGAGCGGCTGGACCGAAGAAGTGGTCAACCGCGTGATGTACCTCTCCAGCGCCAGCCTCAAGTCGGCCGAAATCCAATTGCAGCCGGCCGAACTGGGCCGCCTGGATATCAAGGTCAACATGACGCCCGACCAGCAGGCCCAAGTCAGTTTCATGAGCGGCCATGCCGTGGTGCGTGAAGCGCTGGAAAGCCAGTCCGGGCGCTTGCGCGAGATGTTCGCCCAGCAGGGCATGGGGCAGGTGGATGTAAATGTGTCCGACCAGTCCCGGGGGCAGGAGCAGCAGCAACAGCAGAGCCAGGCGCGGGGTGTGGGCGCCAGCGTCGGACGCGGTGGCGACAGCGCCGGCCAAGTGGATGTGGCTGAGGCTGTGGCGCCGGTGACTCAGACCGTGATCGGCTCCAGCGCCGTCGACTACTACGCCTGACCTGAATCAGATAGAGATCCAAAATGTGGGAGGGGGCTTGCCACCGATTGCGCTGTATCAGCGACAGATTTGTTGACTGACACACTGCTGTCGGGGGCAAGCCTCCTCCCACATTGGTTTGTGTTGCTGGCTTTCTCAGACAACTCTGGCATAACACTTGCTCTTGCCTATCCGTAGATCTATGAATCCCCGAATAGTGACGGATTATTGGCATGGCGAAGAGCGACGACGCAGCAACTCCCCCCGCAGGCAAAGGCAAGCTCAAGCTGATCCTGCTGATTGTGCTGGGCCTGCTCCTGGCCATTGGCGCCTCGATTGGCGGCACCTGGTACATCATGCACAGCAACGCAAGCAAACCGGCTCCCGCCGCCGACACCGCCACTAACGTCAAGCAACCGGCAATCTTCGAACCGATGCTGCCGGCCTTTGTCGCCAACTACAACCAGAACGGTCGCCAACGCTACTTGCAGGTGAGCATCACCTTGCTGGCGCGCAACCAGGCGGACCTGGACGCGCTCAAAGTGCACATGCCGGTGATCCGCAACAACCTGGTGATGCTGTTCTCGGGCCAGAGCTTCGACAGCCTGGCCACGCCGGTGGGCCAGGAGATGCTGCGCCAGAAGGTCACTGCCAGCGTGCAGGAAGTGGCCCAGAAAGAGCTCGGCAAAGTCGTAGTCGAGCAGGCGCTCTTCACTAACTTCGTATTGCAGTAGGATCACGACATGGCCGTGCAAGACCTGCTGTCCCAGGATGAAATCGACGCGCTGTTGCATGGCGTGGACGATGGTCTGGTACAGACCGAAATGGCTGCCGAGCCCGGCAGTGTCAAAAGTTATGACCTGACCAGCCAGGATCGCATCGTCCGTGGACGCATGCCGACCCTGGAAATGATCAACGAACGTTTCGCCCGCTACACCCGCATCAGCATGTTCAACATGCTGCGCCGCTCCGCGGACGTGGCGGTGGGCGGCGTGCAGGTGATGAAGTTCGGTGAATACGTCCACTCGCTGTACGTGCCCACCAGCCTCAACCTGGTCAAGATCAAGCCGTTGCGCGGCACCGCGCTGTTCATCCTTGACGCCAAGCTGGTGTTCAAACTGGTGGACAACTTCTTCGGCGGCGACGGCCGTCACGCCAAGATCGAAGGCCGTGAATTCACCCCCACTGAGCTGCGCGTGGTGCGCATGGTGCTGGAGCAGGCCTTCATCGACTTGAAGGAAGCCTGGCAGGCGATCATGGAAGTCAATTTCGAGTACATCAACTCGGAAGTGAACCCGGCCATGGCCAACATCGTCGGGCCGAGCGAAGCCATTGTGGTGTCCACGTTCCACATCGAACTCGATGGCGGCGGCGGCGACCTGCACGTGACCATGCCGTACTCGATGATCGAGCCGGTGCGCGAAATGCTCGACGCCGGTTTCCAGTCGGATCTCGACGACCAGGACGAACGCTGGGTCAAGGCCCTGCGCGAAGACCTGCTGGACGTCGACGTGCCCCTGAGCGCCACCGTGGCCCGTCGCCAGCTGCGCCTGCGCGACATTCTGCACATGCAGCCGGGGGACGTGATCCCCGTCGAATTGCCGGAAGAACTGATCATGCGCGCCAACGGCGTGCCGTCGTTCAAGGTCAAGCTCGGCTCTCACAAAGGCAACCTGGCGTTGCAAGTGATCGAACCGATCAACCGCCGCTGATCAACATTCATTTTTGCTACGCCGAGGACATGTAATGGCTACCGAACACGAAAACACTTCCGCCGAAGACCAGGCCCTGGCTGACGAGTGGGCTGCGGCCCTGGAAGAAACCGGCGATGTCGGCCAGGACGACATCGACGCGCTGCTGGCCGCCGACGCCGCGTCTGCACCGGCCGGCAAGCGCCTGGCGATGGAAGAATTCGGCAGCGTGCCGAAAAACAATGAGCCGGTGAGCCTCGACGGCCCCAACCTGGATGTGATCCTGGACATTCCGGTGTCGATTTCCATGGAAGTGGGCAGCACCGAAATCAATATCCGCAACCTGCTGCAGCTCAACCAGGGCTCGGTGATCGAGCTGGACCGTCTGGCCGGCGAGCCGTTGGACGTGCTGGTCAACGGCACGCTGATCGCCCATGGCGAAGTGGTGGTGGTCAACGAAAAGTTCGGCATCCGCCTGACCGACGTGATCAGCCCGAGCGAACGCATCAAGAAGTTGCGCTGAAATGAAGTACTCGATGGCGGGACTGTGGCTGGCGCTGCCATTGAGCGCGCTGGCGGCCGAGCCGGTCGCGCAAGCGGCGGCGGCACCGGCGGTCGGCAGCGTCGGCGGGCAGTTGACGCAGTTGCTGCTCGGCCTGTTGCTGGTGATCGGCTTGATCTTCGTGCTGGCCTGGCTGATGCGCCGCGTGCAGCGCATCGGCCCGGGCAATGCCCAGGTGATCGAGCTGGTCGGCTCGCGTGCCCTCGGCCCGCGGGATCGGCTGGTGCTGGTGCAGGTGGGCGAGGAGCAGATCCTGCTCGGCATCACCCCTGGCCGCATCACCCCGTTGCACGTACTCAAGACCCCGGTGGACGCGGCCAGCACCGAGACCGCCACGCCAGAATTCGCCCAGCGCCTGATGGAATTGCTGGGCAAGGATCAGAAGGATAAGAAGTAATGCGCGTGTTCCTGACGCTCATGCTGTTGCTGGCCGCGCCGATGGCACTGGGCGCCGACCCGTTGTCGATCCCGGCGATTACCCTGGGCACCAATGCGGCCGGCGCGCAGGAATACTCGGTCAGCCTGCAGATCCTGCTGATCATGACCGCGCTGAGTTTTATCCCGGCGTTCGTCATGCTGATGACCAGCTTTACGCGGATCATCATCGTGTTCTCGATCCTGCGCCAGGCCCTGGGCCTGCAGCAGACGCCGTCGAACCAGATCCTCACCGGCATGGCGCTGTTTTTGACGCTGTTCATCATGGCGCCGGTATTTGACAAGGTGAACCAGCAAGCCCTGCAGCCTTACCTTGCGGAAAAGCTCACGGCCCAGGACGCGATCGACAAGGCCCAGGGCCCGATCAAGGACTTCATGCTGTCGCAGACCCGCTCCAGCGACCTTGAGTTGTTCATGCGCCTGTCCAAGCGTACCGACATTGCCACCCCGGACCAGGCGCCGCTGACGATTCTGGTGCCGGCCTTCGTCACCTCGGAATTGAAGACCGCGTTCCAGATCGGCTTTATGATCTTCATCCCGTTCCTGATCATCGACCTGGTGGTGGCGAGCGTGCTGATGGCAATGGGTATGATGATGCTGTCGCCACTGATCATCTCGCTGCCGTTCAAGATCATGCTGTTTGTGCTGGTGGACGGCTGGGCGCTGATTATCGGCACGCTGGCCGGCAGTTTCGGGGGGGTATAGGGCTATGACCCCTGAAGTTGCCGTCGACCTGTTCCGTGAAGCGCTGTGGCTGACCACGCTGATGGTCGCCGTGCTGGTGGTGCCGAGCCTGCTGGTCGGCCTGCTGGTGGCGATGTTCCAGGCCGCCACCCAGATCAACGAACAGACCCTGAGCTTCCTGCCACGCCTGCTGGTGATGCTGATCACCCTGATCGTCGCCGGCCCGTGGCTGGTGCAAACCTTCATGGAATACATCCTGCAGCTGTACGGCAGTATTCCGCAGTTGATCGGCTGAGCCGATGCAGTCCTTGTTGGCCTTGACCGACACCCAGATCAGTACCTGGGTGGCCTCGTTCATCCTGCCGCTGTTTCGCGTCACGGCCATGTTGATGGCCATGCCGGTGTTCGGCACCACCCTCGTACCACGGCGTGTGCGCCTGTATTTCGCGGTGGCCATTACGGTAGTGATCGTGCCTGGCCTGCCGCCGATGCCGCCGGTCAGCGCGCTCGACCTCAGTGCGCTGCTGCTGATTGCCGAACAGGTCCTGATCGGCGCCATGCTGGGCTTTTCCCTGAGCCTGTTCTTCCAGGCGTTTGTGGTGGCCGGGCAAATCATCTCGATCCAGATGGGCATGGGCTTCGCGTCCATGGTCGACCCCACCAACGGCGTGTCGGCGGCGGTGATCGGGCAATTTTTGACCATGTTGGTAACCTTGCTGTTCCTGGCCATGAACGGCCATCTGGTGGCGTTCGAGGTGCTGACCGAAAGCTTTACCACTTTGCCAGTGGGCTCGGGGCTGGTGGTCAACCATTTCTGGGAGCTGGTGGGGCGCCTCGGCTGGGTGCTGGGCGCGTCCTTGCTGCTGGTGCTGCCGGCGATCACCGCGCTGCTGGTGGTCAACATCGCGTTTGGCGTGATGACCCGCGCGGCGCCGCAGCTGAACATTTTCTCGATTGGCTTTCCCTTGACCCTGGTGATGGGCATGGGGATTTTCTGGATCGGCCTGGCTGACATTCTCAATCAGTATCAACCGCTGGCGACCGAAGCCCTGCAGTTCTTACGTGACCTGGCACGGGCGCGCTGAGCCATGGCCGAGAGCGAGAGTGGTCAGGACAAGACAGAAGACCCCACGGAGAAACGTAAAAAGGACTCCAGGGAAAAGGGCGAGATCGCGCGCTCCAAAGAGCTCAATACCGTTGCGACCATGATGGCCGGCGCCGGTGCCTTGCTGATCTACGGCGGTGGCTTGGCGCTGGACTTGCTGGAGCTGATGAAGCACAACTTCAGTCTGCCCCGGGAGGTGTTGCTCAACCCCGATTCCATGGGCCAGTACCTGCTGCATTCAGGCAAGATCGCGCTGCTGGCGGTGCAGCCGATTCTCATCACCTTGCTGCTGGCCGCGTTGATCGGCCCGGTCGCCCTCGGCGGCTGGCTGTTCGCCGCCGGCAGCATGGCGCCCAAGTTCAGCCGTATGAACCCGGGCGCCGGGCTCAAACGCATGTTTTCCACCAAGGCCCTGGTGGAGCTGCTCAAGGCCCTGGCCAAATTCATCCTGATCCTGTTCGTGGCGTTGGCGGTGTTGTCGTCCGACATCGACGACCTGCTGCGCATCGCCCATGAGCCGCTGGAGTCGGCGATCATTCACAGCCTGCAAGTGGTGGGGTGGAGCGCGTTGTGGATGTCCGCCGGGTTGATCATCATCGCGGCAGTGGACGCGCCGATCCAGTTGTGGGAAAGCCACAAGAAACTGCTGATGACCAAGCAGGAAGTGCGCGACGAACACAAGGACCAGGAAGGGCGCCCGGAGGTCAAGCAACGCATCCGCCAATTGCAGCGGGAAATGTCCCAGCGCAAGATGATGGCCTCGGTGCCCGACGCCGACGTGATCATCACCAACCCGACCCACTATGCCGTGGCTCTCAAGTACGACCCGGAGAAGGGCGGCGCGCCGATGCTGCTGGCCAAGGGCAGCGACTTTACTGCGTTGAAGATCCGTGAGATCGCCGTGGCCAACGACATTCTGCTGCTGGAATCCCCGGCGCTGGCACGCTCGATCTTCTACTCCACGGATCTGGACCAGGAAATCCCCGCCGGGTTGTACCTGGCGGTGGCGCAGGTGCTGGCTTACGTCTACCAGATCCGCCAATACCGGGCGGGCAAGGGCAAGCGGCCTGATCCGCTCAAGGACCTGCCGATTCCGCCAGACCTGCGCCGCGATTCCTGAACGCTGCTGCTCACTGTAGGAGCGAGCTTGCTCGCGAAAAACTCACGGTCGCCGCGTTCATCCTGACGCCCCGCGTTATCGTTACCCACCTTCGCGAGCCAGCTCGCTCCTACAGGAGGGTGCCCATTACCTGTCAACTTTGACAGTAGCCATTACGCCGCCTTCACTGTTTGATACAGCGATGAGCCACGCAGCCATGCGCGGCTCGGGAGGCGATGATGAGCAGGGGCACGGTCAGGTGGTGCGATGCGGTCAAGGGCATTGGCTTCAAGGCTCTGGATCGCGATGGCAATGAGGTTGGCGTTCAGTCGACAAGCGTTAAGAGCGCTGACGTCCCCCTAGCCCCTCCCAAGCTGCGAAAACCCCACACGCAAAAAAAAGCACCGGATGCATGATTCGCCAGCTCTAGCACCTAACGGCGACCCCCGTCTACCTGTCAACTTTGACAGTAGCCACAGGGCGCTTCCCGTTGTTTATTACATACCTGGCACTTCGCGCATGTAGTAAACCAGATGCAGGGAGAGCGGTATTGAAGGTGGCGACGGGTACTGTCAAATCCTATGAGTTGACCCGCGGCGAGTGGTTGATTGCGTTGGACGACGGGGAAGAAAACATCTTCATCGATTGGAGCGATTGGCATTGGACTGCACTGTCGATTGGTGAGCAGATAACGTTTCAGATGATCCATAAACCCAACGGCGTCTATGCACTCCCCATCAGTGCGAGTAATGACACCGAGGCGGGACCCGATGGGTAAAGGAGAGCGGCAATGGCAACGGGCACGGTGAGGTCCGCAGGCTGAGAATGTGCGTACGGTTGACTCAACCGAATAGCCGTTTATTTCAAGGCAGAACACAGCTCAAATGTAGGAGGGGGCTTGCTCCCACAGTTGGACCGCGTTATGCGCTGCTTGCGGTATCCGTCATTCCGGTGTCGGCGTGCACACGGTCAGCCAGTAACTGCGCCAGTTCGATCAACTGTGCAACGCCAAGCAGTTCTTCTCGTTTCGAGCCTTCCAGGTCAAAGGCCAGGTCGCAGCTCAGCGCATTGGCCGAGGCGAGGGTTTCGCTGAGGTTAACCAGCAGGTCTTCGCTGCTGATGCCGTCGGCGATGGTAAACAGCCGGATGGGGGGATTTGGGGCGGGTTTGATCACTGTGAATATCCTCGGTAAAGGTGGAGCTGCCACTGATCGCCGCGATGCGATGGAGGGTGGCAGCTGTGCGCAGGTTCGCGGACCGGTTACCAAGGAACCCGGCATACCCGAAGGTATCCCGCGCACAGCCACCATAAGGGCCGCACAGTAAACGACAAAAAATCGCTGACTGAAAGCGGACAATGGTGCTTTTGCGCATTGGTAAATCGGACCGCGACGCCCGTCCGCTGCGTTTGCAGCGGTGTACGGAGACTAGAGCGGTTTTCCTAGGGGCAACCCCAAATCCTTGTCGGAAATTTCCTGGGCATTACCTGGCTGCACACAAAACCAAATGTGGGAGGGGGCTTGCCTCCGATCGCTGTGTGTCAGTCAACAAATCCATAGCTGATACCCCGCTATCGGGGGCAAGCCCCCTCCCACATTTGAATGGATTCAGGCCCGATGGCCTCGGGCGCTTGGCAGGTTGTCAGAGCCCGAAAGCAAAGTTGGAAGGCTTCTTGCAATACCGCCTTCAGGACGCCTCCCAGCGTCAAAACTTTGCTTCAAGGACACGAGGAATACCGGTGGTAGATCGCTCTCAAATGCTCAGCACGGCCCGTGGCACCCTGACTGACCTGTCGCGGGGCAATCTGGGTGTGCCGTTGTTGTTGCTGGTGATGCTGGCAATGATGATGTTGCCGATGCCGCCGTTCCTGCTCGATGTGTTTTTCACCTTCAACATTGCTTTGTCGGTGGTGGTGCTGCTGGTCTGTGTGTACGCCCTGCGGCCACTGGATTTTGCGGTGTTCCCCACCATCCTGCTGGTGGCGACCCTGCTGCGCCTGGCGCTGAACGTGGCGTCCACCCGCGTGGTGATGCTCCATGGCCAGGACGGTCACGCCGCCGCCGGTAAGGTGATCCAGGCCTTCGGTGAGGTGGTGATCGGCGGTAACTACGTGGTCGGTATCGTGGTGTTCGCGATCCTGATGATTATCAACTTCGTGGTGGTGACCAAGGGTGCCGGGCGGATTTCCGAGGTGAGCGCGCGGTTTACCCTGGATGCGATGCCCGGCAAGCAGATGGCCATCGACGCCGACCTCAATGCCGGCCTGATTGATCAGAACCAGGCCAAGTCACGCCGGGCCGAAGTCGCCCAGGAGGCCGAGTTCTACGGTTCCATGGACGGCGCCAGCAAATTCGTGCGCGGTGATGCCATCGCCGGCCTGTTGATCCTGTTCATCAACCTGATCGGCGGCATCGCCGTGGGGATCTTCCAGCACGGCATGACGTTCGGCGACGCAGGCAAGGTGTACGCCTTGCTGACCATCGGTGACGGTTTAGTGGCGCAATTGCCATCACTGTTGTTATCTACAGCGGCAGCGATCATGGTGACCCGTGCTTCGGGCTCCGAAGACATGGGCAAGCAGATCAGCCGCCAGATGTTCGCATCCCCCAAGGCGTTGGCCGTGGCCGCCGGCATCATGGCCGTCATGGGCATCGTGCCGGGCATGCCTCACGTTTCGTTCCTGAGCATGGCGGCCATGGCCGGCGGCGCGGCCTATCTGTTCTGGAAAAAGCAGAATGCAGTCAAGGTCCAGGCCCAGCAGGAAATCGCACGCCAGCAGGAATTGCTGCCATCCCCGGCCCGCGCCCAGGAAACCAAGGAGTTGGGCTGGGACGACGTGACCCCGATCGACATGATCGGCCTGGAAGTGGGTTACCGCCTGATTCCGCTGGTGGACCGCAACCAGGGCGGCCAGTTGCTGGCGCGGATCAAGGGTGTGCGCAAGAAGTTGTCCCAGGACCTGGGCTTTCTGATGCCCACCGTGCATATCCGCGACAACCTCGACCTGGCCCCCAGCGCTTACCGCCTGACCTTGATGGGCGTGATCCTGGCCGAAGCCGAGATCTACCCGGACCGCGAACTCGCGATCAACCCCGGCCAGGTGTTCGGTACGCTCAACGGCATTACCGCCAAAGATCCGGCTTTCGGCCTGGAGGCGGTGTGGATCGAAGTCAGCCAGCGCAGCCAGGCGCAATCGCTGGGTTACACCGTGGTCGACGCCAGCACCGTGGTCGCCACTCACCTCAATCAGATTCTCTACAAGCACTCCCACGAGCTGATCGGCCACGAGGAAGTCCAGCAATTGATGGGTTTGCTGGCCAAGGCCTCGCCGAAACTGGCCGAAGAGCTGGTGCCGGGCGTGCTGTCGCTGTCGCAGTTGCTCAAGGTGCTGCAGGCCTTGCTCGCCGAACAAGTGCCGGTACGGGACATTCGCAGCATTGCCGAGGCCATCGCCAACAACGCCGCCAAGAGTCAAGATACTGCCGCGCTGGTGGCGGCGGTGCGCGTCGGTTTGTCCCGCGCAATCGTGCAAAGCATTGTAGGCGTTGAGTCTGAGCTGCCTGTTATCACCTTGGAGCCAAGGTTGGAACAGATATTGCTCAATAGTATTCAGAAGGCAGGGCAAGGCCAGGAAGAAGGTGTGTTGCTGGAGCCAAGCATGGCTGAAAAGCTGCAGCGTTCGTTGATCGAAGCCGCGCAGCGCCAGGAGATGCAGGGCCAGCCGGTGATTTTGCTGGTGGCCGGTCCGGTCCGCGCGATGTTGTCGCGCTTTGGACGCCTGGCAGTACCGAATTTGCACGTGTTGGCTTACCAGGAAATTCCTGACAATAAGCAAGTGACTATCGTCGCGACAGTAGGGCCCAACGGCTGAGGGTAGTGGGTTATGCAAGTTAAGCGTTTTTTCGCCGCCGATATGCGTCAGGCCATGAAGTTGGTCCGCGATGAGCTGGGCGCCGATGCCGCGATTATCGGTAACCGTCGTATTGCCGGCGGTGTCGAGCTGACGGCTGCCCTGGATTACACCCCCCAGGCCCTGGCGCCGCGCGTGCCGAACATGGAGCTTGAAGACGAGCTGCGCAAGACCGCTTCGCGCATCGTCTCGGCCCAGGCCGAACTGAGCATGCGCGGCGACAGCGACGCTACCACCAATCGCCAGTTGTTCGCCGGCCTGCCGCTGACCGCTTCCGAGCCGCTGGTGGAACCTACGTTTGTCGAACCGCCGCGTCCCGCCGCGCCAGCCCCGGCCGCCGCGGTCGATCAGCGTGCGTTCGATTCGATGCGCTTTGAACTCAACGGCCTGCGCGAGCTGCTCGAAGTGCAACTCGGCTCTTTGGCCTGGACGCAACTGCAAGGCAGCAAGCCGCAACAGGCCAACCTGTGGCGTCGCCTGCAACGCATCGGCCTGTCCGGCCCGTTGTCCCGTGACCTGCTGGCGCTGACCTCCGAAGTCGAAGAGCCGCGCCAGGCCTGGCGCATGCTGCTGGCGCACCTGGCACGCATGATTGCCACCCCGGAAATCGAACCCCTGGAAGAGGGCGGTGTGATCGCCATGGTCGGCCCCGCCGGCATGGGCAAGACCACCACCCTGGCCAAGCTGGCAGCGCGCTACGTGCTCAAGTACGGCGCGCAAAACATCGCGCTGGTGAGCATGGACAGTTACCGCATCGGCGCCCAGGAACAGCTCAAGACCCTGGGCCGCATCCTCAATGTGCCGGTGACCCATGTCGACCCGGGCCAGTCCCTGGCCAACGCCCTCGACCCGCTGCTGCGCAAGCGCGTGGTGTTGATCGATACCGCCGGCCTGCAAGCCAGCGACCCGGCCCTGCGCATGCAGCTCGAAAGCCTGGCCGGGCGTGGCATCAAGTCAAAAAATTACCTGGTGCTTGCAACCACCAGCCAGAAACAGGTTCTTACCGCTGCCTACCACAGCTATAAACGCTGCGGGCTGGCCGGTTGTATCCTGACCAAACTGGATGAAACTGCCAGCCTGGGCGAAGTGTTGAGCCTGGCAATCAGTCATGAACTACCGGTCGCCTACCTGACCGACGGGCCGCGGATCCCGGATGATTTGCATCTGCCGCGCCGTCATCAGTTGGTCAGCCGTGCTGTCAGCGTGCAAATGCAAGACGAGCCTAGCGAGGAAGCGATGGCCGATATGTTCGCCGACCTTTATCACAACCCGGCAAAACGGGTGGGATGAGGCAGGATGAACACCGTGAAATGTACCTACATCGATGGCCTGCAAGCGATACACGCGGCCAAGCCATGTAGCCTGCGTCTAAGCAAGACAAGGTAAAGAAATAAAATGGGCAGCATGCATCCCGTACAGGTGATCGCGGTGACCGGCGGCAAAGGTGGCGTCGGCAAAACTAACGTGTCAGTGAATTTGTCCCTGGCCCTGGCAGAGCTTGGCCGTCGCGTCATGCTGCTGGATGCTGACCTGGGCCTGGCCAACGTGGACGTTCTGTTGGGGCTGACCCCCAAACACACGCTGGCCGATGTGATCGAAGGCCGCTGTGAGCTGCGCGATGTGCTGCTGCAGGGGCCCGGTGGGATCCGCATCGTGCCGGCCGCCTCCGGCACCCAGAGCATGGTGCACCTGAGCCCGGCGCAGCACGCCGGCCTGATCCAGGCCTTCAGCGATATCGGCGACAACCTCGACGTGCTGGTGATCGACACCGCCGCCGGGATCGGCGAGTCGGTGGTCAGCTTTGTACGCGCAGCGCAAGAAGTCCTGCTGGTGGTGTGCGACGAACCCACCTCGATCACCGATGCCTACGCCCTGATCAAACTGCTTAACCGTGACTACGGCATGAACCGCTTCCGCGTGCTGGCCAACATGGCCCAGAGCCCGCAGGAAGGGCGCAACCTGTTCGCCAAGTTGACCAAGGTCACGGATCGTTTCCTCGATGTGGCGTTACAATACGTCGGCGCAGTTCCCTATGACGAGTGTGTGCGCAAGGCCGTGCAAAAGCAGCGTGCGGTCTACGAAGCGTTCCCTCGTTCGAAGTGCGCACTGGCGTTCAAGGCCATTGCCCAGAAGGTCGATACCTGGCCGCTGCCTGCCAACCCTCGGGGGCATCTGGAGTTTTTCGTCGAGCGACTGGTGCATCAGACGAGCGCGGGACCTGTGCTATGACATCAAGCGGCTACAACCTTTACAAAAAGTCGGCACGTGACAGCCAGGGCGAATTGATCGAGCGCTATGCGCCCCTGGTCAAGCGCATTGCCTATCACCTGTTGGCGCGCCTGCCCGCCAGCGTGCAGGTGGAAGACCTGATCCAGGCCGGCATGATCGGCCTGCTCGAAGTGTCGACCAAATATGACGCGAGCAAGGGCGCGAGTTTCGAGACGTATGCGGGTATCCGTATCCGTGGCGCGATGCTCGATGAGGTGCGTAAAGGCGACTGGGCGCCGCGTTCGGTACACCGCAATACGCGCATGGTCAGTGACGCAATTCGTGCAATTGAAGCAAAAACCGGTCGTGACGCTAAAGATCATGAAGTTGCGGCCGAACTCCAATTGAGTCTCGACGATTATTACGGGATTTTGAACGATACCTTGGGCAGCCGCCTGTTCAGTTTCGACGACCTGTTGCAGGACGGCGAACACGAAGGGCTGCACGAGGACGGCGCGAGTGCGCATATGGAACCGTCACGCGATCTGGAAGATGAGCGTTTCCAGGGCGCGTTGGCGGACGCCATTGCCAATTTGCCGGAGCGTGAGCGCCTGGTGCTGGCGCTGTACTACGACGAAGAGCTGAACCTCAAGGAAATCGGTGAGGTCCTGGGGGTCAGCGAATCGCGTGTCAGCCAGTTGCATAGCCAGTGCGCGGCCCGCTTGCGGGGACGGTTGGGAGAGTGGCGCGCGCGCTGACAGGCAGTGTGGGGACACTGCAGATGCTACCGCGAAGGCTTCGGCCTTCGCGGGATCGCTCCGTGGTGCCCTGGGCAGTCCTTTTTGTGTAACGCCTGTTGATTGAAGTGGCGCGTCCAGGTGCTGGGCGCGTTTAAGACTGCTTGGAGGTCGAATTGGACAAGAACATGAAAATCCTCATCGTTGATGACTTCTCAACGATGCGGCGGATCATAAAAAACCTGTTGCGTGACCTTGGGTTCACTAACACGGTCGAGGCGGATGACGGCATTACGGCGATTCCGATCCTCAACAGCGGCAGCATCGACTTTCTGGTAACCGACTGGAACATGCCGGGCATGACCGGTATCGATTTGCTGCGCCATGTGCGCGCCGATGAAAAACTGCGCAGCCTGCCGGTGTTGATGGTGACCGCCGAAGCCAAGCGTGAACAGATCATCGAAGCCGCCCAAGCCGGGGTCAACGGTTACGTGGTCAAGCCATTCACAGCATTGGCCTTGAAAGAGAAGATCGAAAAAATCTTCGAACGCATCCACGGCTAATGCCATCGCGGGGGAGCTATGGAGCATAAAGAAACGTCACAGGGCGACTTTGAGTCGACCCTGAAAAAGCATGCTCACCAGTTGGTCGACAGCCTGGAAAAAGGCCAGTTCGCCGACGCGGTGCAGTTGATCCATGAGCTTAACCAGACCCGTGACCGCGGCCTGTACCAGGAAGTGGGCAAGCTCACACGCGAGCTGCACAGTGCGATCGTCAATTTCCAGATTGACCCGCGCATGCCCCAGGCCGAAGAGATTTCGCAGATCACCGATGCCACTGAACGCCTGTCCTATGTGGTCAGGCTGACCGAGGCGGCGGCCAACCGCACCATGGACCTGGTGGAAAACGCCACGCCCCTGGTCAACGGCATGGCCAGCGAAGCCCACGCCCTGAGCGTGGACTGGGGCCGTTTCATGCGCCGCGAAGTAGGGGCTGAAGAGTTCCGTGAGCTGGCGCGTCGGGTTGACGGTTTTCTGTCGCGCAGCGAACAGGAAAATCGCACGGTGGCCAGCAACCTCAACGATATTCTGCTGGCCCAGGATTACCAGGACCTCACAGGCCAGGTGATCAAGCGGGTGACCCAACTGGTCACCGAAGTGGAAAGCAACCTGCTCAAACTGGTGCTCATGGCCGGCCAGGTCGACCGTTTTGCCGGCATCGAACATGACCGTGAAGCGATCCTCTCGGAAAAAGATCCACAAAAACATCTCGCCAAGGGTGAAGGTCCGCAGATTCATGCCGATAAACGTGAAGACGTCGTATCCGGTCAAGATGACGTAGACGATTTGCTGTCCAGTTTAGGCTTCTAAGGAGCACCCACATGAGCTTCGGCGCCGATGAAGAAATCCTTCAGGATTTCCTTGTAGAGGCCGGCGAAATTTTAGAGCAACTGTCCGAACAACTGGTCGAGCTGGAAAGCCGCCCGGATGATGCGAACCTGCTCAATGCAATTTTTCGCGGTTTTCACACTGTAAAAGGGGGCGCCGGCTTCCTCCAGCTCCATGAGCTGGTGGAGTGCTGTCACATCGCCGAGAACGTGTTCGACATCCTGCGTAAGGGTGAGCGTCAGGTTGACTCGGAATTGATGGACGTGATTCTCGAAGCACTGGATGCGGTCAACGGCATGTTCAGCGAAGTGCGCGAACGTGCGCCGATCACGGCCGCCACCCCGGAACTGCTGGCCGCCCTGGCGCGCCTGGCCGAACCGGCTGCCGAAGCACCTGCGGTGCAAGCCGAGCCTGAACCGGTGGCGCAAGCCGAGCCGGACGTGACCGACAGCGAGTTCGAGCAACTGCTCGACTCGCTCAATGCGGTCAAGGCTCAAGCTGAAGCGCCGGTTGCGGCTGCGCCGGTCGCCACGCCGACCAGCGAAGACATTACCGACGCCGAATTCGAATCCCTGCTCGACCAGTTGCATGGCAAAGGCCAGTTCGCAGCCGACGCCGTGGCCCCGGCTCCGTCGGATGCCGCGCCCGCTACGCCGGCAGCGCCGGCAGCCAATGCCAGCACCGATATTACCGACGACGAGTTCGAGGCACTGCTCGACCAACTGCATGGCAAAGGCACGTTTGTCGCCGAAGCCTTGCCGCAAGTCGCGGCCACCGCCGCCGCCCCAGCCACCCCAGCCGCCAAGGCTGAACCGGCCGGCGACGGGCTGATCTCCGACCACGAATTCGAAGCGTTACTCGACGAGTTGCACGGCAAGGGCAAATTCAC